>CBDUNM010000007.1:0-71403 GCA_965368585.1 uncultured Chromatiales bacterium | reverse complement strand
AGTTGAGCCTGTGCTTCCGTCGGCAAGCGGTGCACTCCGTCCGGCAGGCGACAGCCGGCATGCCAGGCACGCCATTGTCCGATCTGGTCCGTCCACACGCGCTCGAAGGGTTGGCACAAGGATGATAGCGCTAGGGTAGCGGCGGCCTCGCGGCTGCTGCCGAAACCGAGTGCCAGCACGCTCTGCCTGGGCAGTGCGGCGGTGAGGGCGACGTTGCCAGGCCCGGCGCGGCGGTAGTGCCAGCTCATCCGTCCGTGCCGGTCGAAGTCCTGCCAGCCGTCCGTGCTGCCTGAGTAGCCGGCGCTGGCACGCCCGAGCACGTCGCGCTGCCGGTCGTCGACTGCGGCCAGTGCCAGCCCGAATGGTCCCTGTTCAGCCCACACAACGTGGCGGCCGCGGTGACGGACGACCTCGGCCTGATTGCCGTGCCCGGTGCCGCCCAGGTGCGGCGCGAGCAGGGCGTAGACCTGCAGTTGCGGATCGCCCGTCAACTGCAGGTCCAATAGCAGAGCGTCGCGGTGTGGCTCGGTCACGATGCGCTGGGTCAGGGTGAAACGCGGGTGTGTATGCACGATGCGGACCGCGGGGACGCCGGGCTCGGCCAGTGCGACGCGGCAGTCCTCGATTCGTTTGACTTCCTGCCAGAAGCCTTCTCCGTCGGCGACGATGAAGCCGAGATCACGGATTTGCGGCAGGTCGATGCGCGGGTAGTAGACCTCGTTCAGTATGCCCTGGCCGACCGTGAACCAGACCCGCGCCGCGCCCAGGCTGGTGCCCACGGCCTGCTTGGCGCCACCGCACCAATTGGACGTCGCGCCAGGCGCCCCCGGCGCCTCTTCGCCGAGGAATTCATCGGTCATCGGCGATGGGCGAGGATTTGTCCTGCGGGTGCCATTGACTCGGTGTCAGCCAGGCACGACCGTCGCTGGCCACCAGGCGTTCGGCGGCCTCCGGTCCCCAGCTGCCGGCGGGATAGTTCGGGAAATCCGGTGCCGGGTTCGCCTCCCAGGTCTCCAGGATGGGCACCAGCAGCTCCCACGCGGCCTGCACCTGGTCACTGCGCATGAACAGCGTCGCATCGCCCAGCAGCAGGTCGTGGAGCAAGGTTTCGTAAGCGGCGGGACTCGGCTTGCTGAAGGCCTCGCTGTAAGCGAAGCGCATGTCGACCGGGCGCAGGCGCAGCGGTGAGCCGGGCTCCTTGGCCATGAACTTCAGGATGATGCCTTCCTGCGGCTGGATCTGGATGACGAGTCGCACGGGCTGGGAGTTGACGCCCGTAACCGCAGGGAAGGCGTTGTGCGGCACATCGCGGAAACGGATCGAGATCTCCGACACCGCGTTGGCCATGCGCTTGCCGGTGCGCAGGTAAAAGGGCACCTCCTGCCAGCGCCAGTTGTCCACCAGCAGCTTCACCGCCGCATAGGTTTCGACGTTGGAATCGGCCGCGATTTGCGGCTCATCGCGGTAGCCGGGGACGTGTTCGCCCTCGATCCAGCCGGTGGCATACTGGCCGCGCACCGCAAATGCCGGGACCTGCTCGGGACGGATGTGACGGCAGGCGCGCAGCACGTCCAGCTTCTTGCTTCGGATGTCGTCGGCGTCGTAGGCCACGGGTGGCTCCATGGCGACCAGGCACATCAGCTGCATCAGGTGATTTTGTACCATGTCGCGCAGCGCCCCGGCGCGCTCATAGTAGCCGGCGCGGTGGCCGACGCCGATCTTCTCCGCCACCGTGATTGTCACGTGGTCGATGTAGCGCCGGTTCCAGATCGGCTCGAAGATCGGGTTGGCAAAGCGCAGCGCCAGGATGTTCTGCACCGTTTCCTTGCCGAGAAAGTGATCCATACGATAAATCTGTTGCTCGGTGAAATGCCGCCGCAGGGTTTGATCTATGGCACGGAAAGAGACCAGATCCCGCCCCAGCGGCTTCTCGACCACGATCCGGGTATGCGCCTGGTCGCGCTGCAGTCCCGCGTTGGCCAGGCCGCCGGCGACCGCATCGATCAGTTGCGGTGGAATGGCGAGGTAGTAGATGCGGGTGACTGCGCGCGCGTCGGTCATGCCCGGCGCGGCCGCGAGCGCCTTATATGACTCGGGATTCTGCAAGTCCATGGGCAAGGCCCCCAGTCTGTCGGCGAACCACGACCATTGTTCATCAGTCGGCGCGCCGCGTCGCGAGAAGCGCCGAACACCGTCACGCAGCCGTTCCGTCAACGCCTCCGCCGATATCTCGCGGTCCACGCCAAGCAGACGAAACTCTTCGGGCAGTCGATCGTCCAAGTGAAGATTGAACAGGGCAGGTACCACGAGTCGCCAGGCGAGGTCGCCAAGGGCGCCGAAAAGGACGAACTGCGTCGCTTGTGACAAAACTGCCGACTGCTCGGTCTCCATTTATATCCTTGTCTAATTTCGGTGGCGGCCACAACGATCGATGTACTTACCATAGCCCATACGGCGATTTGACACCTAGTATTCAAAATTCAGGGATTCAGTCAGCTTGTCAGCGCCCAGGTAGGGCACGCCTCGCCAAGACCACCAAGAAAGGTAAGCGCATCGTGACCAGGCATTTGTGTGACTCGGAGTTTTCCTGGTGCCCGCCGGAAGCGACGGCGGGCGAGTTCTACAAACTTCGGGTGAAGGATCTTTCGCCCACACAGTTCTCGGTGGGCAAGGCGGAGGTTGAAGTCCGCGCCGGGCGCATGCGCAAAAAGTTCAAACGCGATCCGGGCAAGCTGCACAAGTATCTGCGTGTGCGACCGGTTCCAATCGTGGTGAGGGACGATAAGTTTCATCGGATCGACCACCATCATCTGGTGCGCGCGCCGTACGAGGTTCTGCACCGAAAACACGGCGAGGAGATCTGCGTTTTCGTCGAGGTACTGGAAAGTTGGACCAGCCTGGGGGAGGTCTGCTTCTGGAAGGCCATGCACGAGCAGCATTGGGTGTACCTGTTCGATCACCACGGCGGCGGGCCGCAGCCACCGGAGACGCTGCCCGCCCGCATCAAGGATCTTGCCTTTGATCCTTATCGCAGCCTGGCTTGGCTGGTTCGGGATCATCGCGGCTACGTGAAGAACGCCGCGCCCTTTGCGGAGTTCAAATGAGCAAACTTTTTCAGAACCCGAATTCTTCTCGACCAGGACATCCTCGTGGGCAAGCACACCTTCGATGAGGTCGCTTTCGAGGTCGACAAGTGCGGTGCGCTCGAACTCACCGACGATGGCAAGGAAGTCATCGAAGAGGCGCTGTTCCTTGCCGCCAGTAACGAGGCGCGCGGACTCCCGGATTTCAGAAGGTAGTCGTATCTCATGACAGCTGAAGGCAACCAGTCAGGGCGCTTCCGCCTGCCCGTCTTGCAGGGTGTGCTGCCGATCCGAGGCGCGCGGGTCCCGGCGGAGATCATGGCGGGTATCACCCTGGCGGCGTTAGCCGTGCCCGAGGTGATGGGTTACACCAAGATTGCCGGCACGCCGGTGATCACCGGGCTGTATACCATGCTCATTCCCACGGCGCTGTTCGCCATTTTCGGCTCTTCACGGCACTTGGTGGTCGGCGCCGATTCGGCGACCGCGGCCATCCTCGCCGCCGGCCTGGTGGGACTCGCGGCCACCGGCTCCGACGAGTATGTGGCGCTGGCCGCGGTGCTTGCCTTCATGGCAGCGGGGTTTCTCATACTGGCGCGTATGGTTCGGCTGGGCTTCATGGCGGACTTCCTGTCGCGGACAGTGTTGATCGGCTTCCTGACGGGGGTGGGCGTGCAGGTCGCGCTGGGTGAGATCTCCGGCATGCTGGGCCTTCAGGGCGGCGGCCACGGTACTCTGGGAAAGATCTGGAACGATCTTCAGCAGATCGAGCAAGTCAACTTCTACGCGCTGGCTGTTGCACTCAGCGTGCTGGGGGTGATCGTCGGCTCGAAGAGGTTCGCCAAAAAGATACCGGGTGCATTGATCGCCGTGATCGGTGCCATTGTCGCCAGCTGGGCGTTCGACCTCAAAGCGCACGTGCATGTACTCGGGGCCGTCCCGAGCGGTCTGCCGCACATCGGCCTGCCGGAGGTCCAATGGAGCTGGGAACTGATCCGCAAACTGGCGCCAACCGCGTTCGCCATGTTCGTGGTTATCCTGGCCCAGAGCGCCGCAACCTCCCGCGCCTATGCCGCCCGCTACAACGAGAGCTTCAGTGAGAACACCGATCTCGTCGGTCTGGGACTGGCCAACATCGGCGCGGGTCTGTCCGGCGCGTTCGTGGTCAACGGCAGCCCGACCAAGACCCAAATGGTCGACAGCGCCGGCGGGCGTACCCAGCTGTCCTTGATCGTCACCGCGGTCATTGTGTTGCTGATACTGCTGTTCTTCACGGCGCCTTTGGCCTATATGCCCGAAGCCGTCTTGTCAGCGGTGGTGTTTCTGGTCGGTATCGACCTGATCGATTTCAAGGGCATGCACAGCATCCTGACCCGGCGGCCGTCGGAGTTCTGGATCGCCCTGATAACCGCGCTGATGGTGGTGTTGGTCGGTGTGGAGCCAGGCATTTTGGTCGCCATCGTGCTGTCGCTGATAGATCACACCCGACGCGGTTATCGACCGAAGAATGCGGTGCTGGTTCCGGCCGGGTCGGGCCTCCTGCGCGCCCGGCCGGTTGCCACCAGGGCCGAGGCGCTACCCGGATTGATCATCTACCGCTTCAGCCACAGCATGTACTACGCCAACGCCCAGCAGCTCACGGAAGAAATCATGGGACTCGTCAACAGTGCTGAGCCGCCTTTACGCTGGTTCTGCATCGACGCCTCCGCAGTGGACGATATCGATTACTCCGCGGCGCAGACGCTGCGATCAATACACCGGATGTTAAAGAAAAAGGGGATACGCTTGGTCATTGCGCAGGTTCTGGAAGACGTCAAAGAAGAGCGACACCACGTGCTCCGCAAGGTATTTGGTAAGCATGCCTACTTCGACACGCTGGCAGACGTCATGGAGGCGTACCGACAGCAAATGAATGCAAGGGCCAAGTGATCGCAATAATTCCGAGCTGTGCGCTCAGTTCAAAGGTCGTCATTACCAATGCACCAGCTCTTCGCATGAACGAAAATTAACTTCTCGTCCACCTCCCTGTAATCCGGTTTGGCGGAACATTGCGCCCATGCTGAAGCACTCCCGAACGATGGTCACTCACAGTTGGACGGGTTAGCGAGAAGATTGACGATGAACAAGAGCAAGCTGGTAATCGCGGCACTTGTGGGGCGAACACGTCCCGGGTGCCCAGGCACCTGTAGATTAGTGATCTGCGTTACTCGGTTTTCGCTTTTGGTATAGATGCCAAACACTACTTGGCGGCGTCAGAAAGCTGGATTGCGGTGAAGCGACGCCCGCGTGCGCGGCCTAGAGTGCCTCGCGGTATCCGTTGGCACGTAATTCGGAGTCCACTGAACTTCCGTTGCCACTTCACGATCTGTATTGAATACCGGAACGGCTGAATGCAGCGAGATCTACAGAGGGGAATCGTTATGAAAACCAATCCGCTGGCAGGACTGTCCAGCCTCGGTCAAAGTATCTGGCTGGACTATATCGACCGTACCATCTTGGAGGACGGAACGCTCGAGGGACTGATTGAGAACGATCGATTGGCCGGACTTACCTCCAATCCGGCGATTTTCGAAAAAGCGATTGCGCAGGGCGGGGCCTACACCGACGCCCTAACCCGATTGAAGACGGCTGACGCGACGCCGGAAGATGTTTACAAACAGCTGGTGATGTTCGACGTCGGTCTTGCCGCGGATCGTTTTCGTCCCGTCTACGAAGCCAGCGGCGGTCGCGACGGCTATGTCAGTATCGAGGTATCGCCAATGCTGGCCCGCGATTCGGATGCCACATTGACCGAGGCGCGCGAGCTGTGGCAGCGCCTGGCCCGGCCCAACATCATGATCAAGGTACCGGGCACCCGCGAGGGGATGCCGGCGATACGCCAGTTGCTGTTTGAAGGGATCAATGTCAATGTGACGCTGCTGTTTTCGGTCGGCCGTTATCTGGAAGTCCTGTCAGCCTACCAGGACGCTATGGAAGCACGCCGGGCGGCGGGATTGGCGCTGGCAGGCGTGGCCTCGGTAGCCAGCTTTTTCCTCAGCCGTATTGACGTGAAGGTCGATGCGTTGCTCGATGCCAGAATCGACGCGGGCGGTAGTGATGCCGGGCTTGCCGCCGCGCTGCGCGGTCAGGCGGCGATCGCGAGTGCCGGATTTGCGTACCGCCGCTTCACGGAAGCCATGAACGGTGCGCGTTGGCAGACGCTGAAGGACGCGGGGGCTGCCGTGCAGCGTTTGTTGTGGGCCAGCACCGGTACCAAGGATGCGCGGTACAGCGACGTAAAATATGTCGAGGCACTGATCGCGCCCGATACCGTCAATACCCTGCCACGGGAGACACTCGATGCCTACCGTGATCATGGCAAGCCTGAGCTGCGCATAGACAAGGCCGTCGAGCGGGCGCCGGCGGTGATGCACGGACTGTCCGAGCTGGGCATCGACATGCGTGCCGTTGACGACGAACTTGAGCAGGAGGGTATCGAAAAATTTATCAAGCCCTACCAGTCAATACTTGAAATCATTTTGGGTGTTAGCCTGCCAGGATAGGGGGCGATCGTTCGATTCAAGCGAAGATTATCATTATCTGTTTTTTTTTTGAGGTGTCACTATGAACTGGAAAACACAACTTGACAAAGCTATCGATGCGGTAAAAGACGCTACCGAAAGCGAAACTGCTCGCAGTATGGCGGCTAAAGCTAAACAGGCGACCGGACGGCTGGTCGAGAAGGCGAGAGCGGGCGCTTTGGACCTGGCGCAGGCCTACGTCGAAGCGAACGCGGACCCGGCGGCATTCAAATGCCAGTTCCTCAACGCCCGGCTGAGCGTGCTCGCGCCGTCGAACGGGCTCGAGATTTCGTCCCCGAGCGAAGGCACGGTGGTCGTCTCGGACGGAGCACAAAACGGCCTGGTAATCAACGCCGCCGCCAAACCGCCTTATGTGCTGGAGATGATCGGCACGGTGAAACAGCTCAACGCCAACACCTTCGACCTTGGCCCCGAAGACGGCATCAACGTGGTGTTGATCGAGGACTGAGCCCGATATCATGGTCCTGCGTCAATGGGCTCAATTGAGAATCAGTGTGCCCATGGTAGATCGACCTCCGGCGATGACGGGCGTAACGCTCGTTTGCGCTGCATGTGCGTCTGCCCCCCGTCTTCCCGTGGGTCGTGTCCATACCAGGCCGGGCAAAGCGTGGTGGAGACTTGCCCGGATATGCTTCGCAGCACCGATATTCCCATCGACCACGTTATTGTGGCGATGCAGGAAAATCGCTCGTTCGACCACTATATTCAAAAACTTCCAAAGTACGGCCAGCCCGGGGCGGAGGTCGCCCCGGCGACTGCGTTCAATCTGGATAGCGCTGGAAAAAAGGTAATGATGACACGCGCCGGGACGCCTTGTCTGGGCGACCAACCGCACTATTGGAACAAAGTCGACGAGCAGATTGCAGGAGGCGCAATGAGCGGCTTTATGACGGCGGGCGGGGCGGGTGCCATGCCTTACTATGACCCGTCAGGGCTACCGTACTACTGCGCCCTGGCGAATACCTTCGCGATCGCCGATCATTATCACGCCAGCGTGCCCAGTTCGACCTGGCCGAACCGCATGTATATGATCGCGGCCGCTTCGTTCGGGCATATTCGTAACGATCCGCCGCCGCGCGTCGCAGTGCGTTCGATCTTCCAGCAACTCGAACAGGCCGGTGAAAGCTCGACGGTGTTCACCGCGGCTGAACCCTCGTTCGAAGAGCAGATTCTGCCAAAACTCCGGGCCGAGAACGGCGATCATTTCCGCTCTAGCGACGCCTTCTTTCAAGCCGCAAAAGAAGGCAGCCTGCCTGCTTTTTCCTGGGGGACGTCCGCCGGCCGGCATAACGAACACCCGCCCGAAAGCGTTCAGGCGGTCAGCGTTTCGTGGCTCAAATCATCGACGCGGCAATGAAAAGCCCCAACTGGAAACGGACCGCGCTGTTTTTTACCTACGACGAACACGGCGGATGCTACGACCACGTGCCGCCGCCGCGGGCGTGTCCTCCGGATGATATCCAGCCGAATCTTAAGGTCCGGGATGTGCCTGGCAAATTCGATCGTCTCGGGGTGCGCGCACCGATGGTCGTCCTCTCGCCTTACGCCAGGAAGCACTGCGTCTCACACCGTGTCTACGATCACACATCCATCCTGCGTTTTGTGCAGGCGCGTTTCGATTCGCCTGTGCTCACCGCCCGGGACGCCCATGCCCGGCCACCCGTTGATATGTTCGATTTCGAGCACCCTTCGATCATAGAACGGGCTGAGCTGCCCGTGCCGGTTGAAGATCCGCGCTTCATCGGCAATTGCGAGGATACAGTGCGAACGCACTACAGCGACGAGGCGGCAACGGGAGAATAGGCGTTATGTTGGCAATTGTGACCACGGTTTACGCCCCGCTACGCCGGTTTTAGTAAAGTAGGGCGCGACCGACGACGAGGTTTTTTTACATCGGCGCGATGCTTGACGACACGGCCGGCGTAATTGCGGCCGGGGACGAGCTGGAATTCGTGAAGACTGGTTCCCGCTAACCCGGAATCTTTGAGGATTGATCAATGTCACGTTCCCACTTTGTTTGGCGAAGCCTGGCGGGCGGCTGTCTCGCGTGGACTATGTTCGCGTCTTCGTCGTCGGTAGCGGACCAGCCGCCCGGCAGTGGCAAAGCGCCGGCGGCGAACACCGAGACCGAAGCAGGCGATGCCGGCCACGTCGATCAGGGAGCGCCGCCGTACATCGACCCGGTGCTGCTCGACTTGGGCCGCAGCATTTATGGCAATTTGCAACGGGCCCGCCAAGCGGTACTCGACAAACGCTCGACACTGCTCAAGGTCGCCATAGAAGAAGCGCGCAGCGATCTGACGCTCTTGCGTTTGCCGCCGGAGCAAATGGCCCTCGCAGATCAACTTCGTCTCATACGCCACGATCTGCGGGACACCAGCAAGTCCGTCGACACCGATCTTTGGGTGCCGCTGCAGATCGAGGTCAACGAGGCGCTGGCTTATACGTCCGACGAACGGTGGGGAAAAGCCCGCGCCGCGCTGGCAGCGGGCATGCAGGCAGCGGCGCAAGACGAGCGCGAGACCGCCGCGAGCAAACTGGACACGGTGGTTTCGGTCGTTCGCTATTCCGCGGGTCTATTCCCGCTGCATAAGCTCAAAGACGTCTTGGATGCGGCATCCTCCGCGGCGCACCGGGACGAACCCGATTGGCAGGCTGCGCTCGCGGCCCTGCAGAGTGCCATGGCCAGTATCCATTGGTACACGCAAGCCCCGCTGCAGGGTCTCACCAGCGCATACAACGAGGTGATCGATGCCTACGCGGTCATGCTCAATGCCGCCATCACCGCGGACCAGCGGCAACAGGCAATCGACTCGCTGACCCGCGCCGCGTCCCGACTTGACGCATCGATGGAAACCAAGCCGTTGGCTGACGAAGTCAGGGCGCTGTTAGGCAAGGCGCGTTTTCAGGCCGATGATCTGCGTACGTTGCTTGGCGACCTTCAGTCCCAGATCGATTCCCAGCAGAACCGCGCGCAAAACCTCTACTGGGAGATGGTCGGGCGGGGCGAGATTCCGTGACTGGCGACGCGTACGGTTGATGGGGTCGCCGACGTGAATATACGGCGGTTGGCTGCAGTCGTGCCAACAAGGAACAATACATTTTGTAGTCCGGCGTGGACGCCATGTAGAATCGCCCCTCGCCGGCACAATCGCGAAGTCAAATGTAAGAGGTAGAAGGCTTGTATTCCGAAGATCAATGGTTATTGATGCGCGCCTGGTTGCGTAATCCCCTGGGGGTGGCGGCAATCGCGCCCAGTGGCTTGGCCCTGGCCCGCGCGATGGCGGCACAGGTGCCGGCCGGTACGGGCTGGACGGTGGAGTTGGGCGGCGGGACCGGCAGTATCACGGCCGGCTTGCTGGCCGGAGGCGTAGCGTCCGAGACCCTGGTGGTGGTCGAGCGCGACCCGATGCTCTGCCACCGCCTGCGCAGCCGGTTTCCGAACGTGCGTGTACTGCAGGGTGATGCCCGCCAGCTGGCGGGACTGTTTCGGGAGCATGCCATCGCCGGGCCCGTCAAGGCCGTGGTATCCGGCCTGCCGCTGTTGTCCATCGAGCGCGAGGTGCAACGGGCGATACTGGCCGGTTCCGTCGAGGTGACCGCCGGTCAGGGTCCGATCGTACAGTTTACCTACGGCCCTGCCTGCCCGGTCGCGCCGACCTTGTTGCGCGGGCTCGGGCTGCGGGCGACGCGCACCGCCCAGATCTGGCGTAACCTGCCGCCGGCCTCTGTGTGGCGTTTCGAGGCGTCCGCCGAACTGGCGCAGCCGGTATCAGCCAGGATAGGCAGAGAACTGCCGCGGATGTTGGACGGGGCGGTGGGCGCTTCGCGGTCCCGTGTCGGCAATACGCGTTGAGCGTCGCCTGGAGTATCCTGGCCGTCGAATTCCTGGTCAACACTTGCTTTAATGTGGTCCACCACACCGGACCGCAGAGACCGTCGGCGTGGTAAGGGAATAGGAAAGTACGACGCAAGGCTGCGCCCTATGATACGCGACCGGCGGTGCGAAGTGCGTCTTTCGCGACCGCCGGGGGGCCGTGATTACAAGTGCTTGGCTTCGATGTGAGCCAGTAACCAATGCGGGTTGTCGTGACTTTGCGCCAGCAATTCGCGATAACTTTGCGAATCCCGCTCGTCAAAATTCTGTGTCGGCGATTGTCCGGCTTCGACCAGTGGCTTTATGGTCGCGCCGATAGCGAGCGTCGTGCCGAGTCCCGCGTACAGATAACGGTCACCGAAGCTTTCCTTGAGAATCGCGAAGGCCGGCTCCCCGGTGCAATGTACTGGCGCAATCCATGCGACCTTCCACTGGTCACGCAGAGAGGTTGCGATGCGCCGTATCTCATCTTTTGGCGCGTAGATCTGCACGCCCGGGTTCACGGTCATGAGGTGATTCAAACCGCTTGTATGATCGCCATGGCGGTGCGATACGACCGCAAAATCCAGATTGGTGAGGTCGATACCCTTGGTCTTCACATTGTGTGCAAAGATCTCGGCGTTGTTGCCGGTATCGAACAGCATGCGTTTGCCGTCGTATTCGATGTACGCGGAAAAGCCCCAATCCTTCCGAGGGTCCGACGGCTTGCCGAAGGCATCGTAGAGCACCGTGATATGGCCTTCGCTTGGCTGGGAATATACCGACGATGGCAAGACCAGGACCCAGGCGCTGAGCAGCCAAAAAACCATTGGAACGGATTAAAGGCAGCACCATTTTATTTTCACGCTGTTGTCCTCCAGTTGGTCGTGTCAAGCTAAACTGCGGCCGCGCCAACGTAACAACGCCAGCTCTGAACGCATGATTGGTTTCTATTTGGTTTTAGGAGATTGGTCGGCAACGTGCTGCAAAATCGCGTCGGTCTCGAACTTCCCCTTGGGCGGGTCATATTGGGAATCGTTTTGCGCGGTGCTGCAGGGCCGAACATCGGCAACGTAGCCGATCGCTTCCTGGACTTAAGCGTCGGTCGCACCGTTTTGCCCGGGTAATCTTTGTTTGAGCGTATGCGCGATAGACGCAAGGTATTCGTACAGCGACGCCCAGCATGACTAGTTCGCAGTACTTGGGCGGAATGTCACCGCTGGCGTTGTTAAAGTAGTGGGTGACCGAAAAAGAACGCCCATTACGACACCTCCAAGCATGATATCTATATCTGTTCCTGCCGAACGAGGTAGTTGAGTAGAGTTGTCAAGTCTTCCGCCAAAACACCTGTTCGGTAGAACTCTGTCGGCGGTCTTTGCCAGGCGGCAATTGTGTGCGGTGGGTCGTCAAACCTAAAATATATGCAAAAAACAGTCTTTCATTTCTTTCCAAGAAATCTAGTTGATGTTAACGCAATGTCCAGAAAATTATTGTGGCCTCAAAGACGTCGAGCAAAGCGCGCCTAATCCAAATCTCCCACCAATTCGCGCAGCAATTTACGCGCCCGAAACAAGCGGGTTCCGGCACCCGAAAACGAAATGCCGAGTTCGTGCGCGATCTCGCTCAGTGAATATCCCTCGACGATTTGCATTAACAGGGGTTTGCGCAGTTCGACCGGCAGCATACTGAGCGCTCGGCGCAGAACGAACGCCTCGGTGGATTTGTCGTAGCCGACCCGCGAATCGGCGAGCGCTTCAACCGAAATGGACGTAGATTCTGGCTGGTCATGTTCAAAGCGGCGTGCATTCTCGTGACGCAATATGGCCAACAGCCACCCCTTGACTGCCCCCTGATCCTTGAGCGAGTCGTACGCCTTCCACGCCCGCAGCAGCGTCTCTTGAACGAGATCCTCGGCGATCTGGCGATTGTTGGTCAACCAATAGGCAAAGCGAAACAACCCGTCCCAGTGCGATGCGGCCACATGGTTGAATCGGGATCGGCGCAGGATCATTTCGTCCTGGCCGCAGGAAACCGACGGTTGACTCAGTGTCGCGGTTGCATCGTCCATACAGAGACCCCAGTTAGCACTGACGCAAAATAGAGTGGGCGCCATACTGAAGTATAGACGTCTATAGACGTCGTTTCCCGGCTGAGAGCGGGGGCTTTTGCGACGCCCCCCTCGTGGAGAAGGTTAGCCTGCATGTTGCACGAAGGCGGACCAGTGATGGCGAGTTCACCGCTGGTATCTCGGGCTGTGCGCACTTTTTTGGTTGTGGGGTTAAGCTGCAATCTGTACTGATCGGTTTTCTGAAAAATCTCGCGTCGCATCTTGACCGATCCCCCTCGATCCATAGCTACGGCTATGCATCTTCGGCCGATCGGCCAACCTGCTTAGCCAGATTTCCCAGAATTCCCGATCCCTTCGTGCAATATGCAGGTTGGGGCGATGGGATGGGTTTTCGTGGTTCTTGCTGTACCGTGACCAGCAGGCGCATGGATGCCGCCGCCGGCTACGGTGAATCGGCTTTACGGACAAAGGTGTCCACGCGTGCGGGCGGTAGGTTGTTCCAGACGATTCGCGTGCGCTCGTTCTTCAGTGCGCTGTCTCTCCAAACCGATGGCGTTCGAAGATCATAGGTAAACTGTACGAGTACCCCGTCGTCGGGGAGCAAGTGCCGGATCTGCTGCCCGATCTCCTGCGCCGCGGCGCGAGGCAGGGACCGCAGTGGGAGCCCGGAAACCACCGCACGCACCCTGTTCGCATCGTTCCCGATCAGATTGCCCAGTTGTGCCGCGTCGCCTTCGATCACCCGAATCGCCGGAAACCGTTTGCGCAGGTGTGCCGCCAACGCCGGCGAGCGTTCGACGGCGATCAGACGGGTCGGGGCGACGCCCTGCTGGAGCAAGGCGTGGGTGATGCTGCCTGTGCCGGCGCCGAGTTCCAGCACCAGGCCATCCCCGATATTGTCCAACTCGCCGGCCATGGCGCGCGCCAGGTGTGGCCAGCTGGGGCAGACCGCCCCAATGGCGCGCGGACCGGCGAACATCTCCCGGGCGAACGCGGCGTAAGGAGCCATGCGATATCGGCGTCGGCGGGCCTGTTGGCGCAGGTCCCCTATTTTACGCCGCAGGTACGCATTGATGCCGGCGAGAGCGTGCACTGGAACCGCCGCGAAATCCGCCGTCGCACGGGCGCCGGTGCATACGACGGACCGCGGCAACGAACGCTGCGCGGCATATTCGCCGGTCACAGGGATGTCGTCACACCGCGGCACATGGCGCGCTGGTCCGGTCGCTGGCGGGTCAGAATGGACCATGTGGACATCGTGGTCGACGGTCATGGTATGCGGCCTTGTCTGGATCAGTGTTTCATTCAGGTCGTGCGTAACACCGGCGCGGTCGTGCCAAGGCCGCCCCTGGATGCGTACTATCGGGTTTGTCCGCTCAGTGCTGTTCAGGGTGTTCCCGTGCCGGGACGACGGGGGCATCGCTTTTCTCTCCCCAATGCCGATAGGGGAACGGGCGATACTCGCTGTTGAAAGTCAAAAACACCAGGATTTGATAGATGTAGTCAGATACCTGTTTACCCACGATCTTCAACGGCGCGTTGTGTTGCTTGCCAAAAATCGAAAACAGCACCTGGCCGATCACCAGGGCGACCAGCACGGTTTCGGCCACGGCATAGGCAATGCCCAGCACCAGCATGCTGATGATACGGGCCCATATGGGATTCCCGGCAGGTGAGATATTGCTATTGCTGCTCATTCGTAAGTCCAGCTTCGGGGTGGCGTCGTTTATCGGTACGTTGGTGCGACACTACCGGAGTTCAATGGCAGGAGCCCGGCGGATGGCCGGGTTTGCCTGAATCCGAGGTATCGACAGCGTCGTGGGCCTGTCGCCGGACTCTCCCGCCTATCGCGCACGCCGTTGACGATGACCCGCCGGATTAGGCACCAAGCCGCCATCCATGACCAGGAAATGAACCTGCCTGTGCCGGTTGCCGGGCGAAATGGCCGGTGTCATTCCCGCAGGACCCGATACTCCGCATCGATGACGTCTTTCGAGCGCTGTCGCTCGAACCACCAAAGCTTGACCCCGACGGTGAGCGCCAAGACGCCGCCAACAGTCAGCGCGAGCAGGCCGGCGAAAAAGCCGACGACAACAACCAGCCCTGCTGTCACGCCTATCAGCAGTCTATCGCTCCAACCGATTCGCAACGGTTGTGTATTCATTGGTTCGTATCCTCAGTTGCGTCCAGGCGACAATTAGGCTGGCGGTGCCTTGCGGCACCGCCAGGGTACATTTAGCCTTGTTTTCCGCTGCGTTCATCTCGATCGTTGTCTTCCCAGAACTTCCAACGGCTGTGCTTGTCTTTCGCGCGATCTTCATGATCGTCGTCTTCGCGATTGCCTTCATGGTGCTCGTCGTCCTCGCCCGACTCGATCGCAAGTATTCGACCATCGCCGGCGTCAATCTTGACTTGAGCTTCCTGCCCTTGCGAATCTATGACCTCGACCTCCCAGATCAGATAGCCGTTTTCCTCGTCGAGCTGACTCTCGGTCACCTTGCCCGAATACGCCTCGGCCGCGATCTGCGCCGCTTCGCCGACCGTGATCCGCGCCTTGGCAGCCATCGTCCGCTCGTTGTCATCCTTGATCCGTATCGAGCCGTTGTTCACCACTGTGGCGTATTGCCCGTCCCGGGCGGTCTCGCGGTCGGCCTTGGCGTCGCCTGCCAGTGCGATAACGGCGCCGCCGCCCAGCACGCTGGCCACGGCGCATGCGATCAGGGTTCTGTTGATTGTCTTCATCGTCGTTCTCCTGTTGAGGTTCGGATTTGCGTCGAGTCTCGACGTTGGAGACAGCTTACGCCCCGCCACCTTGCCGGCACCTTGCTCCAACATTGCCGATCGGTAAGGTGGCGGGCATCGCCACGGTGATGTCTTAGAGGGGAAAGAGCGGGTGGTTGGTCGTGACAAGCGCGGTCTGGCTTGAGCAGCCGACAGCCGGCCGCGCATTGCGAGGCCGGCGATGACCGCGGCAAGGACGAAGGCCACCCTGGCACCCCACCATTGCCATACGCCGCCGAAGAGCAGGGCGCCCGGCAACGCAGCTAGGCCGACCGCCATGTGGAAGAGGCCGAACGCCGCACCGCGCGCTGCGCGTCCGGGGGGAAGTCGCCGACCAGTGCCCGTTCCGCACCCAGGGTGGCGGTGAGAAACAGCGGCAGCAGCGGCGCTATCATTTCGCTCGCGGCGCCGTTGAGTAAGGACACCAGCGCGAGAATAACCACCGTTGTCGGTAGACCTAACCTATCGAAACACTCCTGTAGCAGGTCTTACGATTGTGCGCCGCATGAAGGGTTTCAACTACTTGGTGCTCTATAAATATTCGGCGCCATGCCGCCCTTTCCAAATCGTAAGACTAGGGGATACCGAGATCGAATATCATTGCACCTATGCGTATCCTGCTCATCGAAGACGACAAAGAGGCCGCGAGTTACCTGGTCAAGGGGCTAACCGAAAGCGGCCATGTGGTCGACCATGCGGCCGATGGGGAGGACGGCCTGTACATGGCCTTGACGGGCAACTATGACATCGTTGTGGTTGACCGTATGCTGCCGAAACGCGACGGCCTTTCGATCATTCGCATGTTGCGCGCCGACGGAAAGTCCACTCCGGTGTTGGTTCTGAGCGCCCTGGGTGAAGTTGACGACAGAATCGAAGGTTTGCGCGCGGGCGGCGACGACTACCTGGTCAAGCCCTATGCCTTCGGGGAGTTGCTCGCCAGGCTGGACGCCTTGTTTCGCCGTGGGCAGAGTGTGGCGACACCCGCCCGCCTGGCGGTCGGTGATCTGGCACTGGACCTTGTCTCCCGCAAAGTGCAGCGGGCCGGTAAAGAGATCCGGCTGCAGCCGAAGGAATTGCAGCTGCTCGAGTATATGATGCGCCACGCAAACCAGGTCGTTACCCGGACCATGCTGCTCGAACAGGTATGGGATTTTCACTTCGACCCCGAAACCAATGTGATCGATACACAGATCTCCCGCCTGCGCAGTAAGATCGACAAAGGGTTCGATAGACCGTTGCTGCATACCATTCGCGGCCGGGGATATCGCCTCAGTGAATCTGAATAGGCTGCTTCATACCACGGCGATTCGTGTGGCGCTGCGCTATGCGGTCTATTATGCGTTGCTGACAGGATTGGGGTTGGGTGTGCTTTACTGGGCAACCAGTAACTACGTGAATGCGCAGATCGCAGCGGGTATCGAAAGCGAACTTGCGGCCCTGGTGGCGATCGACCGACAAGAGGGCAGGGCCAGGTTGGTCGAAGTTCTCGATAACAAGCCCAGTACCTATACGGAGAACCGCCGCCATTTTTTGCTGCTTGCTTCCGACGGGAGTAAAAAAGCCGGCGACCTCTTTGCGTGGCCGCCGCGGCTACCGCTCGATGGACAGGTCCGCAACCTCTGGCTCGACGACGATTTGATCCCGGAGCATATTGAGGATGAAGACGGGTTCTGGCCCGTGGCCGCCACTATCTTGGCCGATGGCAGTCGGTTACTGGTTGCCCAGGGCGTGCATCAGGAGGAGGATTTGCAGGCATTCGTCCTGACGGCCATGGCCGCAATCCTGGCCGTGTCCATCGGCCTGACGCTGATCCTCGGGTGGCGCATGGGAAGGCAAATGCTGCAGCGCGTCGATCAGATCAACGAAACCGCGCGGATGATAAAGCAGGGTGATTTGACCAGACGCGTCAAATTGACGGGTCGGAATGACGAGTTCGACGAATTGGCCGAGCATCTCAATGACATGCTTCTACACATCGAACGCTTGATCAATGAGATGCGGGAAGTCACGGACAACGTGGCACACGATTTGCGCGGCCCGCTTTCGCGTCTGCGCAATCGCCTCGAGGTCACCTTACTGGACTCGCGAGAGGACGTGGACTACCGTGAGACGATGAAAAATGCCATGGCCGATATCGATGGCATGATACGCACCTTCAACGCCCTGTTGGAAATCGCGCAAACCGAAGCTGGCAGCTATCGTGGTGAATGGAAAGTCGTTGATCTCTCGGCGTTGGCGCGGGATGTCGGTGATCTCTATCAGGGCATGGCCGACGAGGATGGCCAGGCGTTCGAGCTTGCCATCGCACCGGCGGTCAATGTTCTGGGCAACCGGCATCTGCTGGCGCAGGCGATCAGCAACCTACTGGAGAATGCGCGCCAATACGCGGGTGAGCGGGCGCAGGTCGCACTGCGTCTGACGCATGGCGACAACCAACCGCAACTGACGGTCAGTGATTCGGGACCGGGTATCCCCGCGGGCGATAGGCATCGGGTGCTGAAGCGATTTGTGCGCTTGGACAGTGCCCGCAGCGCGTTCGGTAATGGCTTGGGTCTCAGCCTGGTGGCGGCAGTTGCTACCCTGCACAGGGCGAAGTTCGAACTGGCCGACAATCACCCCGGCCTGCGGGCGACGATCACCTTTGCCGGGCATGCGCCGTCACATGACGAAAACGGCGACTGATATTGTCAGACGTGGCCCCGCGCACCTGATGTAGCAGTGCGCGGGGCCGCCCGGTTCGGACGGTACGCGGTTTGGCCTCAACGATCGCGTCGATAGTCGCGTGCGCCGTCCCGGCTTCTTTCAGCTTCGCCGCGGCGGTTCGACCGTTCGTACACGGAGCGTTCCCGATCCTGGCTTTTGTCGCGGCGATCGTCCTGCCGCGTTCCCTCGAATCCCTCTCGTCTCCGGTCGAATCTCGGATCGGCTTGGTTGCGGGGTGTTTGTTGTCGAGACGGAGGCGGGGTGCGTCGGATTTGGTTGTCATCCGGCACTTGCCGCGAATAGGTGTCCCTTTGTCCGCCGGAGCGTTCTCTCCAAGTCTGGCGTGGGCCGCGTTGTGGGGGGCGGCGGTACATGTTGAAACGGTGATGCCGTTCCGCTCGGCCCTGGTAGCGCGGCCAATCACCGCGCCGAAATTGGTGCAGATGCCTTGGCAGTCGCGCGAAATCTACGCGTGCCCAGGGGCCCCCATGTCTACGCGAGCGATACCAGTGGTGATCGTCGAACAAAAAGAAAAAGCCGTCTATATAGAAAGTCGGCGAGCGAGCCCCAAGGGCGACGTAAAGGCCGTCTTCGGGCACCCAGACCAAGGGCGACGAGCCGATGGACAAGACGAGGCGTCCGTCAGCGTGCCAATCGTCGTCGTGGGCGAACGCAGGGTTGCTGGCGAGCGGCAGTGCCGCGACCATCACTGCGCTAAGGAATGCGATTGTCGGTTTCATCGGAATCTCCGGAAAAACGTGGTGTGAAACTCATGATCCCAATGTACGCGCCGGCCAATGAATCCAAACTGAATGCTATGTCGCGCAGCCCGCGAGTGGCATCGCCTGTGCGGTTCCCGCCAACAGTTTCGGGATCTTGCGCGTCAATAAGATCTATCTCCCCAGAACAACAGGGCAGCCAGTCCCCTGCAGCCAATATCATGACAAGCGAACACGACGCACGCCAGCGACAGCAGGGACATCCCCATTCCGATCAAGGAATAAGCCTGCAGTGGCACAATGGAACAGCTGACCACCAAATCGAAGTTCAGCTGAATCAGTTTGGATAGCGTGCACTTAGATTTCCCGTCCGCTCTTCCTGCGTGTTCGACGGTGACTGCAGTGAGAACGGGCAGTGGCAGACTTCGCTTCGCCAGCTGTATCGCGGGCGCACCGGTCACCGAAAACACTTGGCGGTCTCGATGAAGTCGTAAATCCTCAAGACGCGAAGCGTGATCGACTCGCCCGCGGATTCTACGATCTGCCGCTCAAGCGAACGGCGAGCCGGTTTCATGTGCCCAGGAGCTGCAAATTATGACTTTATAAACAATATGTTATACTCGGAATCGGTCAGGGATGCCCCACCCGAGTCCGCATGGCACCGATCTTGTTCTGGTGCCGTAGGATGCCGGCAAGCCGATCAGTCTGCCCATGCCACACCGTGACCAGTGCGGCCGTATCCGCACGGGAACGCTGACGTGCATCCGCGTCGTGTCCTTGTTGTTGTCATACCTCAACGCGGTCGGTAGATTAACCACCTGAGTGAGGTATCCCGTCCGAACCGGTAAAATCAAACTTATAGGTTTTTAGTATATGCGCGTAAAAAGAATTTCGTTATTAACCGTTTTGGTGTTGTTGGCGATATCGATGTCACCCTCGATACATGCGGGTGTATTCCCATGGGCGGGCGACGATCTGAGCGGCTTGCCTTGTGAAGCATCAGCAATAGCGCCATTGCGCGAATTCGGGCCGGCGGACTACACCGATCGTCGGCAACATGTCCCCGGCGGCAACATCGAAAAAGTGGAATCCCACCATTACTCGGCGAAGGTGAAGCGGTTACTAGGCGGTATTACGGGTTCAGTTGAATCCGATCTACACTACACGATTTCCTTCTTCCCCAATCACCACCAGGCTTTATTCACGATGGTGCGCCTCTATACCGAAAATTGTCGTTTGTGCCGTCCGCCGGAAGCCGATATCACGCGTTGGAAAGAGGCCTATCCACCGCCCGAGTGTTACCTGAACAGAGCCATGGCATTTACCAACAAGGACCCGGTTGTACCTGCAATATACGGTATTTACTTACACCGATTGGGGCATCTGGAAGAAGCCGCGCAGATGTACGAGCGTTCGCTCGCGATAAAGTCCACGCTTCCCGAGGTTCACTATAACTACGGCCTGGTCCTGGCTGACCTGGGTCGCTTGGAAGAGGCTCAGAAACACGCCGACATCGCCGCCAAGGCCGGGTATGCCCTGACCGGTTTGCGGATGAAACTCAAACGCAAACTGAGAGAGGCGGGCGCTTCCAAACCCGAGTGAGGAATCCGGCTGGGTCTTGACGCTTGGCCTGCATGACTGAATAACGTCGAGCCCGTGGCGGTCGTTGTGCGGTCGTCATCCGAATGCGTCTTGTTCGAAGCTGGCGCGCATTCGTGTAACTCCGTTGTGCAGCAACCAACCCTGCAATCTGACCATCGCTTGTGAGGCGTTCTCTGCGGGCCAGTGTCATTCTTCCAATATCAGTTTGAGTACCGGGAGTAGCCAAGGCATATCCGGCGTGTTGCCTGGATTGGGGGCTGGATTGGGATTCGGGATCGGATCCGGGTCTGGGTATGGGTTCGGGTTCGGGTTCGGGTCCGGCTCCGGGTTCGGCTCCGGCTCCGGCTCCGGGTTCGGGTCCGGCTCCGGCTCCGGCTCCGGCTCCGGGTTCGGGTCCGGCTCCGGGTTTGTGCTCGCGGGCGACCAGTTCTCCGGCTTGTATGCCCACACCCCACCGCCGTAGGGGTCGTACAGGCCCAGAAAAATATCCAGATCCGGGGCGTACTCCCACTTGCCGAGTATGCCGGTGCCCGCGCCCACGCTGCCGGGTTCGCTCGGGTTCGGAAAGCCCTCAGCCGATTCGAGCGCGTCGATCAGCGACAATTCCCAATGGCCACTGAGTGTCGTCTGCGGGGATGCCAACGCCCATAGCCGTCCTTTCACGTCCCAGATAACGAACCGGTCTCTGACCGGGTCGTAGTCCATACCCGCATCTCTGAGGTCGGTATCGAAGTCGAAACTACCGAGCACCACCGGTTCGAATACCATGGCCAGCGCCAGGATGTCCGGTGCGTAATCTGCAAAATCGTAGTAATAAAAACGGTTGCTGCCGTCGCCGGCCCGGCCGCCGATGCGCACGTACAGCCCTTCCTCGGCGTCCAGTGCACCGGGCCCCTGACTCCAGTTGCCGCCCAGTGGCCGATAAGCATCGCCGACCCGTTCCCAGGTGTCCCGAGCGGCGTCGAAGGGGTCGGTCACCGTGTACTTGAACAGTCCGATGGCCGTATCGACGTAGATGACTTCCTTGCCGTCTTCAACGGCGTACGCCGTAGCGCTTTCAATATGGCCACGATCGTAAGGAATCGGGTTGTGGCGGTTCTCCCACATCCCGCCGCCGAGTACATCGGGGAACTCATCCGGTCTTACCTGGGAGCCCGTGGTGCCGCCGACTTTGTTCGGATCAGCCTTTGCCGGATCCCAAAAGTAGGGGCCCGTGTGGTCCAGATTGATATCGTGAAAGTGGCCGCCGCCGGCACTGTAGGGCGCACCGCCGAAAGTCAGGAAACGATCGGCAAGTGGCAGATAGATGTTGTTGTCGTAGGTATGGGCAGATTGCGGCGCGTTGTCGGCCCCGTCGATCGCGATGTGGTCGTACACTTCAACGCCAACTTCTCCACCGTATACACGCTGGATTTCGTTCGGCAGGGAGCCACGCGTCCAGGCGCCGTTGTCGCCGTTCCAGAGGTAGACTTCGTTGCCTGCGTAGTTGGCGTGTCCGCCGCCCCAAAGTATCAGTCGATCCCGCTTTGTATCCCAGGCGAACGAACTCCAGGCTTTGATCACGGAAGACGGATTGCCACGCACCCAAGGCATTGGATCGCCTTCGAAACTGTACTGCAGCGGATCCGGCCAGGCATCCTGGAAACGATTGGTGCTGACGAACACCCACTGTTGCTCCGCGCTGGCAGCGATTTTTTCCTGCAGCGCAGAGGCAGCAACGGCCGAAAGCGATACCAGGCAGGCGCTCAATACGACCGTAGATTGCGAGCGCCACTTTATCATCATCGGCGAAGACCCTTGCGTGATTTTGGGTTTCCAGTCTGCGCGACAGTCGTGCACCGTGCGCCGGAGAAATGCACGATCAGCTACCGGTGGCGTACAAAAGCCGGATCGGATTGAAATCGTTGCACGCTCATTTAAGCATGGCGGGAAGGCTGAAGCTACTACTTGCCACAGCACGTACGGTTGGCGCGCCGCCGGCAGCTCGCGATGCTTAACCTGCAAGTTGCACCCGCCGATCATGGGCCAAATACCGAAACCCGATGTAGCCGCTTCGAATCCTCTTTTTCCGGGGTTTTCTGCAGGGTACGGTTGGTGACCGGCCCATGATCTATCCGGGCCCTCGCTTGTCCAGGCACGCCTGCACTGGCTGTTCACTCAAGTCGCAGCGACGGCTATGCTGTTCGCTCCACAGCGGCGTCCAGCCGCACCTGTCCGGCGCGATCATCCCGGATACTGCTGCAACATGCAGGTTAAGCCCGCGGTGAAATACCCGCGGATGTCGGCGCTCGAGCGCCTGTTGCTGGGGGCTGGTTTTGGCGTTTATGGCGCGTCATCGAATACCGCCTGCGCAAACACGGCGAGTCAATATCGACAACCAGGCGACTGACCTTGCCTCGGGCGACTTTTTTTGTCGTTCAGGCAGCCGTCGAGAGCATATTGTCAGTCAACGAGACGAGCCGAGATTTCGCCGTAGGTCTGTGCCGGGTTTTCATTCATTAAAAAGTGGCCGGATTCTGCGATCTCGATGATTGCGCCGTCACCTAGCTGCGCAATGAACTCCGGTGCCTTGGATTTCGAACCGTAGAGGTAGGCTTTATCAGCCGTAAGCCCGTGGTAAAGCGGCAATAACCGCCCGCCGGAAGACCAAGCGACCAGCGACCGAGCGCTGCGATAGTAGGCGAGCGCACTGGCACCGAGCTCATCGGGTACACCACGACAACGAAATCGCTGTGGCGATAGGGGATAGAATTTTTTGACGAAATCGCCTTCGGAAAATTTCGCCACCCGGGCGCTCGTGGTGCAATCGGCAAGCGTCATATTCCCTTCGAGACAATAATACCCAAACAGGTTCAAGCCTTTCTGGGTCAACAGTAATCCGGGCACATTGCCCATACTGTGGGCGATGATGGCGATCTTTTCGATCGCCAGTTCATTGAGCAAAGCGATGACCATGTCACTTTGCTCGGCGAGTTCATAGGACAGATCATCGGGCTTGCTGGAACCGCCATGACCGATCAGATCAGGCGCGAGGAGCGTAAACCGGTCGGGAAAATAAGGGCCTTGGAACGCCTCCGCGAAAGACTCCTTCGAGCACCCCAAGCCGTGTAAAAAAACGATACACGATTCGCCGCCCGGTCGTTGGGCGAACGCAATTTCCTGATCCCCGACGCGTCGGGTGTCGACGATGGCTTTCGGACCAAACATCGAGCGGTCTCAGGGTGCGACTAGTTGAAGTCCAGAATCGTCCTGGAGCGACGACCGAGTGTTACCCGGCCTTCGCTGTGTACAAGTTCCGCCGGAGTCGGCCGACCCAGAAACAGGATCGGACTGGCCGTAAAGCCATAGCTGCCGGAGTTCAGTACACCGATTAGATCTCCGATCTCAGGTCGCGGCAGTTCAATATCAACCCCAAGCAGGTCGGTTGGGTTGCAGGAAGGCCCTGCCAGGTTACAACGCGTCGGCTCTGCATCTGGCCGGGTTAGATTGCGCACCATAAAATTCGAGCGTAATGCTGTGCCAAATGTGCCGGCGGCGGCGAGATGATGATGCAAACCGCCGTCAACCATGTAATAAGACTTGCCGCGCGACACTTTACTGCTGATGACGCGCGCGACGTAGATGCCTGCCGGCGCGGTCAGGTAGCGCCCCAGTTCGAACACAATCTCGCGTTCGAACTCGGTGCGTTCGGTAAGTTCACGCAGTGTCGGCAACAGTCTTTCAGCCAACGCTACGAGATCCAAATGTGTTTCCTTCTTGGTGTGTGAAAACCCGAATCCGCCACCCAGATTTATGATGCGGCACTTCAGCGCGGACTTGCCCTCGATTTCGCGGGCGATTCTAAAGGTGTTTTCGACGCCTTCGACAATGCCGTCGGCGTCAAAGCACTGGCTTCCGGCGTAAATATGGATGCCTTGAAACGCCAGGTGCGCAAGATTGGACTCAACAACCGAAAGGATCTCGGCGATGTCTTCCTCATCGATGCCGAACTGGATCGCGCGGCCGCCCATCTTCATACCGAATGAACGATTGAGCATTTCCGGATTGACGCGTACAAGAATGCATGCCTTTTTTCCGGTCTCACGCGCGACCCGCAGGCAGTCGTGCAGTTCCCGCAAGGACTCGACGCTGATGCAACCGACGCCGCAGTCAACCGAGGCCGTTAACTCCGCGCGGGTCTTCGCGGGGCCGGCGAAGCTCATGTGCGCCGCATCGAAACCGGCCGCCAGCGCTTGCTGCAATTCTCCGGCGGAGGAAATATCCAGACCGTCGGCGACCGGGCGCACCGCCCGGAGCAGTTCCAGGTTGGGATTCGCCTTGACCGCGTAGAACACTTTTACCCGGTTTTCGAATGCCTGGCGTATGGCGTCGATGCGTGCGTTAACGCCATCCGCGTCGTAGAGATAAAACGGTGTCGCGTATTGCTGCGCAAGTGCCGCAAAATCGAAGCTTGCGTCACGGTTCCATACGATATCGTTCGATGAACCCATTTGATTTCCTTTACGGCCTAGTTCAGCGCGTTGCTCAACAATTTCAGTTGCTCGCGCTGTCCATCCAAGTGATTCCCTCAACCCATATCCTGTAATCCCGATCGATCTCCACCCCGGGGTTACTGCTACTGGTGCCGATGAATAAAGCCAAAAGGCGTCTGATTTGCAGCTCGTTCAGGTTTTGCGATGCGCCACCGGTCAAAATAAACTGCGACACCTTTGACAGGTCGGCCTGTGGCAAGCCGGGGCCTTTACCCTGGGCGAAGCGATCCAACGCCAGGAACAAGCACGCATACGAAAGCACGTCGGGTTCGGGGTCATAGTCGCTCTCGCGCAGGAGTCGATAGACTTCTCTCACATCGCCATCGATGACCTGGGTAAGAAAATCGTAGATCCGCGGGTGATTTCGCATTTGCGCCAGGGTGCTGTCGCGCGAAAAAACGATTCCGAGATCGGTGAACACGTAGCGGGCAACGGATGATCCGGTCGCCGGCCGATCGTCGCTTTCATCCACAATGATTTCGACCGTGTAATGCAAGTCGGTGGTTGCGCCGCCGATGTCGATCAGGATACACGAGCCAGGTACCTCAATGCTGGAGCGATTGAGTACGGCACGGTGGAAGCCGCGATTGACCACTTCCGGCGTCGGACGGACGCCGCCGGACAGGCCTATCCTTAAGTCGCT
Source organism: uncultured Chromatiales bacterium (assembly GCA_965368585.1). Taxonomy (GTDB): domain Bacteria; phylum Pseudomonadota; class Gammaproteobacteria; order Chromatiales; family Chromatiaceae; genus JARRQB01. The sequence continues at coordinate 45,835 of CBDUNM010000007.1, read as the reverse complement.
GATGCCTTCTTTGTGAACCAGATCATCGAGATAGGCGCGTCTGAGGGTTTCGAATACACTGTCGCTGGTGCTGCGCAGTCCCGTTGCCAGCGGATTGTCGATCACCAAGGCACCCGGATTGCGTTCGACAAACGCTTGCGCCAGATATCGGTTGCCGGCATAGACCAGAGTATTGAAATGATAGAGGTCTGTGCGGAAGCGTTCCAGGCGCTGCGCCAAGGGGCCGGCATCGGGGCAATCGATACCGCCGGCCACCAGCAGCACATCGACCGATTGCAGATTCCCGTCCGAACTTTCGAACTGATCCACGAACAGCGGATTGGCGCCGGCGGACAAGGCCTGGTTCCGCAGCACCGCGCCGCTGTAGTAATCGGTCAAGCTGACGATACCGATTCGCAATCCGCCGTTGGCGGAAGAGCAGACCAGGATATTGCCGTTGTCGGCCGATGTGCCGAACTTCGCCAAAGTGCGCTGGACCTGTGCTGCGATACCGAGTTCAAAATCCCGCGGTTCAAAAACCTGTTTCAGCGAGGCATCGTCATCGCCAAGGGACGCTATCTTGATGATCGTGGAGCCGATATCAACGGCTATTTGGTCCGGATTCACGGCAGCTGCCATAGGTGTTGTTGCCTGCTCATCACATCATCAGATTGATGTCGGCCAGTAATTGCCGGTAACCCTGTGCTGAGCGATTGGCATTGGAAGCAACGAGTTTCCGCTCCAGCTCCGCGTCTCGTGCCGACATCGGCATGCCGCCCGGATCGACGATTCGAATCGAAGCATTGGCATCGCGCATGGAAAGCAGTCGATTGGCGCTATCCGCGTGCGGCGAAAACGGAATATCCAGATAGCCCATGCGGAACGCGGTGAATACGCTCTCCCAGAAGACCTCACCCGGCAGTTCAAAGATCGCCTGCATCAAAGTGCGGGTTTCCGACTCCAATAGCTCGATCTCACGTTCGATTTCCACCGACGACATCGGTTCGGTGCACCGAAAGGTCTTGAGCAGGTAACGTACCGTCTCCACAGCCTCGGCGTTAACTTCGGCTGCCGGCACACCGAGTGCTTCGTCGACGGTTTTGACCACGATCTTATCGGCTCCAATCATGCTGGAAATCAAAGTTGAGCCGCTGATCAACGCGGCGGCTTTCGATCTTTCCATGGGAAACTGCCCCATCCATTGGTGATAAACGAGATAGAGCCGTGTCGCTTTAAAACCAAATTCGTCCAAGTATTCGCGCGCCAAAGCGCGCAGCACCCGGGCGGTCGCGATATCCTGGATCATCGAGCCGGTCTGGCCAAAACTGACCGCGAACGAAAGCACCCCTTGCTCGGCCGAGAGCAGCGCCTCGATGATCTGTACTGCTACCGCAACAGCGGGCGGCACCATGGTAGCGGACAAGGGGCCAAAGCTCTCGCGGTGAATCGGCTTCGCCGGCGTCGAGTAAAGCGCGCAAATCCGGTCGACGTACTGCCAATACAAAAGGCTGCGATCGAGCGGAAAACCTTCAGAGTAAGGCACGCAGTAACAGATTCCGCCACCCTCGATCTCGACTATACCCGATGCGATCGCCACTTCCACCAGCAACCGCGCATCCGGCGTGCCATGACGCAGACTGATGGGCTTGTCGATGCCATCATAAAGCTCGCGGGTCAGTTCGTAGCCGTGATTGACCAGCGGGTAACCGTTCAGGTAGTCCTTTTCTTCGTCTTCGCTGCGCTGCAATAGCTGCCCGGCTGTATCGTATTGATTGTGGCGCGTGTAGCTATCGATGGTCAGCGGAATGAAATCGGCACCCGCCTCGTCCAGCTGCCGAGTGAGACGCTTTTGTGATTCGAAGCGGGGGAAGCCTCCGCGTGGTTGAATGCAGGGCATATCACCACGAACGGCATAGGCTTGGTCTGGAAATCGCCGTTGCGGCAACTGCGTTAAAAAACGAGCAACCTCATCCAGATCCAACCCCTGCGCAAGTGGGTGGGAAACAATACGCTGTCGATAGCGTTCGATATCGTCCAGTTGCGCGTCACGACTGGGTGTGGCCACGTCTCAAATCCTCTTGCAGGTCGGCGATTGCTACACTGATATCCGGTTGCTGGTGATAGACGCGATCGAATCCGTATTGCGTGAACAGCCGGGCAACATCTTCGTGATGCCGCTTGCCTACGACGATATTACCCCCGACGTACAAAAGGATTGACGCCAGTCCCACGTTGGCAAAATGCCTTCGGAAATCCGCGCACCAGTATTCCCCCTCTCCGTTCAGCGACGAAACGAATACGGCGTGCGCGTTCACTTCCAGTGCTGCTTGGTAGAAATGTTCGGGCCGATTCCTGGTTCTCAAGTTGTAAACCGTGAATCCGGATTCTTCCAGTGCCAGTTGCATAATGCGGTTGCCGACCACATGTATGTCATCGCCGATGACGCCGATAACGATACGTGCGCCATTCGCGCCCGTCGCTGTCTCGTGCGGATCAAGATTTGGGTGTGGCACCGTCGATCTCGATCCCGAGACGCTCAAACGACACTTGCTTTATTTGCTTGCGATCGAATTTTCCCGCGTTGCCGGTGATTGGGAAATTCTCGAAGTGCAGCAAGTGCGCCGGTACCATGTGACCAGGTAAGCGATCTTTTAAAAATTGCCTTAGCGTGCGCTCGGCCAATGCCTCACCGCTCGCCGTCGAATAGGCGCAGGCGACGTCCTCGCCGACCGCGATATTGGGCACGGCAAAGGCGACGGCGGCAGTGATTTCCGGATGACCGACCATTTCGCTCTCGACCTCGGTCGGGCTGACCCGGAAACCCTTGGTTTTTATCATTTCGTCGCGTCGCGCGACGAAGTACAGATAGCCGTCGTCGTCACGGTAAGCGTTGTCGCCGCTGAACACCAATATCTCGCCCGGGAAGCGCGGATGCGTGCGAAACACCTTCGCGGTGTTTTCGGGGTCGTGCCAGTATCCTTTGGTCACAGTCGCCCCACGCTGCACCAATTCGCCCACGACATTCGGCGGGCACTCCTCGCCGGTGTCATCCAAGACCATTACCTGACAACCGGGAATCGCCTTGCCGATAGAAGTCGGATGCGTTGCGAGCTTTTCCGGCTCCAGGTAGGTGCCGCGAAAGGCTTCGGTAAGCCCGAACATGGAATAAATTTTCGCTTTGGGAAATGTGCTTCCCAGATTACTGATCATCTCCTGCGACAGCCTGCCACCGGTCGAACATACGTAGCGCAGCGCGGAAAAATCGTACGCGTCGGTATGAACCTTCAGGCGCCGGTCGAACATTTGAGAAACAATGACCGGCATCAGGGGCAGGGCGGTAATGCGATTCTCCGCCAGCGAGGCGAACAAATCGTTCGGCAGTACGAAGTCATGCAGATACAAGGTGGCGCCCTTACGCAGGGTCTGCCAGATCTGATTCAGGCCGTAGTCGAAGTTAAACGACAGGACACAACCGATCCGATCGTCTTCTTGCGTATGCAGATATTCGGCCACGATGTCTGCGCCATCGGCCAGATTTCGATGACTGATCAAGATCCCCTTGGAACGCCCGGTGGACCCGGAAGAGTAGATGATCGCGGCGTTGTCGTTTCCAATGCGGTCGAAGAATCGGCGCGGCTGAAGGTATTGCCGCATGTACGCCAGATTCGGCCAATCTTGATCGACTTCGCCGTGACCCACCATCAAGCGGGTCAGATCGGCAAACTCAACGACTTCCTTCAGCCGATTGGCATCGGTGATCATGGCCGTCATGCCGGAATTTTCGATGATGTGTCGAATATTGGGCGGCTTCAGCCGCGGCAGGATCGGAACCACCATAGCGTTGGCACAGAGGATGCCGAGAATCACGGATACCTGGTCGACTGACTTTTCCATGCATACGCCAAGGCGGTCGCCGGGTTGAATTCCCAGTTCCCGAAGGCATTCGGCCGTTGCCAGCGCTTCATGGCGCAGATGCTCGAAACTGATTGATCTGACTCGTGAGACGATGGCTGTTTTATCTGGAAGGCGTTCCGCCGCCTCATCTAAAAACCGGGGTATCGATCTAGGCATTGCTTTTTAGTGGCCTGAAGAAAACAACAATGAAACAAATTTGCCGATTATTGCAGGAGGTGCGCGTACCATGCTACGCATGCCTGCTGCGTAAGCGCCCATTAGAATCGGCCTGGGGTTCTCTGCCGGTCGATAGCGGTGGCACACCCTGACCCGGTCGAATCCCGTAACGCACCGGTGAATCAGCTGGAAAGCGCGAGTTTACCGGCCGCGCCTGAAGTTGGCGAGCGCTACGCGGCCCTTTTACTCTCGACCAGCGCGACCATGTTGGACAGGGTCGAAAGATTGTCCCGAACGAGGTCGTTCGCGTCCAGTTCGATGTCGAATCGCTCCTGAATGAACATCGCTGTCTGCACGATGCTGAAGGAATCGAGTATCCGCTCTTCGAGCAAATCCATGTCGAGATCTATTTCGCCGTCGTATAGCATTTCGCTTTTTATGTAGTCGGCGAGTACTTCTGCAATGTTTGTCATGTTGGCGGTACAAAAACCCAGTAATGTGTATGTTTTATTGTTTGCGCATAGCCGGGGATTCGACTACGAAGCGGCCCCGGAATCTGCGAGCACATCTGGCGCCAACTTGATCGGCAGGCGCGAAGAGTCCTTTAACGAAACAAAAATGTAGGGGGGTTGTGAAGCAAAAATTGTCTCCAGCGCCCCTATTCTCAGCACTACGGCACTACCGATTCGCCGCATGCCCAAATGACTGTGCGACTTGGCCGAGTTGAGCTTGAACGCGGTCATGCGACTGTAAGAGTAGCGAATTCCTCGCTCTCGCAAATATCTGCTGGTGAAATCCCAAAGTGCCGAAAACGCGATGCCTGCCCGGTATTTTGGAAATAAATACAGGTCGAAGTCAAAGACGGACTCTCGCTCGGGCGAAAGCACAAAGGTGCAACGCGCTTCGTCTTCGTCGTATCGACCAAAGGTAAACCAAATGTATCCAGCAAATTCGTCCTTTATGAACAGCGCTAGACATTCCGCGCTTTGCCGGAAGCGGAACAACAGCGTTTCGGGAGGAACGGGCATGAGGTCCAACAGCGGGTCGCCATGCTCGATATGCCGGATCGACATTTGTCCAATGAATTGTTCCGGCAACAGAGGTTTAGCGGTAATTGGCTGTACCATCCAATAGTGATAGTAGAGCCGCAAATGCGGCGATAACCCGTTTAGAACGCGGTTGGCGGAGTACAGAAACCCGCCCCACAAGCCAAACTCCCTGAAGGGACCGAGCATCCTCTGAAGCAAGCGAGAACTCATAACTTAATGTCACTCGAGAGTATTGGAACTGAAGGCGAAACGATGCGGACGCGAAGCGCAGCAAAATTCAACTCCGCATTATCACGCGTCAGAGATGGCGTATCAAGTCGGTTGCGACCTCTGAAAGGGCCGGCGCGTTGACGTGGTTTTTTCCGCCAGGGTGGTCGGGCAGGGGCAGCATGTTCTTGCCGCTCGGCGGATTACGGTTGCGAAGGGCGCCGTCGCGCTCAGGCCCCTGCAAGGGAACGGCGTTTTGGGGACGTCGCGGTCGCGCCTTCCCTGTTCTTCATATGTTTTGTTCCGATGGCGATGCGCTCGAACCCGGCTGAAACTTCAGGCAATCAGGGAAGCTTTTCGGATAGAATCAAACGGAGGATAAAATGATATATTGACGATTGTTCGATTTTGAATAATTGGTTCTTTGCTGACCCGCTTGTCAGCAAACCGGCTTTAGGGGAGTGTTTACTGATGGTTTCATTACGTGCCGTACTAGGTGCTTCGGTTCTGTGCGCCGGGATGGCTGCGGTTCCGGCAGCCGCCCAGTCGCTTTTCGACACAGCCAACGCCCTGAGCGATAACCAATGGGGCTTTTTGAGCACGAACAGCTTTCGAGATGCCTGGCCGAGTCCCGCTCAATACTACCCGCAGGGTAGCCCTGGCGAGATACTCGGAACCCCGCGCAGCGTCATCAATGCCTGGAGTTCCTTTGCTTGGGATTCAAAACGTGACCAATTGATTATGTTCGGTGGTGGTCACGGCAATTACTCAGGCAACGAAGTCTACCTTTGGGACGGCAACACGGGTGCCTGGGGACGAGGTTCGCTGCCTAGCGAGGTCACGTATGCGGCGGTCGACTATACCGCGTTCGACGGTTCGGATAACGCGCCCGTATCGTCCCATACTTACGACAACAATATCTACCTGCCGAATATCGATCGTTTCGCAGTGTTCGGCGGGGGTCCGTTTGCTCGTGGCGAAGGTCATTTCAGGGACGAGAGCGGACTCCCCACCGGACCCTACTTTTGGGACCCGGCGAAGGCGGACGCGAACAAGGTTGGCGGCACCACCGGCTCTCACATCCGGCCGGACCAGTTCCAGGACGTGCAAGGCGGTGAAATGTGGGAAAACCGCCACAATCCGATTCCCTATTGGCGCGGTTACACGTCTGGCGCCACGGCTTATGCGGAAGAAAACGGTAAGGATGTTGCTTACGTCGACAACCCCGTCGGGCTCTGGAAATATACCGTCAACGATATCAACGACGCCTCCTCGGATACCTGGGAGGCGGTCGGCGACAGCGTTCGCACCCTGGGCGGCAACTACAGCGACGGGCCGGGTGCAATCGACGCAGAGGATCAACTGTTCGTGCGCATCGGCGCCACTGCCGCAGGCAACCGATTCTTCTTTTACGATTTATCAAAAAACGACCAAGGGACATTGGCGCCGGCCACCGTATTCGATCCCGAAATCATCGGCGGCGAATTTGACACCAATCTGAGTTACGCAGGGATGGACTACGATCTGGTCAGAGATCGTTTCGTTGTCTGGGACGAAGAGGGGCAGTTGTGGGAACTGCGGTCTCCGGAAACAATTGGCACCGAAGGCTGGGAACTCATCCTGATCGCAGACGTACTCATGTCGGACGAAGGATTTCCAGTACCTGGTTCCGTGCCCAACACGGGAATACTCGGCAAATGGGAGTACATCCCGGACTACGACATCTTCTTGGGGCTGTTCGACCCGGACGACGGCGGCGTCTGGGCCTACAAGCCGGAAGACTGGTCGCCGCTGAGTAGCGTTCCGATACCGGCAGCGGGTTGGATGTTCATCTCTGCGATGCTCGGATTGGTGAGCTTGAAGCGCCGCAGGCGCACCTGAGTTGTTTCTTGAACGACAACGTGTCGATACGGCTGTCGTTCGGCTTCGGTCGCAAATCAGCTGCGCAGATTCTGCCAGATAATTTTGGCTTCCCGGAAAGTCTTCCTGGAGAACATCAGAAAATACGTGACGTAAGTCACGCTACCGACCGCGACGCCGAACACCATGCTGTTAACCGAGACTTCTCCACCGAAAACCAGATACTTCGACGCGAAAATCACGATAATCATGACAAGCGAGCCGATCAAGGCGTCCGACACCTTACTCAAGGACTCCGCCACGCCTATTTCGATCTCTTTTGCGACCTCATAGAAGAGATAACTAAAAATAATGGGATAGATGACGAGCCATGAAAGCACTATCCCGTCGAGGCCGAAATGGGATGCAAGATAAAAGCCCGCAGGAAATAGAATCGCGGAATACGTTGAGTACTTAAATAAAGCCCGCGTGTTTGCCCGTGCCTTGAGAATTACCATCAGGATTCCCGAGTAAGATAGCAGCAATCCGAGAACCGTAAATACTCTGAATGCGAATAGACTGGGCAGCCATTTCTCGGACAGGACCACGATGACTATCTCCTCGGAAATCGCCAGCATGCCGAAAAACACCGGGAAAAACACCACCGATACCACGTAGATGACCTGATAGAAGTAGCGTTGGAACTCCTCGATGTCATTCTGCAGGGCCGAGAAGAGCGGGAACATCACCTGCTGGATAATCTGGACGCCCTTGGATACAGGTATGCGCGAAATGCTCATTGCTACTGTGTAGTATCCGAGCACCGACTGTCCGAGCATTTTACCGATAATCAAGGAATCGCTTTTCGAACTCACGAATTCCAATAGATAGTGGCCTGTGACCGGGAAACCGTACTTGAGTAATTGTTTTGCCCGCGCATACGAAAACACGAATTTGGGCAACCACTTTGCGAAATAGGCAATGAGCAGCGACAGGACAGCGTATCGGGCCAGTTCGCCGATCACCAGCGCCCATACACCGTAGCCGTTTAACGCCAATACCAGGCTGACGATGAGCGACAGCACCGCCGCAATCAGTTCGCACTGCGACCGTCGTTTAAACTCGAAATTCCTAGCCATCAGCTGATTCGGAATTTCCTTTATGGACATGAAGAAGAGTGTCAGGCCGGTGACCCGAATAATGTCCACCAGGGCATCGTTTTCAAAGAAATTCGCCCAACTGACGGCAAAGTGCCAACTGAGGGCATAGAGAACGACGGTAACCATCGACGAAATCCAGAAAGCCGTACTGGTGTCGATGTCGTCGATTTCCTTTTTCTGCAGAACAGCCTCGCCGACACACAGATCGAAAAAGACAGCGACAAACCCTCGGTACGCCAGCGCTATTCCCATCAGGCCGTAGTCTTCGGGCGCGAGTATCCTGATTAAGAGGATAGTGACGCTCCAGGATATCGCCTGGCTCAGAAACTTGATGCCCCCTACCCAAAAGACACTTTTTATTGCTTTGCTTTGGAGATTTTCCATTTTACGTCTGGTCGTGGATAACGCTCTTGCATCAGGGCAATCACGGTTACGTCATGATCTGAGCTGCAATTTGCAGCGGAAGTCGGCGTTTGTGCGGTCCCCAATCATTGGTTCTTGATAATCCCTTATCGGCAGTCGGGCAGGATACGACAGACTCCCTCTGCGGATGCTCGGTAAGCCATGGCACGGGAAACGTCCGCCAATCGCAAGGGTGAGGCGGGTAGCATTCAGGGGGGGTGCGGGGAGGTTTTGCCGAGGCCTCGTCGCGCACTCCACCGGACATGTGCCGAACGCTTGTCACTGGGAACAGTGCGTGGGTATCCCGTTGCACCCTTGGTCACGCCGAAACTGAGGAGGTCCATCAGCGACGGGCAAGTGACGGAGTAAACCTTGGTTTGCTCGGCAGTCGTTGAGTGAATGCCTGTCCCAGCGTCGGACAAACGGTGACATCCCCGGCGGCGACCCTATGCAACGGACCTGACGTTTTCGCGGGCGAATGGTAACCCTACTCCGGCTCGCCGTCCACGGCGGCGGCGCGTCAACCGCGCGGCGCCAGCAGCGCGTAGGGGGCAGGCGGGACGATTGCGGGCCGGTTGAGAACCAGGTCGCTCAGCAGGCGGGCGGAGGCCGGGCCGAGCACGATGCCGTTGCGGTAGTGGCCGGCGTTGACGAACAGATTCTCGATATCCGTGTGCGGCGCGATGTACGGGACACCGGCCGGTGAGCCCGGCCGCAGCCCGGCCCAGTGCTGCTCGATAGCGAACGATCGGAGGACCGGAAACCGCTGCACGGCCAGCGATTCCAGCTCGGTGCGCGCATTGGCGGTCGTGGATTTGTCGAATCCGACCTCCTCCAGGGTGCTGCCGAACAACACCCGGCCGTCACGCCGGGGGATCACGTAACGGCTTTCCTCCAGCACCATGCGGCGGATCGCGCCGGGCGTGCCGCGAAACAGCAGCATCTGGCCGCGAACCGGGCGGACATAGGGGGCGTTGGGTAGGTGTTCGAGCAGTTGCCGGGTCCAGGCGCCGGCGCAAATGACCACCGCATCCGCTGCGATCAGACCGCCGGCGGTTCGCACGCCTCTGATCCGGCCCCCGCTCACGTCGAGGTCCTCCACCGGCGTTTGCACCACCATTTCGACGCCGCGCCTGAGGATATCCCGGTAAAGTGCCGCGGTCAGGCGAGGGTTGCGTACCTGGTGCACGTCCGGAAGCCAGATCGCCGAAGCGGGTTTGGCGGCGAATGCGGGCTCGAGCGACGCGGCGCTCGCGGCGTCGATCAGCTCCAGGGGCTTGTCCCGGCGCCGGGCCCACGCGACCGCCATCCGCTCCTCGTCGGGCGCGATGACCATCAGACCGCTGGGCTCCAACTCGGGGTCGATGCCGGTATCGCGGTGCAGCTGCTCTGCCAGTGCCGGATAGGCTTGCTGACTGTAATCGGCCAGCTCAGAAATGCTGTCCAGGTAGCGCCAGGGATACAGCGGCGAAATGATACCGCCGCCAGCCCACGACGATTCCCGCGCCGGCGTCTGGCGTTCGATTACGGTGACGCGAACCCCGGCGCGGGCCAGTTCCCGCGCCGTGAGCATGCCGATCACGCCGCCGCCTACGATAACGATGCGTTCCATATGGGCCGTTTAGTAGAGTCTGTGTGGTGCTGGCCTATCGGCGCCTTCCGGACCGTCGCGGCAAACACCTGCGCAGTCGTAAAAGTGGTATCAACGGAACGCCAGGCTCGCAGCCGCCTAAGGCAAACGCAGGTTCCCATGCCAAACGCGTTGCCGCGTGCGAACCGCGAAATAAGTCTATCATCAGCCCCGCGCTTCGCTGTAAACACACCGTTTGTCGGTCAATTTGTACCCTTTGTCAAAATCCGCCTGCCACACTGCCGTTACTTACGCTATAACGCGGGACAAGATGAACAAACATAACACCGGCCTGACCCTGATAGAACTCATGGTGACCTTGGCGGTTGCCATCATTCTCCTTTCCGCAGGCATACCGTTAATGCAGGGATTTATCGCTAAAAACCGTTCGACGACCGAGGCTAACGCCTTGGTTTCAGCGCTGAATCTGGCCCGCAGCGAGGCGGTGAAATCCGGTGCGCCGGTCACTGTCTGCCCGGTCGATGATCCCGCTGCGGAAAACCCGGGGTGCGGCACGGGCGACGCCTTGAACTGGACCAACGGGTTCCTCGTGTTTTTGGACGAAAACGGAAACCGGACCGTCGACAGCAGCGACCAGCGGGTCAGGCGCTGGGACCCGCTGCACGTCGAGACCGTTTTTGCGGAAGCGCCGACCGCCGTGCAGTTTCTGGCGACCGGCGAGGCGGCGAGCGCAGAGGAATTCGAGTTGCGCAGTGGCGAATCTTCTCCGGAGCGCTGCGTGAGCGTCAACGCCGTCGGCCAGATACAGACCGAGCCAAAGGCATGCGAATGAAGCGCGCGACCGGTTCCACGCCGAACACCCTGACGACGCAGCGCGGCTTCACGCTGGTCGAGGTGCTGGTCGCTTTTCTGATTCTATCGGTGGGCCTGATCGGGCTCGCGGGTCTGCAGCTGACGGGCGTGAAGAACACCCGCGAAGCCTACTACCGTACGCAAGCGACGGTGCTGGCGGCCGATATCATGGACCGCATGCGCGCCAATCTGGGCGGGGTAAGCGATAAGGATTACGACGCCAAGACGTCCGGCACGGCCACCGCGGGCTGCCTCGCCGACGCGGGTTGCACGTCCGCGCAGATGGCGGCGCACGATCTCTTCGAGTGGCGCCAGGCCGTGACCGACAATCTGCCTGCCGGGGACGCCATCGTGTGTATCGACAGCTCGCCGGCGGACGGGAGTTCGTCGGCCGGTGCCGCGTGCGACGGTGTGGGTGACCTGTCCGTGGTCAAGGTCTGGTGGCTCGACTCGAACGTGGATCCGGGAGACGGCGGCCCGACGCTGCAGCGCCTGGTCAGCGTCTTTCACCCTTGAGGCTCGATGTCGATCATGAACAACGAAAAGGGTCTGACACTCGTCGAACTGCTGGTGGCGCTGATCATCGGTCTGGTGCTGGTCGGTGGCGTGGCGCAGATTTTTCTATCGAATAAGCAGGCCTACCACCTCAGCGACGAGCTGGCGCGGATGCAGGAAAGCGCGCGCTACGCCTTTTACCTGCTGAGCCGCGACCTGCGCATGGCGGGCTATCTGGGCTGCAACAGCCGCTCTCGCACACTGGTGTCCGACGACGAAATGATGCGCGTAAACGTCGCCCTCGACACGGCCGTCGCCAGCTTTACGCCGCAGCAGGGCGTGGAAGGGTGGGAGGCAAACGGAACGGATTATGGCGACGATTTCCCGCTCATCCCGCACGCGGCCGTGGACGATGACGCATCGACCAGCAGTCGGTGGACGCCCGGTGACGGTGCAGTGCTTGAAACCGGCACGGTCAACCCGGTGGCCAATTCGGACGTGATCCGCGTCTGGCAGGTGCAGGGAGACCCGGTCATCGCCACCGCCGTCTCGACCACCGCCCTGGCGACGGCGGAGCGCGGCGACTTCGAGACCGACGACATGTTGATGATTACCGACTGCACCAATGTCGATATCGTGGTGGCGTGCAACGTCTCGGGTACCGACGTGGCGCTGGACGGCTGCACCGGCGCGGTGGCCAACGACGGCGGCATGCTGTTCAACAAGGCCGGCGCGCACGTCGACAAGCTGGTCGGCTACGTCTACTACGTGAGCAAACGATCCGACACTGCCACCAACCCGCCGGCACTGTTTCGGAGAGAGATCAGCCAGGAGGCGTCCTCAGGCGGCGCTCAGGAACTGGTCGAGGGCATAGAGAGCATCCAGTTCCTGTACGGCGAAGACACCGACACGGCGAACCCGGACGGTATCGCCAACCGCTATGTGGAGGCGGATGCCGTGGCCGACTGGAAGGACGTGGTGAGCGTGCGGGTCGCCATGCTGGTGCAGAGCGCGCGCACCGACCTGGTCGATGTCGACGCCGGTCAGAGTCAGACCTTCAACTTCAACGGTGTGAGTGTGACCGCGTCGGATGGACGGCTGCGCTACCCTTATGTCGCGACCGTCTCGTTAAGGAATCGCCTGCAATGACGCCATCCTCCACATGCCTTAACGGGCGCGGCTCGGTGCTGGTGATCTCGCTGATCATCCTGCTGGTGCTCACCCTGCTCGGGATCGGCGGCATGAATACCACCATCATGCAGGAAAAGATGGTGGGCAACGCGCGCGAGCGCGAACGGGCCTTCCAGGCCGCCGAGGCGGCGTTGCGGGATGCGGAGGAAGACGTGCAGGCCAATATCGATTTATCAATGCCGTTCTACCCCGATTGTGCGGGCGGCTATTGCGAGCCGGCGACCAGCGGGCCGGATATCTGGGAAGATATCGCCAAGGTGAATTGGAAGAGCGGCGCCAACGTCATCGAATACGGTTTCAAGACGCTGTCGGGCGCCATTATCGAGGGGGTCGGCAGGCAGCCCGGTTACGTCGTCGAGCGCTTGCAGGTGGTGTCGGTCGGCGAAAGCCTGCTTTCCAGTGCCCCGCCGTCGGCGGCCAATCAGTGGTATCGCGCCACCGCCGAAGGTTACGGTCGAAGTGAAAACGCGAAAGCGATGGTACAGAGCGTGTACCGGAAATAACCAGCGCCAGGTAGGGAGTGAGTTGATGAAGGTCCAGATTCGCAGTTCTTTCGCCGCCTTGGTGTGGTGTCTGCTCGCCGGCGCGGCCAGCGTCGGTCACGCCGCCGACCTGGCATTGAGCAACTCGCCGTTGTTCGTCGGCGGCAATGTAGAGCCCAACGTGTATTTCCTGGTCGACGACTCCGGCAGCATGGAGATGGAGTGGCTGGCGTCCGGTGTCGGCGACGGCGATGTCGACTTCCGCTACGTCCTGCCGGGCAAGAACAATGGCCGGGATTGGAACGGGTTCGGCGACTTCGAGTCCAGGCGGGTCATTCCGACCGTCGAAGCGCTCGAAGCGGCGATCGCCGCGGCCGGGGCGCCGGTCAATCTGACAATCTGGCAAATGCGCTCGCCCGAATTCAACGTGATGTACTACAACCCCGACATCGAGTACAAGCCCTGGGCCGGCACCAACGCCGACGGCACGCCCAAGTTCGTAGATGCGGATCCCGCCGCGGCCTTGCTCGACCCGGTCAATGAAGATCTGGATGGCAACGGCGACCCCGAGCCGCTCGCGGAACGGATCGTCGATCTCACGGCGGCGACGGGGCCGTTCGCCAACGAACCGCCGCGGCTGTACAGCTATCTGACCTACGACGGTGTGCCGGACCGCTACGAGGAAAATTTCTATCCCGCCACCTATTACGTCTCTTTCGACGTCGATGGCGACGGCGAATACGGGCCCGACGACTATAAAAGGATCGAGATCCGGGCCGGAGCCGGACCTTTCACCAATGCCGCCGCGGGCGGCCGGGCGGACTGCATAGGCGAGACGTTGGCGGACGGCTCCGCCAGCGACGGCAATACCTGCAGCTATGCTAAGGAGATCGTGAACTTCGCCAACTGGTTTCAATACCACCGCAAGCGCAGCTACGCGGCCCGCGCGGCGATGGCGGCGGTGGTGGAAAACCTCAGCGGGATCCGGTTGGGCATCCACCTGTTCCAGCAGGACGACCCGCTCAACCTGCCGCTGTCGATGACGGACCCGGCCAACAAAATCAATGCGCTGGATATGATCCACAACCTGCCGTTCTCCTGCTTCGTCAACAGCGACATCAGCCGCTGTTTCGGTACGCCGGCGCGTCAGGGTCTGTATGATCTGGGTAAGCTCTTCGAAACCGAGATATCCGTCTTCGACCCCTCAGGCGAATCTTATTCGGAAGGCGTGGTAAGGGTCGAAGCGGTGACCCCTTTGCTGAGTGCGGAGGAAGGCGGGGCGTGCCAGCAGAATTTCGCGATCATGGTGACCGACGGCTATTGGAACGCCTTGCGGTTTGCGGAAGACGAAATCGACGACAACGACAGCGATGGCGACTCCCCGTACGACGATGACGCGACGGGCGGATTCAAGGACGACGTCTCCGAAACCCTGGCGGATGTCGCAATGCACTTTTACGAAACGGATCTGCACGAAGAACTCGACAACATCGTGCCGAATACCGGCGGCGACGGAACCGTCGACCTCACCGGTGCGCTGCCGCCCGTCGCCATCGACAACGCGACGCACCAGCGCATGATCACTTACACCATTGCCTTCGGCATCGACGGCTATGCCCTGGACCCATTCGGTATGACCCCTGAGCGGGGAGACACCTGGCCGACCGAAGCTGACTTCGTCTGGACCGACGTCCGGGATCTGACACTGCTCTCGGCCGAAAGAGAAAAGACCCGCGTGGACGACCTGTTCCATGCCGCGTACAACGGCCGCGGTTTGTTTTTAAGTGCCAACAACCCGGCCAAGCTGACCTCGGAACTGGAACGCGTGCTGGACGATATCGTCGATCGAACCGCCAAGTCGGGGGCCGCGGTCGCCCTGACGTCCGGGTCGCTGAGCAGCGACTCTTTATTGTTTCAGGTCCGCTTCGATCCGCAGACGTGGAGCGGGCAACTGTTGGCCGTGCCGATCATCGACACTGGTCTGCCGCGCGACGTCGGTCGCCCCTCGACCATGCTCCAATTCGAGGCCGGGTGTGTGATGACCGGCGGTGAATGCCCCACGATTGCCGCTTGCGCGATCGACGAGGAAGCATGTTCGGAATCCGCGACGACTGCCACCTACCCGGGTCAGTCGTGGAATTCGGTGGGCACCAACCCGCGCAAGATCCTGACCTGGCGGCCCGGCGACGTGGACGACGATATCGACGGCAAGGCGATCAGGTTTGCATGGCCGGCCGATCCGGCGGCGCCGTCGGAAAACGAGTTGAGCGCGGCGCAGATCGCCTACCTCAAATGGAATCCGGCCACCGACGCCGCCGACTTGGATGACGCGACCGGGGAAGCCCGGCTGCAGTTCCTGCGCGGGCGGCAGGACCTGTCCGCGATGCGCTCGCGCGCCACCCTGCTGGGCGATATCGTGAGCTCCACGCCCGCCTACGTGGGCGCGCCGCCGTTCGCTTATCCCGACGGGATGGAACTGGCCTTGGATGCGGATGCGCCCTCCTATTCGGCGTTTACCGCGGCCAACGCCGCCCGGACGCCGGTCATCTACGTCGGCGCCAACGACGGCATGCTGCACGCGTTCGACGCGACAACGGGCGAGAACGGCGGAACTGAAAAGGGTGCCTACATCCCGTCGCTGGTCTACCGTAACCTCTGGCGACTGACCGAGAAGGGATACGGTACGTCGATCGGGCACCGCTTTTTCGTCAACGGATCACCGGCGGTCGGCGATGCCCTGCTCGACGGCAGCTGGCGCACGGTGCTGGTCGGTACCCTCGGCCAGGGCGGCCAGGGGGTGTTTGCGCTGGATGTCACCGACCCGGACGGCTTCGACGAGACCGACCCGGGCAGCACTGTATTGTGGGAGTTCACCGACGACCACGACGCCGACCTGGGTTATACCTATGGCAGGGCCCACATCGTGCGTTTGTATAACGGCAAGTGGGCGGCGATCGTCAGCAACGGCTACAACAATACCGAGGACGATACGGCATTCGGCGGCCGTCAGAGCTCTACCGGCAACGGCGTCCTGTACGTGCTGGACCTCGAGACCGGTGAGCCGATTCGGCGCTTCGATACGGGCCACGGCACGGCGGACGATCCCGAGGGCCTGGGCCGTCCGAACGGTCTGGCGGAACCGACGCCGGTCGACGTCGACGGCGATCGAATCACCGATTTCGTCTACGTGCCCGATCTGTTCGGCAACGTGTTCAAGATCGATTTGACCGGCACCTGTAAGGTGGCGGCACCGGCGGCCGGCTGCGCCAGCACCTGGCAGTTTCTGCCCGTCAGCGGCGCCAAGAAGACGCCCCTTTACACGGCGAAAGACGGTACTGGCAAGCAGCAGCCCATCACCAGCCGGATCGAGGTGGGCCTGCACCCCACCCAGCCCGGCTACTTGATCTTTTTCGGCACCGGCAAATACCTCGAGACGACGGACGGCGCCAATACCGATATGCAGACCTTTTACGGCCTGTGGGATCGCGACAACGGTGCGGCGATTCCCTCGGGCAACCGGGACGGGTTGTTGTCGCAGGAAATCCTGTCGGAGATTTCCGACACCTTCGATCTGCCGGACGGTGCCGGGACCAATACCGAGGAACTTCGCCTCTCCACCACGGACCTCGTGAACTGGGGCGAGAAAAACGGCTGGTACATGGATCTGGTCAATACCGAAGGCGGCACGTCGACGCCCGACGGTGAACGCGTGGTGGCCAACCCCATCCTGCGCGACGGCCGGATCATCTTCGTCACCACCAACCCTTCCGGCAACCCGTGCTCCGGCGGCGGGGTCAGCTGGTTGATGGAGCTGTCCGCCAACGACGGCGCCCGCTTGCCGCTTTCGCCGTTCGACCTGAACAAGGACGGCGTGTTCGACTCCAGTGACCTTGCCGGCGATTCCGGCGAGGTGACCAGTGGGATCAAATTGAAGGAGATCACCGTGTCCTCGCCCGGTATCCTGGAGGACGGCAACAGCGGCTACGGCGGCGCCAGCGGTACGGTCGGCCGCGAGTACAAGTACTTCAGCGGCTCCGAAAGCGGGCAGCTGGACTACCTGATGGAGAGTTCGGGCAGGTCGAAGGGACGCCAGTCCTGGCGCCAGATTTGGAGTAACTAGTCATGCGAAATTCACTACGGTCAGTCACGCTCGCCGGTCTCATCGGGTTGCTGTCGACAGTGGCGCTGCTGTGCGGCATGCCGGTCTCGGCAGCCCAGCAGCAAAACCGTGATGCCGAGATCGGCGTCGTCAATTTCAAGCCGACCGAGGACGCCATCGTGGTGACGGACACCACCTATCGGGTCGATGAGCGTACCGTGGTCGTCGGGCACTACAATGTACGGTTGACGCTGAACGCGCTGGAGGAGGGCATGGTGGTGTATATCTATCGCTCCCCGAACGACGCGTCCTATATTGAACGTATTGAGCTGGCACGCTGAGCGTCATCGATCGGGTATACATAACGTGAAAAGAAACAGTGGCTTCACTCTGATCGAACTGGTAATCGCCGTTGCCATACTGGCGATAATCGCGACCGTGGGTTATCCGTGGTACGCCAAGCAGATGCAAAAGGCGCGGCGAGCCGATGCCAAGGTGGCACTGCAGTCGGTGGCGCTGGCGCAGGAGCAGTTCTTTACCGTGAACGGCATCTACGCGGCCACCCTGGGTTCGCTGTCGTTGGACGCGTCCGGTATCGACACGGCGACGGGCAAGACACCAAAGGGTTACTACGTCGTGACCATCGCCGGCGACGGCGCGACTTATGATTTGACGGCGTCTGCCCCGGAGGGCGGTGCGCAGGATGGCGACAGCTGCGGCGATTTCACCCTGGACTATCTCGATAGAAAGGATGCCGCCGCCGACAACTGCTGGTAGCGCGGTCGTTAGGAAATCGCCCCGAGCAAGGATTTTGGCAGGGCGAACACCACTTGTTCCGGCGTCCCCTGGTCTTCATTCACCGTTTCGGCGCCCCATTCCCTGAGCCGCTCAACCACCCGGTCGACCAGCACTTCCGGCGCGGACGCGCCGGCCGTAATGCCGATCGTCGATTCGTCTCGCAGCCATTCGCGGCGTATGTCCTGCGCCCCGTCGATCAGATACGCGGCGCGCCCCATTTTCTCAGCGATTTCACGCAGGCGGTTCGAGTTGGAGCTGTTTGGCGACCCAACCACCAGCACCACGTCACAGAATTCGGCCAAGCGTTTCACCGCGTCCTGCCGATTCTGCGTGGCGTAGCAGATATCGTCTTTCTTTGGCCCCGAGATTTTGGGGAAGCGGGATCGTAGCGCGTCGATTACGCGCGCCGTGTCGTCCACCGACAAGGTCGTTTGGGTGACGTAAGCGAGGTTGGCCGGATTATTGACTGGCAGGCCGTCTACGTCGTCGGGCGTCTCCACCAGGTAGATGCCGCCCAAACCGTCGGCACTGCGGTATTGACCCATGGTGCCTTCCACCTCGGGGTGTCCCCGATGGCCGATCAGGACCACTTCGGTACCGTGACGGCTGTAGCGTGCCACCTCCAGATGCACCTTGGTCACCAGCGGGCAGGTCGCGTCGAAGACTCTCAGGTCGCGCCCCTCAGCCTCCCGCCGAACTGCCTGGGAAACGCCGTGGGCACTGAAAATGACGGTTTTCCCGTCCGGGACCTCGGGTAGTTCGTCGACGAAAACGGCGCCGCGTCTGCGCAGGCGATCGACCACAAACCGGTTGTGCACCACTTCGTGCCGCACATAAATCGGTGCACCGAACGCATCGAGCGCACGCTCCACGATTTCGATGGCTCTGTCCACGCCGGCGCAGAAGCCGCGGGGATTGGCGAGAATGATCTTCATTGGCGTATCGACGGACGGTTGTTTTCGCAGCAGTCTACCCGCGATCGCCCACAAATAAAACGCGCAATGGACCGACCTCCCAATGTTGTCGAGGCCGGTGCGCGGCGATGGGGTACGGGTCAGGAAGGACCTGTCGGGTAGGCGACGTCGACAATGGCAATCCGTAGCTGCAGTTCACGGCCGGCGAGGGGGTGATTGAAGTCGATGTCCGCCGTGCGTTCCGCTATGCGCAGCACGGCGCCCGCCAGTTCCTCACCTCCCGGGGTGGCAAAGGCGATGATCTGCCCCTCCCGCGGCGGTGCGTCCGCCGGAAAATCGCTCAGCGGCATTTCCTGGATCAGCTGCGGATCCGGAGCGCCGAAGGCCTGCCCCGGCCGTAGCGTGAGCGAATCGCTCTCCCCGGCGCGCATGCCGTAGAGCGCGAGCTCGATTCCGGGATCCAGCGTGCCGTCGCCGATCACCACTTGCTGGGGTTGTTCGCCGAAGGTGGACAAGGCTTCCGTACCATCGGCGAGCGAGATCGCGAGGTGCAGGGTCACGCGCGCACCGGGGGCTATCCGGAGCGCTTCCGTCATGGCGCCAATTGCGGCAGGTCGACCGCGTCGACCTCGCGCAACGTCGGCACCTCCAGCTGCAGTCTGTCGGCGTAGTCCAGCGCCCGTTTCAAACGTGCGTTCGCGCTCCTGCCCATGCATTTGTGTTCGGTGTCGCCGGCAAAGGCCGCGAGCATCCGCGCCAGCAGTGCGTCGCGGTCAAAGGTGTGGCCGGTGAGCCCTTCCTGGAGTTCGATCACGTCGGCGGCCACGGCGCGGGCGAACGCCTCGTGCTGCTGCCACAGCGACGCCACGGTGCCGCCGGTCCTGATACCCGCGATATTAGTGGTCAAGATATAGAGGTTTTTGGCCACCAGTTCGAATTCCAGTTGCTTGGCGTCGTCCAGCTCAACCACGGGGATGTCGACGGCCGCGAGCGCCGCTTCGATGATCTCGCTTTTCGGGCCGAAGACCGGGGACGGCATGATCGGCTTGCTGTCTTGGCCTTTTTTCTTTTCGAACCAAATGGAGACCACGGTCGGGCTGCTCAGATGGGTGAAATCCCTGGGTAGCAATTCGTTTTGCACCAGGACCATTTTGGAACTCCAGATCTCGGGGAGGCCGGCCAGGGAGGCCGCCAGGTCGTTTTCGCCGACGGCCAGCAGCACCAACTCGGGATGGGGATATACGGCGGCGACCTGTTCGAAATCGGCGCCCCGGTTGACCGGGATGACGGGGTGTCCGGTTTTCAGAAATCCGCGGGCGAAGACGGAGCCGATCTCGCCGATTCCGATGACTACGACGGGGTTAAGCATCGCCGGGTCCGGTTGCCTGTTGCCAGATGATTTCCTCACCGCCATTGCGGCGGGCCAGCGCGCGCGCCATGACGAACAGCAGGTCCGAGAGGCGATTGAGAAACATCAGGCCGGTCGGATTGGTCGCTTCCGTGCGTGCAAGACTGCGCACGCTGCGCTCGGCCCTGCGGCATACCGTGCGCGCCACATGGCAGCAGGCTGCCGCGCGGTTGCCGCCGGGCAGTACGAAGTTTTTCAACGGCGGCAAGTCGGCGTTGATTGCCTCGATGCGGGTTTCGAGTTTTTTCACCACGGTTGCGGTGATCATGTTGCTGCCGGGGATGGCGAGTTCGCCACCGAGATCGAACACATGGTGCTGGATCTCCAGGATCAGGGCCGCGTCGTCGGCGCCGACGTCCTCGGTGGTGAGCAGGCCCAACCAAGCGTTGAGTTCGTCCACATCGCCGATTGCCGCGATACGCGGCGAGTCTTTGCCTACCCGCGAGCCGTCGGCCAGTCCGGTTTCACCCCCGTCCCCGCTCCGTGTCACGATCTTTGTGAGTCGATTTTTTGCCAAGGATTTCAGTCTCCAGGTTGGTAGCGGATGCCAATGTAGGCGGATCGTCGTGCCGCCTGAAAGCCGTCCACCGGTTCGTAGCGTTCGTCGAACACGTTGTCGACACGGGCGAAGCCGGTGAGCCGCCGGGTGATCCGATAGTCGGCGGACAGATAGAATACCGCATAGTCGGCATTGTGTACGCGGCCGCCGGTCAGACGGCTGACGTCGATCGCGTCGGCGACATACCGCCCCCGGACGCTGATTTCCAGATCCGGCACCACGTCCAGCGACACATCGAGGTCGACGGTGTGGCGCGGGCGTCGCAGCAACCGAAGGCCGTCGCCGCTGGTCGCTTCCAGGTAAGTGTAATCGATCCGGGTGCGGAATCCCGGTGCGATCTCGTGCTCGAGAAAGACCTCCGCCCCCTGGGTACGCGCGCGGGCGACATTCACCGAGGTGCTGTCGGGGAAGCTGAAGCGGGTTTCGATCAGGTTGTGGAGTTGATGGCGGAAGTAGGTGATCCCGAAGCGAGTCGAGGCGAAGTCCTGCTGCAGACCCAGGTCCCAGGCGGTGCCTCGCTCGGGGCGCAGATCCGGGTTGCCACTGTACAGGCCGCCGAAATTGTTGGGTTGCCGGCCAAACAGTTCGTACAGCGCGGGCGCCTTGAAGGCTCGCCCCAGACTCGCGCGCACCGTCGTGCCGGTGCTCGAGAGGCGGTACGCTGGTGCGATCTGATAGGTGAAAAACCGACCGAAGCTGTTGTGATAGTCCAGGCGTATGCCGATGGTGCCGAACAGGCCGTTGTCGAAATCGAACTGATCTTGCGCGTACAGCGCGTGAGTGCGCGCCCTGGCGTCCATGTCATCGATGATCACGAAGCCGCCGAAATCCGACACGCCGTCGGATTGGGCGTGTTCGCGTTCCGTGCTCAGCCCGAGCGAAAGGAGGTGCTCGGCGAGGCCGAGATAGTCCGCCTTGACGTCCAATTTGACCTTGCGGGCGTCATAGTCGATGTTCTGCACGGTCGCGGAAAAGGCATCTGCGCGGTTGGTGGTGTTGCGCCGGTGATCGGTCAACCCGAGGCTGAGCTCGGTGACCAGATCATCGGACCAGGATCGGCGCGCGCGCGCCTGGGCGAACAATTGGCTGCTTTTCAGAACCGAGTCCGGGTCTTCGCCGATCCCCAGATCAACCTCGGTGCGCGTATCGGTGTGACGCGCGGTCAGTGCGACAGAACCCACGTTACCCACGGCGGCATCGAGGTTGCCGGAAAGGCTCAGGCTTTCGTGACCGTCGTCCTCGGCCGGCTGCCCGGCGCGGTACCGCGCGGGGGTCACCGAAAAACCGTCGGTTTTTTGGTGGTTGAAACCCAATCTGTAGCGGGCGCCGAGGATCGAACCGCCGCCCGTCAGGGCCAGGTTGCGGGTGTCGAACGAGCCGGTTTCGAACTGCAGTTGCCGGTGCGGACGGTAGCCGCCTGCTTTGGTTATGATGTTGACGGTGCCGCCGATGGCGTCCGACCCGAACAACACGCTGTTGGCGCCGCGCACGATTTCGATGCGTTCGACATCGTGCATGTCGAGATGGGCGAACTCGAACGTGCCGCTGGGCGTGCCCGGGTCGGCGATTTCCACCCCGTTCAACAGCACCAGCACGTGGTTGGACTCGGTGCCGCGTACGAACACGGAGGTTTGCTGACCCGCACCGCCGGTCGGTGTGGTGTGCAGTCCAGGGATGGCGCCGAGCGCATCGCCCAGGGTGCGGTATTGACGGCGCTCGAGCTCATGCGCGTCGATAACCGTCAACGTGCGTGATACTTCGTCGCTCAGAGTGGGATTGCGGGTCGCCGTGACGACGATCGGATCGAGCACGCCGGTGCCGAACGCGAGGCAGGGGCAGGTCGCGAGTAACCCCCAGGGAACCAAATACTTCATTTGAGATCTCCAGCCAGTGCACACCCGCACCGACAGCTATCGGGTGGAATGACAGGCCGGTCTCCGGACTGTTGGGCATCAACGCGTCGGCTCGCGCCTTCCCGTGATTGACACAGTGGCTCGGTCGGCTGCATGAACACAGCGTCCCGGTGCGAGTTGCGATCCCAATCTACCGTTGCGGGGGCAGTGTCGGATTCTCACCGACTTCCCGATTATCCAGCCGCATGGCTGGCACCTGTCACGGGACGTGGAGCCTAAAAGGCCGGCTCGATTTCGTCAAGTCATGCGTGTTTGCGAGCGCCTGGAGTGGCGGGTCGTATGCGCGAGGCGGGAGAATGCCGAGGCGGCTAGCCGAGCAGCTCCTGAGTGACGAACACATAACCCAACACGCTCGCCAGAACCACGACCAGGATCATCTGCAGGATAATGCATGCGCCCGGCAGCCCGGTGCAGACTTTTCCGACCGCACAGAAGAAGGTATTTTTCATCTCGATCTGCTCCAGTTGCCCTGATTCCCAAGTGCGCCGCAATAGCAATCTCGCCTCGAACGCAACGGTTTGCACAGACCGCGATTGGCTTTGGTACGATGCGGCACCCAGCGCGGCAAGTGTCGCAGAAAACGTCGGCGCCTTGATTTGTGTTGCGTCAAAGACTAGTAAAACTCTGTCGAGCGAACCACCGGGTTTTGTCGCCATTGCGGACACGCCGCGGCGATCGGACTATCGAGTTCACGGCCTGCACGCTTGCTTTAGCCGGCCTCGGACCGCACCATGCGTAGCATGATAAAATTCCAGAATGTACTAATGGAAATCACGGGACCTTTGACCAATGATGCCGCATATTCTTCGGCAAGCACGGGCCACGAGATTGATATCGATTTCAAACCAGGCTTAGGCGCCCTGAACCTCGCATGCCTAGGCGAGGCCGAAAGCGAGCAGCGGGCCACGCTGCGTGCCGACCCCGACGACCACAACGCACGCTTTCAACTGGCCGCGCTCGCGCTGGTCAACGGCGATTTTACGGCCAGCCTGGCCGATCTGGTCGATATCCTGCGCCGCCGAGAAGGCTGGGAGCAGCGACGGGCGCGCCGCGCGCTGGCGGCGGTGTTCGAGACTCCGGGGGCGGACCATGACCTGGTGCGGCAGTATCGCGGCGAACTGTTTCAGTTGCTTCATTGAGCCATGCCCCGCAACAGCGCGCCCCAAATCGGATTCGTCAGTCTGGGTTGTCCGAAAAACCTGGTGGACGCCGAACGCATCCTCACCCGACTGCGCGCGGAAGGTTACGCGGTCTCGCCGGATTACGCGGGCGCCGATCTGGTTATCGTCAATACCTGTGGGTTTATCGATGCGGCGGTGGAGGAGTCGCTGGACGCGATCGGTGAGGCGCTGGATGAGAACGGCCAGGTGATCGTGACCGGGTGCCTGGGCGCCCGGGCGGAGCAGGTCCGCGCCGCTCACCCCAGCGTGCTGGCGGTGACCGGGCCGCATGCCTATGAAGAAGTCATGACGGCGGTACACGAGCATGTTCCGGCGCCGCACGACGCCTTTACCAGCCTGATACCGCCGCAGGGCATCAAGTTGACGCCGCGGCACTATGCCTACCTCAAGATCTCCGAAGGCTGCAACCATCGCTGCACCTTTTGCATCATTCCGGCAATGCGCGGCGATCTGGTCAGCCGGCCCGCCGGCGACGTCCTGGCCGAAGCGCAGCGGCTGGTCGAAGCGGGAGTACGGGAACTGCTGATCGTATCGCAGGATACCAGCGCTTACGGCGTCGATCTCAAGTATCGCACCGACTTCTGGAACGGGCGTCCGGTGCGTACGCGCCTCACCGAACTGGTCGAGGCCATGAGCGACCTGCCGGCCTGGACACGGCTGCATTACGTCTATCCCTACCCGCATGTCGACGAACTGATCCCGTTGATGGCCGAGGGTAAACTGCTGCCCTACCTGGATATGCCGTTGCAACACGGGAGCGAGGCGGTGTTGCGCGCTATGCAACGGCCGGCAGCGACGGCCAAAGTGCTGCAACGCCTGGCGCGGTGGCGGGAGATGTGTCCGGATCTGGTGGTGCGGTCGACCTTTATCGTGGGGTTTCCGGGCGAGACGGAACGCGATTTCCAGCAGCTGCTAGAGTTTCTGGAAGTCGCTCAACTCGACCGCGTCGGCTGTTTTGCCTATTCGCCGGTCGACGGCGCGGCAGCCAACCAGCTGCCTGGTCCGGTACCGGCCGAGGTTCAGGAGGCGCGTCGCGCCCGATTCATGGAACTACAGGCGCGTATCAGCCGCGACAAGCTGCAGAAGCGCGTGGGCCACGAAACGCTCGTGATCGTCGACCAGGTCGAAGCGGAGCGGGTCCTCGCCCGCGGCCCCGGAGAGGCTCCTGAGGTCGACGGCCAGATCATCGTCGAGGGCATTTGGGATTTGGACCCGGGTGATTTTATCGAGGTCGTTATCACCGGCGCCGACGCGCACGATTTGTACGCGCAACCGCTAGACCCCGACGAATAGCACCAATTGACCGAGTCGTTCGCCTGTCTATGCTGTGCGTATGACGTGTGTTTGCGGCAAAATGCATAACGCCGGCAGGTGTTGCCGGCGTTGCGCGTTCGATCAATGGATGGGCATTTAGAAGGCGTGACCGGGCTGTTTGCCCATTTTCTTGAGGATCAGGGCCAACGGGCAGAACCCCGTAAACGCCGATTGCAGCAGATTCAGTCCGACAAAGGCGGTGAACCATAACCAGTATTCGTGATGGAAGATGGGGCTGGCCGATACGCCCAGAGCCAGCGACAGTAAGATCATGAAACCGGCAAAGGCCAATACGATACGTTCGACGGACATACGCATATCCTCCAGTCAACAGGTTGGCGACGGTTGGCCGCGCAAGTCATGCGGCGGCTGTAAGATCCAAGAAAATAATGAATATCTAATATATTGTCAATGGTCAACGGTACTCCCGCGCAGATGGTCGATACAATTGAAGCACACGAAATCCTAATCAAGGCCTTGCTCGACGAGCAGGCCTGGCCGCAGGGTGGCGGGCATCGTCAACGCATCGATACGCACATCTCGACGGTCGTTCTCGCCGGCAAGGACGCCTACAAGATCAAGAAACCCGTAAACCTCGGGTTTCTCGACTACTCGACATTGGAAAAACGCCGCCGCGCCTGCGAAGAAGAGGTGCGGCTCAACCGCCGGCTTGCACCGCAGGTCTATTTGCGCGCGCTGGCGATTACCGGCACCGAAACCGCGCCGCGCCCCGGCGGTGACGGGACTGCCATCGATTGGGCGGTGCACATGCACCGCTTCGACCCCGACGCCATACTGTCGAATCACGTCGAGAAACTGGATCGCGGACTGGTGGAGAAACTCGCCTGGCGCATCGCTAGGTTTCACAGTGATGCGGCACCGTGTCCGGAGAAGTTCCACTACGGCACGCCGGAGGCGATCATCGGGCCGGTGGCGCAGAACTTCAGCCAGATACGCGCGCATCGCGGCGGCGACCGGCGTTTTCTCGATCGTCTGGCGGTATGGTCGAGGGCGCGCCAGCGTGATCTGCGCGAAGTGCAGTATCAGCGCCGGGCCGGCGGTTACGTGCGCGAGTGCCACGGCGACCTTCATCTGGGCAACATTGCCCTGATTGGCGGCGAGCCGGTGGTGTTCGACGGTATCGAATTCAGCGCGGAATTGCGCTGGATCGACACCATGAGCGATCTCGCCTTTCTCACCATGGATTTGACTCGCGTCGGTCGGGCGGACCTGGCGCGCTGGCTGCTGGACGGCTACCTCCAGCTGACCGGTGACTACGCCGGTCTGCGGGTGCTGCGTTTCTATCAGGTCTATCGCGCCATGGTGCGGGCCAAGGTGGCCGCGATCCGGATCACGCAGAGCGATCTGGCACCGGCTTGGCGTGAACGGGAGATCGCCGAGTTCTGCCGTTACATGCGTCTCGCGGAAGCCTTCACGCATCCCAGTCCGCGCGCCGTGGTCATCACCCAGGGTGTGTCCGGAGCCGGCAAGAGCACCATGACCGGGAAACTGCTGGATCACATACCGGCGGTCCGCCTGCGTTCAGACGTCGAGCGCAAGCGCCTTGCCGGCATCTCGCCGCGGTCCGATATCGTGACCGGTTTCGATGCCGGCATTTATTCGGCTGATATGACCGAGCGGACCTATGTGCGGCTGGAAGAACTGGCGCAGGAGATCGTCGAAGCTGGCTTCGTCGCCATCGTGGATGCGACATTTCTGAAACGGGAGCACCGGGGTCGCTTTTCGGGCTTGGCCGAGCGCCTGGACGTGCCTTTCGTGATCCTGGACTGCGAAGCGCCGGAACCGTTGCTGCGGCAGCGCGTGGCGGAGCGGCTGGCGCGCCACGATGACGCGTCGGACGCCGATCTCGAGGTGCTCGACGCCCAGCTGAAGGCGCGCGAACCGCTGAGCTACTTCGAATTGGCGGCAAGTATCCGGGTCAGCCCCGATTTGCCGTTGGAACTCGATGACCTGCTACAGCGCATCGTGCGTTGAACGCGCCTTCGGGTCGATTCGATCGGTCGGGTAGATTGCGCCGTTGGACTCAGACCACTATCAACGCGATGCCCGTGACCATCAGGCCGCCGGCGAGCAGGTTCTGCCGCAATCGCGTTTCGCCGAAGAGCAGCGCACCGTAGACGATGCCGAACAACAGGCTGCTGCGTTTGACCGCAATCATATATGCGGTTTCTATCCGTTCCAGGGCAAGAAAGTGGGTCACGATCATCACAGACGACAGTCCGGCGACGATCAGACCGGGCCACAGATACCGCCGCAGTTCCGTCATGCTTGGCGGACGCGCCGCGCCGAAAACGATCAAAGTCGTGACGCCGACCACGAAGAAGTAAAAGGCACCGAGCCTAGCGGCGGGCATCCATTGCAGCGCGGCCTTGCCGCCAACGGAGGTCACCGCATAGATCAGCGCCACCAGCAGCATCAGCCGTGCGCCGGGGTTGCGCGCAGCGTGCCGCAACGGGGCCCAGATTTCGCGAAGTGCCGATCCGGTGGAACGCACGTTCAACAACCAGGAGCCGATGACGATCAACACGATGCCGAGCAGACCCGTCGCGCGCAGGCGTTCACCGAGAATCAACCAGCCGGTCACCACGACGAACAACGGCGTGAATGCCAGGTAGGGTAGGGTCGTCCACAACGGGAAGTCCCGAATTGCCCGCATGTACAAAACCGTCGCGACTATTTCCAGGGGCACCAGCAGGAGCATCCAACCCCAAAACCCGCTGGTCAGCGGCGGCAACGGGCCCGACAAGGCGACCGGTGCCAGTAAAATACCGGGTGCCCCAATACGCAGCAGTACAATCTGGCGCAGATCGGCGCTGGCCATCGTCCGTTTGGTGGCGGCGTCTGCCGATGCCAGGCTGAAAGCGCAGATCAGGGAGATAAAGAACCAGTCCATGCGAGTACGGATCAGCGTGCCGTAGGCGTTCTTGAAATGGGCGTGCTCACTGTACAGGATGTGGATATAGCGAGTTGGTGAACCCTCAGCCCGGCTGATCCACCCTCGGCACAGCGGCGAGCGCGCGGCTGATCACCCCCGGCCCAGCGCCGGGCAGATGCGCGTGCTCCGCCAGGTAGCGCCGCCAGGCGCGAGCGCCGGGCTGCCCCTGGAACAGCCCGAGTATATGTCTCGTGACGCGGTTGAGCGGCGTACCGTGCGCGCATTCGGCAGCGGCGAAATCCAGCAGTTGCGCAACCACCCGATGGCGATCGACGGGGTGTTCGGACGCTGCGTAGATATCCCGGTCCGCGTTGGCCAGCAGCCACGGGTTGGCGTAGGCCTCGCGACCGATCATGACGCCGTCGAGTCGCGTCAACTGCCTTTTGACCTGGTCCAAGGTCCTGAACCCGCCGTTGATCACGAACTCAAGGGCCGGAAAATCCCTTTTCAACCGGTAGACGGTTTGGTATTTCAACGGCGGAATCTCCCGGTTCTGCTTGGGGCTGAGCCCCTGCAGCCAGGCTTTTCGGGCGTGTACGATGAAGGTGCGGCAGCCGGCCGTGGAGGTGGTCTCGACAAAGCTCGCCAGTTCCTCGTATGTGTCGCGCTCATCGATGCCGATCCGGTGCTTTATCGTTACGGGAACCGCGCTTACCTCGCGCATGGCCGCGACGCACTCCGCGACCAACGCCGGTTCCGCCATCAGGCAGGCGCCGAAGCGGCCCGATTGGACACGGTTGGACGGACAGCCGACGTTCAAGTTGATCTCGTCGTAACCCCAGTCGGATCCCGCGCGGGCACACTCCGCGAGTTCCCGCGGGTCGCCGCCGCCGAGTTGCAGCGCGACCGGGTGTTCCGCCGGGTGAAAGTCCAGAAACCGGGCGCGGTCGCCGCGCAGGATCGCGCCCGTCGTAATCATCTCCGAATAGAGCAGGGTGCGCTTGGACAAAAGCCGGAGAAAATACCGGCAGTAGCGGTCGGTCCAATCGAGCATGGGGGCGACGGAGAGCTTGCGGTCGATCATGTCTAACCAATTCGACGCGGTAAACGAACCACTGTAATCAC
Source organism: uncultured Chromatiales bacterium (assembly GCA_965368585.1). Lineage (GTDB taxonomy): Bacteria > Pseudomonadota > Gammaproteobacteria > Chromatiales > Chromatiaceae > JARRQB01. The sequence goes on along the minus strand of CBDUNM010000007.1, from coordinate 16,310 downwards.
CGGAATCGGGTTTGTCGTATCGAACAACCGGCACTGACCGGCTTGCCGACTTTGCACTTACATACCACCCGTGCGGAGAAGCGCACATTTTAACGCAATTTTACATCGACCCGACGCTTGCAACCGGACGACGGGGCTGTCTCCATGGCCGCGTCGCGGCGGATAGGCAGCGCCAGAAACCCGGAGGGCTTCGGCTCCCACCCCTTCGCCCGGACCGCGCGGTGCATGCTCTGCTACCTCGGCCCCGAGCAGACCGACCACAGTCATAATATCGCCCACGGCTTGATCGAAGGCGATGCCGATTTGGAGTTTCCCTCCCCTTACGCGGTTCCGGATCCGGCCTGCACCTTTCCTGAGGACGGTTGCATGGTGCCGGCGCCCGAACCCCCGGCCCGATTGTCGCCGTGGGCGGGCTGGTGCTGGCCGCATATCGTCACGGTCGCGTTGAGTAGCGCTGCGAGCCCGGCCGCGAGTTCGATCGACGCATAGGCCAGCAGAGTGAATGGCAGGGCGGCGTTCAGGGCACCGGCGACCGGTATAGCCGGGGAGCACGCGATTTGAGCGCGGGCAACTGGTTTTGGACGACGATATGGGCTGCAGTACCAGTCCGGCGATCAGAACTCGCAATTCGAGCAGCCAAATCGGACCCGGCTCAGGTGCGGTGTTGTGTATGAAGAGAAAGGATCCCCCCACAGCGCCGCCAGCAGTGGCGGCGCGGTAAATTGGGACCGGTTGCCGGCCTATATGCCAAACCAAACAGCGAGCTGCACGCCTGCCGGTGGGCATCGACACGGCGGCGTCACCGTGATCTTTGGCATTCGGACAGACCTCGCGCCGCTTCCCAGGCGACGAGCGCGGCTTTTCTGTCCGCGTCCCAGCGATATTTACCGAAGTGCCCCGTTTGTCGTAAAACCCGATGGCACGGAATCAGATAGGCGATACGGTTGCCGGCGACCGCGTTACCCACCGCGCGGGCGGCCTTGGGCATGCCGAGTTGTTGCGCCAATTGCCGGTAGTTGAGCAATCCGGCGAAAGGAATCTGCAACAGCGCGCGCCAGACCTGAATCTGAAAATTGCTGCCGGAAATCCACAGCGCCAGTGGTTGCGGTCGTTCGGTAGGTGAATGGTCGAAAATCCGGGTCAGCAATCGCTCGCTTTCGGCCGGCCGGTGTTCGAATCGCGCCGTGGGCCAGTTCTCCATCAGCTGCGAGACCGCCAGCGCCTCTGCGTCGGCTTCGATGAACGTCAAGTGGCAGATGCCGCGCGAGGTGGTTGCAGCCAAGGCCAGTCCAAAGGGGGTTTCGCCAACGCCGTAGCGGATTCGCACGCCGGCGGCGGCCCGTTTGAATTCGCCCGGTGTCATGGCCTCCATGGTGACGAACAAATCGTGCAGCCGCCCGGGACCGGATAGACCGGCCTCCAGCGACAAGGCGAGCAAATCGCCGGTCGTGTTCATCTGTGTTTTGGCGAACTCGACCGTCAGGTACTGCAGGAAACGTTTCGGGCTGATTCCTGCCCAGCGGCTGAACAGCTTCTGGACGTGATACTCGCTCAGTTCCAGGTGTTTCGCCAACGCGGCGAGGTTCGGTTGGTTTCTGCGGTGAGCACGCAAAAACCGTATGGCTTCTGCTATGCGTTGGTACTCGGTCGTTTTCTGGCCTGAGGTCGTTACCACGGTGGTGCCCGGGAGGTTGTCCGAAACTGGCCTGACTGTAGCCTCCATTGCTGCGCGTAGACACCCGATTCTTGCGATCGAGTGATTGCCGGTCGACGGAGCGCAACCGGGTGATGCTCACTCGGGGACTCTCCAAATGGGCAACGGTCGACAGGACGGTCAGAGTCTGAAGGCATGCGTCTGGCTCGATTGATCTCGTACCGGATTCGCGAATAAAAAGTATAGGGTTAACCCCAATTGACGGCGGTCATTTCACTCGTCGCATTAACGGTCGATAACAAAAATACAAACTTGATCATACTTTGGGATAGCAACATGAATTTGGATATTTTATCGATACTGGCTGGGGTCCTTGCAGTTGTTTGCAGTGTGTTTATCATTTTGATTTGCAGAAGTTTTTCTGAAGAGCAGGCGTCGTGTCCGGCGCGATTCTGGTCGCGGCGTCCGTCCTGGCACCATGGCGTTGGCGACCCGCAGAAGCCGGAGGCTTGAGCGGCGCGTCCGCGCGCCTTTTGGTGTTGTGCTGCGGCGCGGTGAAGATCGTCTACGGAGCCGGTCCCTCTCGGCAAAACGCGACGCAACGCCGCATTAACCGTCCGCGGGGCGCATTTTGCCCGGCCTTCCTTGGCCGGTCCTCGTCGCGCTGCGATATGCTACTGGAATAACGGTCACACCTTGCCCAGCGGCTATTTCCTCTACTGCGGGAGAATCGGGGGTGTCGCCTCGCGGATACCCTCGATACTGAGGTAGAGATCGACCTCGCGTGAGGCCGGACCCAGGTTGTAGTCGATGCCGAAGTCAGCGAGCTTAAGCGTGGTTCTGCCCTCAAAGCCCCGGCGGTAACCGCCCCATGGATCCGGACCGTGTCCGATATGATTGACCGCGATCGAGATCGGCTTGGTCACGCCGCGTAGCGTGAGATTGCCGGTCATTTCCGCCTGATTGCCACCCAGTTCCTTGAAGCTGGTACTCTCGAAGCGTGCCGAAGGGTACTCGTCCACGGCAAGGAAATCTCTACCGCGAAGGTGCTTGTCACGTTCGGCGTGGTTGGAATCGATGCTTTGAACGTCGATGTCTACGGCGATCTTCGCTGCACCGGGGTTGTCCTCATCGTAGGTGAATTCGCCCTCGAAGGTATTGAACCTCCCCAACAGCATGCTGTACCCCAGATGCGGGATCTTAAACTGGATAAACGCATGCGCGCCCTTGGTATCGATGACGTAGCGTTGTGCTTGTGCCGGCAATGAGGTGGCCAGCAAAGCCAGTGCCGCAACGCGGGCCAAAGTCGTCAGTTTCATTGTTGCTTTCCTTTGTGTCCGGAGTTGAATTCGGGGCGCAGCATCCGGATGAGCGTACGGTCCCCGTCGATGAAATGATGTTTGAGAGCACCGATTGCATGCACCACGGTGACGCCCATGAGGGTCCAGGCCAGGATTTCGTGGACATCGCCCATCACCTCTTCCTGTTGCTCGATTCCGGTGTAGGCAGCGGGTATTTCGAACCAGTTGAAGACCGCCACCGCGCGCCCGTCCGCCGTGGAGATGAGATAGCCGCTGGCCACCAGGGCCAATGGAACAAGGTACAGCAGAGAATGACTGATGCTGGCCAGTAAAGGTTCCCAACCAACGCGATCTGAAAGGCGTTCCGGCATCGGGCTCAGCCATCGCCACATCAGCCGGATGGCGATCGCCAGGAGCAGCAGCATTCCGATGCTGCGGTGCAGGTCAGGGGCGCGCCGGTACCACGGGTCGTAGTAGTCCAGGCCGGTCATCCAGAGACCCAGACCGAACAGGCCGAACAGGGTCAATGCAATCAACCAATGCAGCGCGATACTGACCCAGCCCCAGGATTGTCGGTTGTTGAGCAACACCACGGATACTTTTCCCCTTGCGGATCGCGCATTGTGCACCGCCTTAGTCGGGGCGCTGCCGTGACAACACTATCGATCGCCACCATCGCGGCGGGGTGGGGTGCGACCAACAAGTCGCGAATCATATACGGTGGTAAACCTCCTGAACCAGGGTAGGAAGGGGAAAATACTGTTCTAATCTGTAGAACAGTGGGGGAGTTGTGTCGACCTCACGAACCGTTTGCGTCTCGAACGCTGCGAGTCCTCGTGTTGCGAGGCAGCGGTTGCACCAAGGTCGCAGCGCGGATGGTCGGCAATAAAGTGCCGACCCGGAAGGGGGACCGGGTCGGCAAGTGCCAGAGGGAACCTGGCGGTTGGGAGTCATCAAACGGTTGAATCGCATAACCGTCCCACGCTTTTCATTTGAGCCGATAGATGTTTCTCGGGGATTTCGCAGCGGCACCAAACTGTAACGGAATGTTTCGTGACCGCATCAATCGGAACTCGCTCCCAGGCTGTCCGTCGTTACGGGAATACGAATGCGTGCTGCCAGCCCGCCGCCCTCTGCCTGTACCAGGCCTAACGACCAGCCGTAGGCCTTGCAGAGTTGATCAACGATGGCAAGGCCCAGTCCGCTCCCGCCGGTGTCGCGGCTGCGGGAGCCTTCGAGGCGATAGAACGGGCGCAGCACCGCCGTGCGTTGATCGTCGGGTATCCCCGGTCCGTGGTCGCGCACCGTGATCTCGATCTGTTGCGATCGACATGCGGCAAGGATCTCGATCGGTTTGCCCGCCCCGTAGTGGACCGCGTTGTCGAGCAGATTTCCCACCACCCGGCGAAGAATACTGGGGTGGACGGGGATCTCGCATGCATCGGGTATTTGACAGGCGATCGAAACCCCGTTGCGGGCGTAGTCCAGCGCCAGCGTATTCAGGACTTCCGCCACTTGGCTGGTGCCCGGTTCGTGTCGTTCCAGTCCTTGTGCGAGTTCCATCACTCGGCCGATCAATTCGTTCATTTCAACCAGGTCACTGCGCAGGCCCTCGACCAGTGCGGGGTCTGCCTGGTCCTCCAGCAGTTCCAATTCCAGCCGCATCCGTGCGATAGGTGTTCGAAGATCGTGGGAGATCCCGGCTAAGAGCGTCGTGCGATTGGCCACCAGTTCGCGGACTTCGAACTCGGTACGATTGATCTGCCGGGCCAATGCGGCGAGTTCGGTGGCACCGGATTCCGGAACCGGTCTAAACGACTCGCCGTGCCCCAGGCTTTGCACGGCGCGATACAGGCGCGACAGGGGTTGGGTCACCCGGCGTACGACCAGCAAAGTGGTAAGCAGTACGAACAACGCGCCGGCTCCGACTACCAGTACCACGGCGGTCGGCAGCTGTTGGCGTAATCGCGCTTGCTCGAATCCGAGACGCAGTCGCTGCTGGGCGATGGGTACGTCGATCCAGTACCAGTCGGGGTTGTTGCTGTCATATAGAATGTGGTGGTGACTATCGAAGCGAGCCGCCAGGGCGCTTTCCAGGCGCGTCAGAAAATCCTGATGATTCACCACTTCCGCCAGCTCGCTCTCGGCCTGGCCGATGCGCAGGCCATGCCGTTCGCGCATTTCGGCCTCGAAGTCTTCGCGCGTCCAAGGCGGCAGCTCGATCCACACCTTCGCCGAAAGCTCGACCAATGCGGCCAGTTCCTGCGCCGCACGTTCGGTTACCGGCTGCACGACGAGGAGCTTCACCACGAGTACCGAAAAGGCGGCATAGAGCGCGAGCCCGGCAGTCAGGGTGAGCGCCGTGCGCTGAAACAGATTGAACGACATCCGAACTATCCGGAGTTCCGGTCGCCCTTGGGCGTGAACATATACCCTTTGCCCCACACGGTTCGCAGGAAGATCGGGTGACTGGCATCGCGCTCGATCTTGCGCCGCAGGCGCGTCACCCGCACATCGATACTGCGGTCGAACGGTGAGCGGTCGTAGCCCTTGATGATATCCACCAGTTGGTCGCGGCTCAGCACGCGGTTGGGGTGTTGCGCGAGCGCCTCGAGCAGATCGAAATCACCGGCGGTCAGTTCGACCTCCTTTGCGTTGTGCAGCAGGCGACGGCTCACCAGGTCGAGGTGAAAATCGCCGAATACGATGGCCGGCTCGCGTTCGACCGATTCACCCGACTCGGAATCGTTGCGCCTCAGCACTGCGCGGACACGGGCCAGGAGTTCGCGCGGATTGAACGGTTTGGCGAGATAGTCGTCGGCGCCCATCTCCAGGCCGACGATGCGATCGATATCTTCGCCGCGCGCCGACAGAATGATGATGGGCGGCCCACCATCGACGCGCAAACGCCTGGCGATGGACAATCCGTCCTCACCGGGCAGCATCAGATCCAGAATGATCAGGTCCGGCCGTCGTTGCGCTAGGTAGGCGTCCATTGCCGAGGCGTCCCCGACGGTTTCGACATCGAACCCTTCTTTGCCCAGATAGCGCGCGACCAGATCGCGAAGTTTGGGGTCGTCATCGACCACTAACAGGCTGTTATTGCCGCTTTTCATGATTCGACTCTAACGCCGCGGCGCATGAAAAAACTACCGGGAACCGGCAACGAAACACTTTGTTACATATTGGTCTGATCCGGAAACGACCGGGAAACAAGCCATGTCTAGCATAACGATTGTGGCAAACGGAACACTGAGGAAGGTCAAGCACTATGAAGACTATTATTGTAACGAGTTTTGGTGTGGTGATTCTTGGGCTGGGCGCTTTGAGTGCAGTTGCGAACGCTGACGAGGCGCGTCTTCGCTGGCAAGAGCGGATTCAACTGTCGGCGAATGAAGCGGCGCAGGTTCAGACCCGGTCAGAAACCGCGACGCAGACGCAGCGCAGGCTCCGTCTCGACCGAGACAGCCTGGAGGCGGACGCGCAGCGTCAGCAGGAAAAGGAGCGGCAGCGCACTAGAACCCGGGAGCGGCTGCGAAGTGATCAAGGCGCTAGTCAGGGACAGTCCGCCTTCGGCGGTCCGGGTCGTCAGGGCGGCGGTTCGGGTTTGGGCGGAGCCTCCAGTCGACAAGGCGGTGGTAGTATGCGAGGTGGAAGACGCTGATACCGCTGCAGCGGCGTAATGAAATCGTATGAACGCAAAACATCCTTTCATCGTATGCTCAGCACTTGCGGTCCTGGCCGGTCCGGTCGCCGGCCAGGAGCAAGTGTCCGGCGTCGTTGACACGGACACCGACACCACCGCAGCAGAAGCGCCTGATACCGTGGGGCAGGACGAGACTTGGACGTGGTTTGGCATGGGATTCGAATCGCGGCAACAGCGTCGTCGGACCGAAGGTGACGCCTTCGGCCCGAGCGGCAGACCGCGCGGTGGATTCGGCGGGTCGGCGCGTAGCGGGAGAGGCGGTCGGTGAGTTCGCACCGGAGAACGGGTACCGGGTATTCCTTGAATAGCAGCGTCTTCATTTCGCGGCGAACGATCGAAGCGCTGCTGCGTTGAGGCACACCCGCGTCGCCGTTGGCATTGCGCGGTCGCGCAGCAAGCTCCGCCAACCCATACGCATGTAGCTCTCTCAGCGACGCGCATTCAACGAACACCGTGGGCCGGTAGCCGTTAAGGTAACTGCGCGGTCAGTGTCAGCGACAACGTGTGTCGTCGATAGTCCAAGCTCCGGCCCGGTAGCGAATCGGTCGGCGTTACGCCTGTAGTGTCGCGATAGAGCCAGTTGTAGCGAGCAGCAATCGAAAACGACCGTGACAAGGAGTACTTGATGGTGCCACCCAAACCGACCACGTGGTCACGCCGGGCAATCCCCCTATAGTCCAGATAGCCGCAGTAGCCGTTGATTTCGGTCGACAGTTCGTGTTGGTGGTCTTGTTGCAGCTTGATATCGATCTCGGAAACAAGATAGCCGGAGGCATCGCGCTCGATGGTCTCTTCCAGGCTGCGCGTGGCGGTGATGCCGATTCGGGTCGCAGGTCGCACCCGCCAGTCGATTTGAGCGCCAAAGTCCAGCGCCGTGTCGTCTGAAAACCGCTCGTCTTGGTAGTTTTGGGTCAGGCCGCCGACAAAGGCCTCAATAAGCAGGCCGGTATGCCTGCGATGCCGAACGCCGGCGGCGGCCCGGTAACCGTATGAATCACGCACGAATCCGTCGCGGTCCCGGTCGCGTTGATAAGCGCGCTTGTCGTACATTACTTGCGTGAACAGGTTGGTCGTTGGATTCACGACGTGGCTGAGGCGTGAGCCCAAGCCGTAGTGATCACGATTGCGATCGGCATTCACCAGAATCCCACCGGCGCTCGCGACGTCGTCGAAGCGCCGCATTTCATACATGCCGCCGACCCTTAACTGAAACGTTTCTGCCTTGTGCAGCAGACCAGCCTGCGCAATGCGCGAGTCGAGCGGCGTTGGGGAGACGCCGCTGATATCGCTGTTCGGCGAGTCGCGGCCCTCGTGTTCCGCGCGGTACTCGAAGCCGCCAAAAAACCGCGTTCGCGCCCCCAGGTCGTTGCGTAGTTCAAATCCCAGCCAGTAGTCGTCGTAGTTTTCTCTCGACTGTTCGTCGTATCGGCCCAGCGCCGCCCCCAGGTCGAGTTCGAGGGAAACCTGCTGGTCTTCGCGGATGAGCAGCAGACGTGGTTCGACGATATTAATCCAATCGTCGATCGTATCCGACTCGGTTGCAAAAACATTGCTGTCGTAGACGCGATGCCAATCGATCGACGGTTGCACGGTCACCTTGCCTGGCGCGGTGTCCAGCGGGGGTTGAGCGGCTCGGAGAGGGTGCGCGTACAGGAATGCCAAGATCAAGGCGACAATTGGAATGGCCGCCCGACGGTATGCGTGTGGTGCCGTCTTCAAATGTTCGGTTGTCACAGAAGTTGGTTCTTGTTGTCGAAGGATGTGTCGGCGCCATGGGATCCGACTCAATACTTCACCAAACGACGACCGGATCCGCTTGCTCAAGATCAACTGCTCCGGTGTCTCGTGGTGACAAGGTTTTTGTCGTCGATGGTTTGGGCCACCGCGACGGCCCGGCCGCAGGCGATACCGCTGGAACCTGTGTAAGGGCGCTGGCCGTCGATTCGGGAAGGGCTGAGCAAGCCACCGTTTGCGTTGATTTGATTCTCTCTGCCTACCTGTATGTTGCACCAGCCGATCGGGGACGGCGCGAATGAATCGGCAGAGATGCGGCGGAAGTCCTGTGCGGGGCGCATTCTCGAAAGTACAGTTTGTCCCCCGTCGCCGATCTATCCGGGCCCTCGCTGGTCCAGGCACGCGTGGACTTGCCCTTCACTCAAACCATAGCTACGGCCATGGTTTTCCCTCCAGGGCGGCGTCCGAACGCACCTGGCCGGCGCGATCATCCCGGATACCGGTGCAACATGCAGGCTAACCCGGTTGGGAGAACGGGTGTTGCGACACCCTACGGCGGGAGACGGCGTCGCCGTTGGCCGAACGGCCTATCGATCCGGCTTTGGACGGTAGCGGATTCGCGATTAGTGCGGGCTAGGGAAAGACCTATTGTTTTCCGTATACTCGAGACGATGCCTTATTTGATAGAGCGAACCATGGCCATCGCCGTTCTCGCGCTGCTCAGCGGCGCCGTGCCGGCAAGCCAGAGTGAGCCGACACTGACCGATTTCACCGGTCAGTGGACGGGTGTGATGAGTCTTGTAGCCTTTGCCGTCGCCTACCTGTTGGTTGCCGGTGAAGCTCCACTGAGCCTGAAGAAATCGAAACCCATGCTCGTGGCGGCCGCCCTCATTTGGGTATTCGTGGCGATTGCCTATGCCGGCAGCGGGGATAGCCATACCGCCGAAGCGCTGTTCCGTTTGAATCTGGAGCATTACATAGAGTTGTTCCTGTTCCTGCTGGCGGCGATGACCTATGTCAATACCATGAGCGAACGCGGGTTGTTCAGGAGTCTGAGCCTATGGCTGGTCAGTCGGAACTTTACCCTGCGCGAGATTTTCTGGATTACCGGATCGCTAACGTTTTTACTTTCGCCGTTCCTGCCCAATCTCGCCATTGCGCTACTGATGATCACGGTCCTGGTGGCCGTTGCGCCGGACAAGCGCCGCTTGATCGTGGCCGGTGCCATCAATATCGTGGTTGCCGCCAATGCCGGCGGCGCATTTTCACCCTTTGGTGACATCACCACGCTTCTGGTCTGGCAACGGGGGCTGGTCGAGTTCCGTGAGTTCTTCGACCTTGCGGCGCCTGCCCTGGTCAACTGGGTTATTCCCGCTGTTGTCCTGTCGATATCCGTTCCAGTATGCGCACCGCAGGTCAGCGTGAACAAGACGCCGCTACAGGAAGGCGCGTGGGTAGTGATTGGTCTGTTCATTGTCACGCTGGTCTTGGCGGTCTGTTTCGAATACTTCCTGCACCTGCCGGCCGCGATTGGCATGATGACGGGCCTGGGTCTGCTCAAGTTGTACGGCTACGCACTGAAGCGCAAAGGCGTGCCCCATTTCCCGCGTAACGGCGCAACGGATGAGGCCACGAAGTTCGATATCTTTCGCTCGCTGGAAATGTCGGAGTGGGACACGCTGATGTTTTTGTTGGGCATTCTGCTATCGGTCGGTGGGCTGGCGGCGATGGGCTACCTGCTGGTGACATCCGAGTTTCTGTACGGGCAACTTGGCCCGACAGCGGCCAATACGCTGTTGGGCATCCTGTCCTCCCTGGTTGAAAACGTGCCGGTCATGTACAGCGTGCTGAGCATGCAACCCGCCATGGGTCACGAGCAATGGCTGCTGGTGACGCTGACGGTGGGTGTCGGAGGATCTTTGTTGTCCATTGGTTCGGCTGCCGGCGTAGCGGTGATGGGCCAAACCAATGGCCTGTATACCTTCATCGCTCATCTGCGCTGGAGTTGGGTTGTCGCATTGGGCTATGTGGCCAGCATCGGCACGCATCTGCTTCTGAATACCACGGCGGCATGAGCAAACAATCTATGCGATCCACCACGCACAAACCGGGTAGCTCGGCGATCCGGTCACTGCCACTGTCCTTGGTTGCAGTGCTGATTTCCGGCCCTGCCCTGGCTGCGACCGGTACGATGTCACTGACCAATCACTGGGCCGGGTATCTGTGCCTGTTGATATTTGTGGCCGCCTATGCGCTGGTGATTGCCGAAGAATCGCTGCACTTGCGCAAGTCGAAGCCCATGATGATCGCCGCCGGGCTGATCTGGATCCTGGTCGCGATTGCTGTATCGGCTCACGGAGACCCAACTCTAGCAGGCGCGGCGGCAACGCATAACCTGCTGGAATTCGGCGAGTTGTTCCTGTTCCTGCTGGTTGCCATGACCTACATCAACGCGATGGAGGAACGCGGTGTATTCGATGCGTTGCGCGTGTGGCTGGTATCGCAGGGGTTTTCATTGCGCACCATCTACTGGATTACCGGGGTATTGGCATTCGCTATTTCACCCATTGCCGACAATCTGACCACCGCGCTGCTGATGTCGACGGTGGCGATGGCTGTGGGCGGCAGCAACAGGCGCTTTGTCGTGGTGGCCTGTATCAATATCGTGGTGGCCGCCAATGCCGGTGGAGCGTTCAGTCCGTTCGGTGACATCACGACACTGATGGTATGGCAGAAAGGCGTGTTGCCGTTTCAGGATTTCTTTGTTCTGTTCCTGCCGTCGGCGATCAACTGGCTGGTACCGGCAGCCATCATGTTCAGCGTGGTTCCCAAGGGCAAGCCACCGGCGATCGAGGCGTCGGTCAGCCTCAAGCCGGGCGCGATGGTGATCTCGGGCTTGTTCCTGGGCGCCATTGCCATGGCTGTCTGCGCGCACAACTTTCTGCATATGCCGCCGGTGCTTGGCATGATCATGGGGCTTGGTTTGCTGAAGATGTATGCCTATGTACTGGCGCAACGCGATTCGCGTTTTTTACGTGTCGCTTATGAGAGCATGGGCGCCGAGGCGCTCGATGTCGACCAGGAATCGCCGCCAGGCGATCCCACGGTCCCGGCTCCTTCCGACATCTTCAAGTCATTGGAGCGTGCCGAGTGGGATACCCTGATGTTCTTCTACGGCATCATTCTGTGCGTGGGTGGGCTTGGCACGCTGGGTTATTTGGAGCTGACCTCGGTTCTCATGTACGGTGAATTGGGTGCGACCACCGCGAATATCGTCGTGGGATTCCTGTCGTCGCTGGTCGACAACATTCCGGTCATGTTCGCCGTACTGTCGATGAACCCGGTCATGAATGAGGGGCAATGGTTGCTGGTCACACTGACAGCCGGCGTGGGCGGGTCCATGCTCTCCATCGGCTCCGCGGCGGGAGTTGCCGTCATGGGTCAGGCACGCGGTACCTACACGTTCTTCGCCCACCTGAAATGGTCCTGGGCGATCCTGCTCGGCTATATTGCCAGCATCGGTGCGCACTTCTGGCTGAACGCGTCGAAGTTCGTCTGAAGCTCGCCAGAGGTGGTTGTTGCGGGTAAAACGGGCCGAAAGAAAGACCTGCCTAACCCAGATGTAGTCGACGCCTTGTCGCCCGCGTCCTCGGCATGTTCAATATTTTACTGATTTCTTATTGACTGGTCGGCCCAGTTCGCGAGCATCAGCTTACTGGACGATTGTACGTACTCGGACTACTCTTTGTAATGACTACGTATTAACCCTAATCCTTATCAAGCCGAATTCAGCGTCTCTCAGGGCGATGTTGACGTGGGGTGACTTGCAGACTGATACAAAGGTTCCGTGGCTTTCAATACGGGATTTCTTAAGGGTCAGGCCTAGAATAAGTAATAAAGCGACTAGCATCCTTTGAAAAACACTGAAAATATCAGGGGCGACAATTTCGCGAGCAACGACGTGTGGTTGCGCGAGGGCGCGGAGAACTCATGCCGCTGTGCATGCCGGCTCCAGTTCACCGGCAGCTGGCCTTTTCGGGATCGACATCAGGTTCGGTTGTGTTCCGCTTGGTTGGGCGAGAATTTCGAACTTATTAACGAATGCGCGCCCGGCTTAGCGATCACGCGCCCGCGTGAAACTCGGACAATAAAATTACATGATTGATTCGACGTATGGCGAGTCGCGGTGCGCAAAGCTTGGGCACCCGAATTGTTTTCCCTGACTAACGAAAAAACGGCGATACGATTTCGTTGCCTCTGATCGCACGAACCGACAGTCGCAACGCTAACACTGGAGGAGTGAAATGACCCAAGATAAGCAGAAGAGCGCGGTCGAGGTTGATTCGACTGTCGAACCGAATAGTAGACGTAAATTCTTAAAGACGGGCTTGGCGGCGACGGCGGGTATCGCAGCTGGCGCCATTGGAGCGCCGGCTGTAGTCACCGCGGCGGCACCGAAAGTCCTGAAGATGCAGACCTCGTGGCCTTCGTCCGACATCTGGATGGATTTCGCGCGGGAGTATGTGGAGCGCGTCGAACGTATGTCCGGCGGCCGATTAAAGATCGATCTGTTACCGGCGGGTGCCGTAGTCGGAGCGTTCCAGGTCATGGACGCCGTCAACGACGGGGTGATAGACGCCGCGCATACTGTGCCGGTTTACTGGTACGGCAAGAACAAGGCCGCCTCGCTGTTTGGTACCGGCCCGGTATTCGGCGGCAGCGCGACGCACATGCTGGCCTGGTTCAACGTTGGCGGTGGCAAGGAACTGTATCGAGAACTGACCCAGGACATGATGGGGTTAAACGTTTACGGCTTCCTTGGTTTTCCGATGCCCGCGCAGCCGTTTGGCTGGTTTAAGGGCACGGTTAACAAGGCCTCGGATTTGAACGGCTTTAAATACCGCACCGTGGGCCTGGCGGCCGACCTGCTGCAAAAGATGGGCATGAGCGTCGCGCAGCTGCCGGGCGGCGAGATCGTACCCGCCATGGAGCGTGGCGTGATCGATGCGTTCGAGTTCAACAATCCGTCATCTGACCGACGCTTCGGCGCACAGGACGTGGCCAAGAACTACTATCTTTCGTCATACCACCAGGCGAGCGAGAGCTTCGAGTTCCTGTTCAATAAGGACTCGTTCGATGATCTCGATGACGACCTGAAGGCCATCCTGCAGTTCGGCGTAGAGTCGGCAAGCACCGCGAATACGGCTACCGCCCTCGACAACTACTCGAAGGACCTGCAGGAGCTGCAGACGAAAGAAGGCGTCACGGTACACCGTACGTCGAAGGATATCCTCAGCGCGCAGCTGAAGGCCTGGGACGAGATCATCCCCGATCTCGAAAAAGACCCCTACATGAAGAAGGTGCTTGACAGCCAGCGCGCCTGGGTTGATCGCGTCGTATTCTACGAATTGATGAATTCACCGGACCTCGCACTGGCATATGACCACTATTTTCCGGGCAAGCTGAAGATGTAATCGAGCTGGAATCTTAGTGTTACGCGACGGCGTTTGGACGACGCCGCCGCGTATTGCTGATTGGTGATCACCTGAATTTCCGATCTGAGGAAGAGCGATGCTTGGCTATATACAGTTCGCCGATCGCCTGTCGGCCTGGTTCGGCAAGGCCTTTGCCTGGTTGATCCTGGTCATGGCAATCGGTGTAGGCTACGAGGTGTTGGTGCGTTATGGCTTCAACGCACCGACCAGCTGGGCATTCGACCTCTCTTACATCACCTATGGCACCATGTTCATGATGGGCGGCGCCTATACGCTGTCCCGCGGCGGCCACGTGCGTGGCGACTTCATTTACCGGCTGTGGAGGACGCGGACCCAGGCGCGCGTCGAACTGGTGCTTTATTTCCTGTTCTTCTTTCCCGGTGTTCTCGCGCTGATCATCGCCGGCTGGAAGTATGCCGAACGTTCCTGGCGCTACCTCGAGGTCAGCGTCAACAGCCCTGCCGGCATACCCATCTTTCAGTTCAAGACGGTGGTCGTTGCCGCTGGCATTCTGCTGTTCGTGCAGGGCATCGCGCAGGTCTTCCGCTGTATCATCTGTATCCGTACCGGTGAGTGGGTCGTGGCCGCCGAGGACATCGAGGAGACGGAGGTGCAGCTGGCGCGCCAGTTGGACCACGAGGCCGGTCATTTCGCCTCGGACACGTCCCGCGAAGATGCGCGCGGGCTGAAACAAGAAATCGACGACCAGGAGCGCAACTGAGCCATGTCTGATCCTGTTGTTGCGTTATCGATGTTGGCGATCTTTCTGTTCATCATCCTGCTCGGCTTCCCGGTCGCCTTCACGCTGATGGCGATGGGTATCATGTTCGGTTACTACGCCTACTTCGACGCGGACCGCATGTGGCGCGCCTATAACAGGGCGGTAGAGGCGGGCGCCGATCAGTTTACCCAGATGGAGTTGTGGGTAGACGGCCTGTTCAACAACCGCGTCTTCGACCTGTTCGTCAACCAGACTTACTCGGTGATGGCCAACGACGTGCTGACCGCGGTGCCGCTGTTTTTGTTCATGGGCTACATTGTCGAGCGTGCCAACATCGTCGCCCGCTTGTTCAAGACCCTGAACATCGCCGCGCGCCACATTCCCGGGTCGATGGCGGTAGCCGCGTTGATCACCTGTACCCTGTTCGCGACCGCGACCGGCATTGTCGGCGCGGTCGTGACCCTGATGGGGCTGCTCGCCTTCCCGGCCATGCTGAAGGCGCGTTACGATACCAGCCTGGCCGCCGGCGTCATCTGCGCGGGCGGCACCTTGGGTATCCTGATCCCGCCGTCCATCATGTTGATCGTGTATGCGGCCGCATCCGGTGTATCGATCGTCAAGCTTTACGCAGGTGCGTTGCTGCCCGGGCTGCTGTTGGCTGGACTTTACCTTGTCTACGTGGTCGGCCGGTCGATGCTGCAGCCGCACCTGGCGCCGAAGCCGACCCGCGCGGAGGTAGGTCAATTCACGGCGGGCCAGATTATTATTCAGCTATTGACGTCTTTCTTTCCGCTCGCCTTCCTGATTCTTGCGGTGCTGGGCGCGATCCTGTTCGGCCTGGCGACGCCGTCCGAGGCGGCGGCGGTAGGCGCCCTCGGCGGATTGCTGTTGACCTTTATCTACCGGGCCTTCACCTGGCAGCGTCTGCGCGAGTCGGTTTATCTGACGGTACGCACCACGGCGATGGTGTGCTGGCTGTTCGTCGGGTCATGGACCTTCTCTTCAGTGTTTTCTTACCTCGGCGGTGAGCAGATCATCAGCGAGTTCGTCACTGGCCTGGACATCTCGCCGGTGATGTTCCTGATCATGGCGCAGGTAATCATCTTTCTGCTCGGCTGGCCGCTGGAGTGGTCGGAGATCATCATCATCTTCGTGCCCATCTTCCTGCCGCTGCTGCCGCATTTCGGCATCGACCCGTTGTTTTTCGGCATCCTGGTCGCCCTTAATCTGCAAACGTCTTTCCTGACACCGCCGATGGCGATGTCGGCCTATTACCTGAAGGGGATCGCGCCCCCGCACGTTCAGCTCAATCAGATCTTCAAGGGTAACTACCCATACCTTGCGATGGTGCTGTTCGCGATGGTGATTCTGTACAACGTACCGGCTATCACCTTCTGGCTGCCGGAACTGGTTTATGGGCGTTAAGACGGTACAAGCGTCGTCTGGCCTGATAGACGCAGCCGACTTCACCGCGCTGGCGGCGCGCGAGCGCCTACTCGGCGGCGCGCTCAGCGCCGTCGACCTGACCACTGCCTGTCTGCGGAGAATCGCCGCGCATGAGGACCGAATTCATGCCTGGGCCTGCCTCGACGAGGAGTATGCCCTGAAGCAGGCAGCCGCGCTCGACGACTACCGACGGTCGGGTCGGCCGGTCGGCGCGTTGCACGGACTGCCTGTCGGAATCAAGGACATCATCGAT
>CBDUNM010000006.1:0-71773 GCA_965368585.1 uncultured Chromatiales bacterium | reverse complement strand
CAGGGCCACGACCACCCCATGCTGTTCTCTAACACACTGGTCGCCGACCAGCTGCACTGGACGCAGGGCGCGCCACCCGCTGCCCACTTCAGTTGCCTGGCGCGCTGTCGACACCGCCAACCGCAACAACGCTGTCAGGTTACAACGATCGACGCATCGAGAGTACGCGTGTTGTTTGAACGACCGCAACGTGCCATAACTGCGGGACAAGCCGTGGTCCTTTACCTCAACAATGAATGCCTTGGTGGCGGGATCATCAATTGACTACCCATTCGGACGCGGATCGAGCCCTGGCCTTTGCCGGTGTGTTTCAAGCGGGTGCGCTCACCCGCGACCTGGCTCGCGAAGGAAATGCGCGCAGCAGCGCCATGGAAGCGAGCGTGCACAGTATTTTCCAGCTAGATGCGCCTGACGTCCCCGCCGTGTTCGGCGATATCGGGGGGATGGAGACGGGTCTCAAGGCCCTCTACGAACAGATCCGGCGACCGCAGGAATACCACCGTGAAACCATGAGCTATGTGGTCAACCTGTTGCAGCTGGAGCGTCAAGTTGCAAAGGACGAAAAACGTCTGGCCAGTCTGGGCAGCGATATTCAGGCGCTCGCCGAGCGGTTGCGCAACCACACGCTGTCGGAACAGACCCGATATGCCGCGCTCGCGGATATCTATCAGCGCCACATCAGCAGCCTGACACCGCGCATCATAGTCAACGGCGAACCTCTGCACCTGCAGAACCCGGACACCGCCGCACGCATTCGCACCGTGTTGCTGGCGGGGGTCCGCGCGGCGCATCTGTGGCGCCAGTGCGGGGGCAGCCGGTGGCGCCTGTTGTTCGGCCGGCGCAGCCTACTACGGGCTGCAAAAAACCTGCTCGATCACGTTTAGTGAAATTAAAGCATGATATATTTCGTCCCCCTTAGGGAGGGACCGATAGTGTCGATCTGGAGAAAATATATGAAATTCATTAACTTACTTGTTGTGCTTAGCGTAATTGCGTTGACAGCCTGTGACTCGACCGATCAGCAGCCGCAAACGGGCGAAGGCAGCGCGCTGAGCGAGAAGACGAAAGAGTGGACGGAAAAGACCAAAGAACTCGGCGCGGCGGCCGTGGAATCCACCAAAGAAGCGGCCGGCGCCGTCGCCGAGAAGACCAAGGAGACCATGGCCACCGCGAAAGAAAGTACGGCTGCCACTTATGAGACCGTCAAGGAAAAAGCGGGTGAGTTATACGAGGGCGCCAAGGACAAATCGGCCGACCTCTACGAAGATGCCAAGGAACAAGGCGGCGAGTTGGTGGACAAGACGAAGGAAATGGGCGCCGATGCCACGGAGAGTGCGAAAGCCGATATGGAGGCCCGCGACGGTCATCCGCCCGCTGTGCAAGACTGAACTCACTCGACATGCGAGTCGCGAAGCCGGGGGTGTACCCCGGCTTTTTTGTGACCCAATACGCATTCCCCATAGACTTAAGAGGTAAAAGTTTATAGTTTATGACCGACATAGGGGGTATTCACAGGTTGGGAAGCCGGTTTCAATCACAAAGTTACGCCACGTTGGATGGACCACCTATTCCCAGGGGATGCATTCCATCAGAACACCTACCGACGGCCGGCTGACGATAACTAACGCCAGTTTCAAACATGTATAGAGAATACTACAAGTTCACGGCAGACCCTTTTCGTTTGAGTCCGGATTCGTCGTTTTGCTACCGTCACCCGAGTTTTTCCAAAGGGCGCGCGTACATGCAATATGCGCTGGGCGCCGCGGAAGGTTTTGTTGTCGTCACTGGCGCGCCGGGCATGGGGAAGACCACCCTGATCGACGACCTGCTGTCGGAATATTCGCCGTCCGAATACCTGTGCGCGACCCTAACGCACTCGGTGCTGGTGGCCGACGACTTGTTACGTTCGGTTGCCTACGAATTCGGTTTGGACGCGGAAGGCCTCGATAAGGCCACCGTCATCCAGCGTCTCAAACAGCATTTCATCCGGGGTATCAAATCGGATTGTCCGCCCCTGCTGATCGTCGACGAGGCGCAAAACCTGTCCATCGCATCGTTGGAAGAACTGCGTCTGCTGACCAATTTTCAGCTTGGCGGCCGACCGTTGGTGCAGATTTTTCTCGTCGGTCAGGAAGAACTCCTGGATAAACTCCAGGATCGCCGCCTGGAGCAGTTGCGCCAGCGTGTAACCGCTGCGACGCATCTCGACCCGCTGACGGAGAAGCAAACCGCAGCCTACATTTTACATCGTCTTCGCGTAGTAGGCTGGACCGACAGCCCGACTATCAAGGCATCCGTGCTGCCGGTCATTCACGAATACTGTCGGGGCGTACCGCGTCGTATCAACCAGTTCTGCAGTCGGTTGCTGCTGTACGGAGCGGTCGCCGAACTCGATGAACTCGGTGCCAAGGCCGCCAAACTCGTCGCGTCCGAACTGGCCGAGGAACGACTGGGACCCAACGTCGAGGCCGACTCCGAATCATCCGACGACGGTATACCAACACTGGTCAGCGGCGTCGCCGGAGACTGACCCGCCGAATCTCCACCTGCTTGGCTTAGGCATTGAAGTGCTGCGTCATGTCGGCAACCTGCATGCGATCACGCAGGCGTCCCGGGATTGAACGTGAAGGAATCTGAGGTTTTGTCGAACTAGGCCAATTCCAGATTTTGATCTACGCTGACTCTCAACAGATAAGACGGAATCGACTACCGCCCCTGTAAACCGAACCGTTGAGTGGGACGCTTCGTGCGCTTTGGCCCGACCGGGGGCAACGAACTCCATCACGATCGATAATAAAAGCGGTAACAACACGTGCAGAGGAGAGATTCACACCATGAACATGCGCATCCTGACGACGGTTTTGGCCGCCGCCTTGTTGTTTGCCTCGAACGCGACCGCGAGCAATGAGAACCTCGGCAAACTTAAGAAATTCAAGGTTTCCGGCACCGATCTCAACATCCCCCCGATTCCGCAGGAAGGCAAGAACGCCGACGCCATTCGTGAGAATTTGAAAAAGGTCCGATTACCGCCAGGATTCAAGATCGACCTGTATGCCATCGTCCCCGACGCTCGACACATGGCGGTCGCGAAATCGACCAACATGCTGTTCGTCGGCACCCGGAAAACCAAGGTGTGGGCGGTGACCGACCGCAACAGCGACGGCGTCGCCGACGAGGTCAAGGAGTTCGCACCGTCGCTCGAATTCAACGTGCCGAACGGCGTGTGCTGGACCAAAGACGGTTTTCTCATTGTGGTTGAACACAATCGCGTACTGAATTTCCCCGCAGCGGAGTTTTTTTATGAGGGACCCGACGTCGCGGTAATCGAAGTGGTGCCGCAGGGCGGCCTCATCCCGGTGGAAGAAGAGTCCTTCAACCACGGGGCGCGCGACTGCCGGCAAGGTCCGGACGGCAAACTTTACATCGCAATCGGCCAGCCGCACAATGTGACACCGGCCGACAAGCTCGACCTCTATAGCCGGTTGGGAATCGGCGGCATCGTTCGCATGAACGCATTCGACGGGAGCGATCGCGAGGTCTACGCAACGGGTATGCGCAACCCCGTCGGACTGGATTTCAATCCCGCCAACGACGAACTCTGGGCCACCGACAACCAAGTCGACGGGATGGGTGACGACATACCGCCGGGTGAACTGAACCGGGTAACCGCGCAGGGCCAGAATTTCGGATTTCCCTGGTACGGCGGCGGCAAGGTCAGGACCACGGAATACCAGGACTCGGAGCCGCCCGCGAATGCGGTGTTTCCGGAAGTGGAAATGGATGCCCATGCCGCCGACCTGGGCATGACCTTCTACACAGGCAAGGCCTTTCCCAGCAAATACCAGGGCGGCATATTCTCTGCCCAGCACGGCTCGTGGAACCGCACCACACCGATCGGTGCGCGGGTCATGTTCACCCGCCTCAACGAAGAAGGCGGCGCAGCGGAAACGGAAGTGTTCGCAGACGGCTGGCTGGATGACGAAACCGGCATTTATCGTGGCCGACCGGTGTCCGTAGCACCCATGAAAGACGGCTCGATTCTAGTGTCCGACGATTTCGCGGGCGCGCTCTATCGCGTCTACTACGACGGCTGACCCGGGCGTGCGATACCCGCCGACGGGTTTCCTGTTTGCCCCGTCGGCGGATACTGACTGACCTCTAATGAAAAACCTGCTGTTGAACTGCCGCGCGACCGTGCTGCTGGCCTGCCTCAGTACCCTGCTTCTGACCACACCCGGCCTTGCGTCGGACGCGGCTGCGGGAGAGGCCAAGGCGAAAACCTGTATCGTATGTCACGGCCGGTACGGATACTCGAGTGCGCCTAATGCACCGCATCTGGCCAATCAACCCGAAATCTACCTGACGGCGCAGTTACGCGCCTTTCGGGCAGGTACGCGCCAGCACCAGGTGATGAGCGTCATTGCCAAGGGACTGAGCGACGAGGACATCGACGACCTGGCGGCCTGGTTCTCTTCAATCGAAATCAAGGTCGAAGCGCCTGAGTAACGCGGGGCTACCGCGTTTACCGCGCGGCGAAGTCCTCTTTTCCGCACCAGCCTGCGTAACCCGCGCGGTCGGCACGACACCCGCGCGCATCAACTTGAATCGATACTCCAAGTAAACTCAAGCATTTCCGCCACGACGGCACGCTCGCGAAAGTGTTGCGTAAACCGGCTGCGTGAACCGCTCTTCCGCAAGGCACGGAATCGGCCGGTTGACTGGCGCGTGCTGAGACTGCCATGAGCCGGGCGCGTTCCGCGCGCCCGATCCATGCCGAAACTCCGTTACCGGGCCTGACGTAATCGGGTATAGACTTGATCCTTCAGCCTGGCCCGCTCGAACTTCATCGCCTCGATGCGCTCGTCCGCGACCGGCTGGCCGCGTTCCTCGAGTTTGCGAATTTCGGTATCGAGCTGGTCGTGTTTCTTAACCTGCTCGGCAAACTTTGCGTCTGACGCCATCAAAGTCTCCAGCTGTTCGTGAAACTCCGGGAATTCGTGGTCGATATCGTGATGTTCAGAGAGCATATCGTTCCTCTTTAGCATGTTCTGCGATGACGCCCGTGCCGCGCACGCCACCGCCAATCCGAAGCCGCGCAGCTTTGATTCGAGAAGCAGCTTTGATTCGAGAATAATACTTCTTCGGTCAATATTGAATACGCGCAACAACCATCCTGTGCAAGGCGTTGATCAAACGGTCGAAATTCATGGACTAGCGATGGGTTGCAAAGCCGATTTTCGTCGCTTCAAGATCGCGACACAAACTTCGACCCGAGGAACTGGCAAGATCTCGGCGAAGCACACATAATCATCATATGGCCCGCCTCACGAAGATCACGCTGGACGTATTAAAGCCCCACCTGCCCGGAATATTGGACTTCGGCACCCGTATTGCCGAACTGGCAACCGACTATCGCGTCGCGATCGAAGTCGTCGAAATGGACGAGAATACGGAGTCTACCTCGATTACGATTCGTGGCGACGCCTTGGATCTGCAGCGGATCGAGGAGGTCATCGCATCGCTCGGAGGATCCGTCCACAGCGTCGACAAGGTGGAAGTATCCGGCCAAGCGACGCCCGATCAGTAGTTTGCTCGGGCGCCATATGCCGACCCTGAAAGAACTGCGTCAGGCGCTGCACATCACCCGGTCGCTGGATATCGCCCGCCGTTACCTGGTGACCAACGGTTTTGACGGAACGCTGGCCATGCTCGGTCTATTGGTCGGGTTTCGCACCACCGGTACCGTCGATGTCCGCGTGGCGCTCGCGGCTTGTCTCGGCACGTCGATCGCCCTTGGGACCAGTGGCATCGCCAGCGCGTATATCAGCGAGACCGCCGAGCGGCGGCGTGGTTTGACCGAGTTGCAGGACGCAATGCTCGAGGAGCTGACGGACAGCGCTCACGGCAGCGCCGCGCGCTGGGCGCCGCTGCTGATCGCCCTGGTCAACGGCATGGCGCCGTTCTTGATGGCGCAGTTGATCATGCTGCCGCTGTGGCTCGCAGCCGCCGGAACGCGCACCGTCCTGCCGCCTTACGACGCCGCCATCTCCATCGCCTTCGTGCTGATTTTCCTGCTCGGTATCTTTCTGGGGCGTATTGGCGGCTACCACTGGCTGGCGGCGGGACTGCGCACCACGGCCATCGGCCTCGCCACCGCCGCGATCATTCTGCTGGTCGACCCCGGATAGCGCCGCTCTGCTCACGGTGCTGCCGGAAACGGCCTGCGCCTGACGGCGCCCAGCACGCCGGCACCCAGTATCACGAGCAACCACGAACCCGGTACCGGGAGCAACGCGATGACTTGCTCGGCAACGACCTGGTGCATAGCCACCGTGGGGTGAATCCCGTCCCAGAACACGAACTCAGCGGGAATGTCGCAGGGCGAATCCGGCAGAAAGCTCACGCACGGCGAGGTCGAGTCGGCAAACCCATAAGCGGTCGGGTCCAACACAACGTCGGTCAGCAACCCGTAGACATCGAAGATCATCACATCGAGATCCATGCCCAGGGACGCCAACTGTGCGCTCAGCGCGGCAGCCAAACTGTCGTTGTACGCCGCCGTGAGTGTCGATACGGCGGCCGCGTCGACCACACCCAATGAGTCCAGCAGCGTAATCTGCGGCACAAGCCCGAGGTTGGGAACGTTGAACAACACGATGTCCTGCGCCCCGGCGGCACCCAAGGCCGCAATCAAAGAAACTACCGCTGAAATCGATCGTTCGAATATGTCGGTGATGTCGGCAAACGATGTGGCGTAGGTGAAGGCATCCCGTAAATCGTTCCCCCCCACCGTGAGGGTGTATAGCGCGTCAACTGGTGCTACGCCGCCGACGTCGCCCAGGAATTCCGACACCTGTTCGCTCACCGAGGGGATAAGGGTCTCCGGCGGTACCAGAGGCCCAAGCTCATCGGTCGAGTTGGCACCGCCGAACGCATAAACGCCGCCACCGGCGGCCGAAGGGAACACTGGCAGACCCTGCCGGCTGGCGACCGTCTCCAGCCAGATGGGGCCGTCGTTGGTCAACTTGCGGCTCTCAGCGTACGCGGTATCGGGTACCAGATCGGGATAGTCGGACGGGTCGAAGAACGACGGTTGCAAGGTGCCGCCCAGCGTTTCGGTCAGAATGGCCACATTACCCACGTCGCTCAAGCTGTCGCCGAAGGCCACGATCTGCGAATACGTCGGCGATGCCATCGTGTACGAAGCGCCGAACAGACAGAGCAAACCCGCGAACCTACTCGTCCAGTTGCTTGTGAAACTCTGTTTCATCGCTGCTCCTCCACTGGCGTCGCGCCTACGCCTGCAACCTGAGGGAATGCGGCGCAATCGAATCGGGTAAACGCTATGCCGTGTTTGTTGCGTATATCATTAGACAGTCTAGCCGCAAGTGCGCCGGACTGCCGGATGCCTGAACCACGCGGGACCGAGCATGCGGTGGTAGTTGGAGGAAAGGCAGGAGCTAAGCTGCCACAAACAAAAACAGCCGCCCGAGGGCAGCTGATTTGGACGATTCTGGAGCGGGAAACGAGATTCGAACTCGCGACCCCAACCTTGGCAAGGTTGTGCTCTACCAGCTGAGCTATTCCCGCTGTGAAGAAGCGCGTATTTTAGCGGTAACGGCGGTTCTGTCAAGTTTTCAACGTCACTCCCCCGAGGGCGTTCCGGCCAGTTTGGGCCAAGCGTCGCGCAGATACAACATCATGCTCCAGAGCGTCATAAACACCGCGAGATACAGCAGGACATAACCGATAGTATAGATCGGCAGCCCGAGCAAATCATCACGGTAAAGCATCAGCGCGATGGCGGTCATTTGGCCGGCGGTCTTGATCTTGCCGATCTCCGATACCGCCACTTGAGCCCGCGCGCCCAATTCCGCCATCCATTCGCGCAGCGCGGAAATGGTAATTTCGCGGCCGATAATGACGGCTGCTGGAATGGCGGTCCAGATGGTGGGATCGGCCTGCACGATGAGGATCAGGGCAACCGCCACCATCAATTTGTCCGCGACCGGATCCAGGAACGCGCCCAGCGGGGACACCTGACCGAGGCGGCGCGCCAGATAACCGTCCAGCAGGTCGGTCAGAGACGCGACCACGAAGATCGCCGTGGCCAGATCGTTGTGCCAACGAAACGGGAGGAAAAATACGATGACCAGCACTGGGATCAGGATGATCCGCAACAGGGTCAGTAGATTGGGAATACTGTAAACCATCGAAACCAGCGATCGTCACTCATTTCCGTGAAACGCGTCATAGATGTGCCGCGCCAGGGTACGGCTCACGCCATCCACCGTCGCGATGTCTTCGACTCCTGCCCGCGCCAGGCCCTGCAACCCACCGAACGCCTTGAGCAGACGCTGCCTGCGCTTGGGCCCTATGCCGGGGATATCTTCCAGCACCGAACGGTTACGCTTGGTCGAGCGCCGTTGCCGATGCCCGGTGATCGCGAATCGATGCGCCTCGTCGCGAATCTGCTGAATCAAATGCAGCGCGGGCGAGTGCGCCTCCAGTATAAGAGGCGCGTCCCGCGCCAACAAGAAGAGTTCTTCCATGCCCGCCCGGCGATCCGGACCCTTGGCGACGCCGGCCAGCAACACCCCCGATACGGCCAAATCCTCCAACACCGCGTGCGCGGCCGCCAGCTGCCCCTTGCCGCCATCGATGAATAGAATATCGGGCAGCGCACCCTCTTCCGCCTGAATGCGTTCGTAGCGCCGCATCACCGCCTGCCGCATGGCAGCATAATCGTCACCCGGGGTGATGTCTTTGATGTTGAAGCGACGGTAGTCGGACTTCAGCGGTTCCCCGCCCTCGAACACCACGCAGGAGGCAACTGTTTGCTCTCCCGCGGTATGGCTGATATCGAAACACTCCATCCGGACGGGTGGCTCGTCGAGTTCCAGGACCTCCTGCAGCGCGTCGATGCGCGCCTGTGACCCGGCGCTGCTCGCCAACCGAGCGCCTAACGCGATCTGGGCGTTCTGTGAGGCCATGTGCAACCAGCGAGCACGCTCGCCGCGGGGCTGATGCACGATACGCAAATGCCGTCCCGCCTCGGCGGACAGCGCCTCCTCCAGCACCGCGCTGTCGTGCGGCAGGTGGCTGACGATCAATTCCGCCGGCAGGGCGCCGCCCAGGTACCGTTGGGCGAGGAACGCGGAAACCACGTCCGTGGGTTCGGCGGCATCGCTGGTCCTGGGGAAATAGGCCTTGTTGCCGAGGTTGCGGCCGTGACGTACGAAAAACACCTGTACGCAGGCCGCGCCGCGTTCCATGGCGCAGGCGATGATATCCAGGTCCCCGCGCTCACCGCTGACGTATTGCCGCTCCTGGACGCGGCGCAACGCCGTGATCTGGTCCCGGTAGCGGGCCGCCTGTTCGAATTCCAGGCGCGCCGCGGCCGCTTCCATGCGTTCGCCAAGCCGTGTAATGACGTCCGTCGCGCGCCCCTCCAGAAAAAGTTCGGTATCGCGTACATCGCGCCCGTAGTCCTGCATACCGATCAGACCGACGCACGGTGCGGTGCAACGTTTGATCTGATGCTGCAGACAGGGGCGCGAACGATTGCGGTAGTAACTGTCCTCGCACTGGCGCACGGGAAAGAGCTTTTGCAGGAGCTGCAAGGTCTCGCGAACCGCGCCCGCGCTGGGATAAGGTCCAAAGTAACGGCCCCCGCCCTTCCTGGCGCCGCGGTGAAACGCCAGGCGCGGATATTCATCAGCCGACAAATAGATGTACGGATAGCTCTTGTCGTCGCGCAACAACACGTTGAAACGCGGTTTGAGCTCTTTGATCAGGTTGTTTTCGAGCAGCAGGGCTTCGGCTTCGGTATGGGTGACCGTGACTTGAATATCGCGGATCTGGGAGACCATGACCTGGATGCGCTGGTTCGACGCGCGGTTGAAATAGCTGCCGACCCGTCGTCGCAGATCCTTGGCCTTGCCGACGTAGAGCACGTCACCCTGCACATTCAGCATACGATAGACACCGGGGCGATGCGTCAGGGTTTGCAGAAAACCCTTGGCATCGAATTCACCGGCGGACTGCTCAGCCATGCTCCCCGTCGAGCAGGACGCGGGCACGCGCGAACACCGCCTCGAACATCGGCGGGGTCAGACGTCCGGTCTGGGTGTTGTAGCGACTGCAGTGGTACGAATCGAGCAAGGTCGCTCCGCTCGGCAGAACGGCCTCGAGACCGTGCCCGAAGCGTATAGCCGATTGCCGCAACCCGCAAGCGCGTACCACCGCATGGTGAGCAATCGAACCCAGGGCCAGGATAACGGCAGCCGAGGGCAGCGCTTCGATCTCCGCAGCCAGAAAAGGATTGCAGTCCCGGACCTCCGCCGTGGTGGGCTTGTTGGCGGGCGGCAGGCACTTGACGGCATTGGTGATACGACAGTCCAATAGGGCCAGCCCGTCGTCCATCGCACGCGACTCCGGCGCCGTGGCGAAACCGAACTGAAAAAGCGTGCGATACAACAGAATGCCGGCATGATCACCGGTAAACGGACGACCGGTGGCATTGGCGCCGTGCAGACCCGGTGCGAGCCCGACGATCAGCAGCCGGGCGGCCGGATCACCGAACGGCGCAACCGGTTTCGCATGGTAGTCCGGGTACTGCGCGCTTACGTTATCGAGGAACTCGGCAAGCCGGGGACAACGGCGGCAATGGGGGTCAAAGTAGCCATCATCCATCAAGGTGGATCAATCAGATTGTGGCGAATCGCATAGTGGGTCAGTTCGACATCATTCGAGACGCCGAGTTTTTCGTACAAGCGATGTTTGTAGGTACTGACGGTTTTCGGGCTCAGGAACAATTGATCGGCAATCTCCTGATTGCCTATGCCCTGCGTGATCATCATCATGATCTGTATCTCACGCGGCGTCAGCCGAGAAATTGCCGAACACTCGCCATTATTCAACAAATTCGCTAGGGATATATTTTTCGCTACCTCGGTCGAGATGTAATGCTTGCCGCTGGTTACGGCCTGAATCGCATCGAACACCTCTCGAGGGTCACTGCCCTTGGAAATGTAACCGCGCGCGCCCGCGTCCAGCAGATGACTCGGGAACGGAGCGTCATTCAGTACCGTGACCGCAATAACGTGTACCCCACGATTGAGACGTTCGATTTTCCGCGTTGCCTCGATGCCACCCATGCCGGGCATATTGACATCCATCATCACGACGTCGGGCGGTGTTTCCCGGACATAGTTTACGGCTTCCTCACCCGATCCAGCCTCTCCCACAACCACGATGTCATCGGCAGTTTCCAGGAGACTGCGCAGTCCACTGCGAACCAAGGCATGGTCATCCACAATCAAAACGTTGATCATCTCGCCCTGTAACCCTCAGTTATTGCAACCCGAATAACCGGTCGCGTTGCAGCATATATATTCCAATGCCAGAAGTACGATTGGCGCGCTTATCGGCAGGCCGCCTCGCCCTCCCGCGGAAGCAATATCCCAGTTGAGGATTTGGAAACACTAATGTATTTCGCTCTATTTACCAATGCCGTATTCGGCCGATATCGGAAATGAAACGAAGCACGTACGCATATAGGACACTGTGATGTTTTCCGATTCGATGATGCTACTCGCCTGCGGACTCGGCCTGTTCAGCATAGTTTTTGTCGTACTCATCTGCAGGAGCCTTTCCCCGCCCGACGCCGGCTGCCTGGCGTGTTGCCAGTCGCGGCGAACCGCGCGACATCAAGCCAATAAGCGCTAGCTCACCCCGCCGCGGCCCGCCGCTTCACGACCCCCCGAGTATGCACGAAATCCGGCTCGGTGGCATACGCTTCCACGTCTGTTTCAGGTTGTTACCCGACACCCGTTGAGTCGGCGGCGAACGACGCCGGCTGACGACCATCAGCTCGGGCCGCGACTGGGAGGCGCAACCGCGCGCAATTCCACGCGGCCTCGAGTCGCTTGCTCAACTCCATGCTATTCTGAGACCGCGCCCCGCGTTGATGAACAGGTTTGATATTCGATCGATCCGAGGTGCGTTCCGAAAATCAGTACGAGGCTCCATACGAGGACGCTTTGCCGCGTCGGACGACCATGAACTCTGGAGTAAAAGCAACCGCGGCAACACCTCACCCGATCGACAACGACAGATATGTTGTCGTCGGCCAGCTGTTCGTCAAACTGCTGGCCCTGGTTTATCTCGTCGCGTTCGCTTCGCTTGCGCCCCAGATACTCGCCCTGGCCGGCAGTCACGGCATCTATCCGCTGCAAACGCAACTCGACCTCCACACCCACCTGAACTGGCCGCAGCGCCTGGCCGCTTATCCCTCGGTGTTCTGGATCAGCGCTTCGGATTTCGCCCTGCAGTCCGCCGCATGGCTCGGCTGCATATTGGCGTGCATGGTCCTGTTCGGCCGTTTCGTGCGCACCGGCCTGATCGCGATGTTCGTGCTGTATCTGTCGCTCTTCCATGCGGGACAGATTTTCATGAACTTCCAATGGGACTACCTTCTGCTGGAGGCGGGTTTCCTCGCCGTTTTTCTCGACGGCGGCGGTCGCACGGTCATCTGGCTGTATCGCCTGCTGCTGTTCAAACTACGCTTTCTCTCGGGGATCTCAAAGCTCGCGAGCGGCGACCCGGGCTGGAGCGGACTGACGGCACTTGACACCTACTTCGAGACTCAACCGCTGCCCCACATCGGCGCCTGGTATGCCCACCAACTCCCTGACTGGCTGCTCAGATTCGGCTCTGGTGCGACGCTCGCAGTCGAACTCGTGGTCCCGTTTTTCTTCTTCCTGCCCCGCCGCTGGCGGATCGCCGGCGCCGTTATTACCGTCGCATGGCAACTTCTCATCGTTGCGACCAGTAATCACAATTTTTTCAATCTGCTGACGATTGCGCTTTGTCTGTTTCTCCTGGACGACAAAGCGGTTGCACGGCGCCTGCCGGCAAAGCTGGTCGAAAAGTGGCGAGCGCGCCGACTGAACCGCCGGCATTCGCCGTTCCTGCAGCGCAGCGTTTTACTGATTGCGGTAATAGCGGCTTCGATGAGCGCGGCATTGACCGCGGAGATGCTGCTGGGGCGCAAGCTCCCAACCCCTGTCGACGCAGCCCTACGCGCACTGCGACCATTGCGGATCGTCAATCGATATCATGTCTTTCCAACCATGCGCACCGAACGCCTTGAACTGGTGATAGAGGGTTCGTCGGACGGTCGGCGTTGGCGCGAGTACGAGTTCCGCTATCGACCTGGTGCTGTCACGGCCCCGCCGAGGTTCATCGTCCCGCACCAGCCGCGCATCGACTGGATGATATGGTTCGTGCCGGGTGGCCCGTATTTCCTGGATTGGTTCGATCGGTTTCTCGACCGCCTAATGGATAACGAACCCGTCGTGGTGCGGCAGCTGGCCGGCAATCCCTTTGCGCGACAGCCGCCCAAGGCGCTGCGCATCAGCGTGTTCCGCTATCGGTTCAGCTCGCCGTCACAACGTTCTACGACCGGCGCATGGTGGACACGTGAGTACCTGGGTCCTTTCATGCCGCTACCACGGCGCGATCGCTGAAGCATACAGTCGCTATTCTCGACCGGTGCGTGGTAACGAACCGATCGGCGGTTGACCGCACCGCCGATGCGACCTGAAGTCACGTTGTGTCAGTTGATGGGGCGGGTGTAGATTCCGTCTTTGAAGCCTTGGAAAAAATGCTCCAGCGCGGGATGTGAAACGGGCTCGCGCGACATGTCCGGTTCCAGATGACGCTCTGCCACATAGGTGAGGTGCTCGCTGCCGTGGACGATTACATGATACCAGGGCTGGTCCTTGGGCGGACGCGACTTTGCCACCTGCTCGTACCACTCCTCTTCTCCCTCGAACATGGCATCCACGTCGACCACGACACCGCGATAGTCGAACCGCTTGTGGTGAATGAGTTGACCGACGAAAAACTTAGGATAGGCACTCATCATTTTCACTACTCCGCGAGATTTAATGTAGTAGGTGTTGGTCGGGGTCTTTCCCCCGGCACCTGTCGCTACATGGATTCAGACCGACGCTGTATCTATCGGTTCCGATCAATTCCGACGCGGCACCATCGAGGGGAAACTGCAAGACTTGCCGACTTTAGAGTTATAGCGACGGCGCGACGCATAACCTTACCGCTCCGGTGCATGCGCCAAAACGATTGCGCGCACCGGCGCCGGATGGCCCTCTACGGTTCGTGAGCGATCGGCGGGGTCCAGAAAATCCGCCAGCGATTCGAAGCGCATCCAACGGGTCGAGCGCTGTTCCTCGCTCGTGGTTGCCGTCGTGTCGACCGTTCGAATGCGACGAAAACCCACCCGCCGTAACCAGTTCTCCAGTTCGGCTGCCGACGGCAGAAACCAGACATTACGCATTTTGGCGTAACGGTCGGCAGGCACCAGCACCCGGCCCGCACCGCCGCCGACAACCAGTGTTTCGAGCACCAGTTCCCCACCCGGCCGCAGCAGATCGCGCAGCATCGACAGGTGATCGATCGGAGACCTGCGGTGATAGAGCAGACCCATGGAGAATACCGTGTCGAAAGCCGCCAAGCCCGGCGGCAGGTCCTCGACACCCAGCGGCAGCGCATGCGCCGGCAAGGTCTTACCCATTAAGCGTCTGACTGCCGTGAACTGCGCCACAAAGAGTTGTGTGGGATCAATCCCCAGCGCCAGTTTCGCACCTGCACCCAGCATGCGCCAGAGGTAGTAACCGTTACCGCATCCGATATCCAGTGCGCTGCGGCCGTCGAGCCGCGTCAGATGCGGCGCCACGCGCCGCCACTTCAAGTTCGAACGCCATTCGGCGTCCAGTTCCACACCATGCAGTGCGAAGGGCCCCTTACGCCACGGATGCAAGTCCATCAGCACACGCTCGATACGATCCCTCGTTGCGGCGTCGGACCCGCTCTCGGCGGTTATCGCGTCGCGATCGAGATGGATGGCCGTGGACTGCGGCACAGGCAAGGACTCGATAGCCGCCAGCCAGCGTGCGAGATCGCCGTGCGGGCGTGTCTGCAGGCGGCGCTCTACCTGGCGCGGCAAAGTCTCGGCCCAACTCGTTGCACCCAGATCGGACAGGGCAGGCAGGAGCCGGGCAAAGTCGATTATTCGCGACCGACGACGCACACTGCACCCCGGTCGACGGCCGGCCCACCGGTCATGCGTAGGCAATCAGCGACGCGAAATTACAGCACTGAAACCATAGATCCACGTCGACGAAACCCGCTTGGCGCAAGCGCGCACCATGAGTCGCCAGTGTTTCCGGAATCAACACCTGTTCCAACGCCGCCCGCTTCTGGCTGATTTCCAGGTTCGAATAACCGTTGGCGCGTTTGAACGCATGATGCATTGCGACAAGCCGCGCATCCTCGGCCGCATCCCGTCCTGCAATCTTCTCGGAAAGCACCAATACGCCACCGTCGCGGGTCGCGGTTCTTATTTTTTTCAGCAGTGACAAACGGCTGCCCAAGGGCACGAACTGCAGGGTGTAGTTCATGACGGTCATCGAAGCATTGTCAAAAACGGTTTCACGGATGTCCTCACAACTCACCTGAACCGGCGCGCCGGGCATGGCATACAGGAATTCGGCTGCGCGAGCGACCATGGCGGGGGCATTGTCGACCGCTACGAACCGGCAATCGGTGCGCGCGACGGACGCACGCATGGCGGCGGTCGCCGCACCCAGCGAGCAACCCAGATCATAAACATTCGAGCCGCTAACAACATGGCGTTCGGCGATGACGCCCAGCATCCCGACCACGGTGGCATAGCCGGGCACCGAGCGCCTGATCATGTCCGGGAAAACCGCTACGACGCGATCGTCGAAGGCAAACTTTTCGATCGCCGAGCGCGGATGAGCGTAGAGACTGTCGCGGGAATCGTTCACGCCCGCCTCGTCATAGGAATTTTATTCATCGAATGCTGGGCTGCCCGCATGAGTTATTACCGAATTTTCACGAAAGCCGTAATTTTAGAAAACTTGACCGGTCTCAATGCACGACCCTGGTGCTTTGTTTCTAAAATGCACCAGGTACGATTCGGAGAGAACTTGCGATGGTATCCGAAGGTTTACTGATAGTGGGCGTGACTGTCGGCATAATGCTGGTGTTCGTGCTGATGGGCAACTGCAACGCGTTGCGCTGCCGAAAGCTGCCTCAGGTAAAGCGACCGTGGCGGATGAAATCCGCGGTGACGGCCAGGCCCGGGGATTAACAGCGACGACCATCCCCGTTTGCCTAGTTGAGCCCCTCGCTTTCCCTGTAATCGAAAGTGATTTCCTGATCAATTCCGATGGCGACGCGGGCGTACAAATCGTAACCGTCAAACTCGGCGTTGCCCGGTTTCGCGTGGTTCAGATAGCGTAAAAGATTCCTGCCGCTGCGACCGGTCGGCGGCGCACCCTCTTGTTCGTAGACCCATAAGACGTAGGTACCGTTGCGTTTCGCCTGCGGTCCCCAGTAGGTGCCGATGTAGTCACCGGCCTTGATGGTTCGCCGGGCGAACAAGCCCCTGCCGTGGATCGGTGAATCCGCTCTGTAGACCCACTCCCGCAGTTCGCGATCGTGTCGCCGCAGTTGATGCGTCATTTCGGCACCTGTACGCTTTGCGCAGCAACATGGGTTTCGCGCCCGGGAACCTGGGTCCAGCCGATCTGGTGCAGCGGAATCCGTTCCACGACGAGTTCCCGCACTATCTCGCCCAACGGCCGCAGGGCGCGCTCCTGCCCTTTCCACATCACAATGAGTTTCTCCATCGTTCGCAAAAACCGAATACCTTCCCGACCCGCGTTGGCCGTATATACGTGCCCGGCAGGCCGCACGTGGCGGCTCTCGGTATACAGATACTCGTGCACATCGTCCGGGGCGGCCCGGCGACTGACCAACAACTCATCCATGGTCGGTAGCGTCGTGGGGATCTGTATACAGTCCGAGCGAACCCCCTGTAAAACGGGTAGAAACGGATAACGGCCGCGGGTATCGCTCGCCCACTGCCACCCCCACTCGTCCTGAATCGTCAACAGGTGGGGGTTTATCTGCCAGTCCGGCGCGGCACCGAAGGTCGGCCGCTCCCCGAGCAGGCGTTCGAATCGTGCAACGCTAGCTGTGGCGTTGGCCCGGGTCCAGACAGCATCGGCCTGAGCGACTTTTCGTCGCCATTGCGGTGCGTTATCGAAAGCGATACCGAGTTCATGCCCTGCGGCGCGGATCGCCCGCAGCTCCGCCGCCGCGCGTCGCTCGATTCCGGGCCCTGGAATCAGGCGGCCGAGCCAACCGTCTGCACGGCCCGTCGCGATACAGAACGAAGCGCGTACCCGATAAGTGTCGAGCAGACGCAACAACGCGGGGACACCTTGCGTGGCGCCCGCAAGGGAGTGAACGTCGATCTTCAATGCGACGCGCATAATAAGGTCAAACGGATCAAACGCTCGGGATCTTGGTCAGTTGGCGGCACAGGTTCCCGAGTATACCTCCATAATCGTCTTCAGTTCTTCCAGTACCGCCTTGCGTTCAACGTCGTTCAGTGAACGGGTTTCGGGCAAATCGCCACCCTGTTCCAGGGCCTCGATATCATCCCAGACTCGCTTGCACCCTTTGTGGCAAACAGCTTCGACAGTGGAATCGATCCGCTTTCGATCCAAGAGACGTCTCCGTCAACCCGATCATATAAGTATAAAATAATTGACGGATTTATGACCACATGTAATTTGCACTGGTTCTTTTTTTGTTCTACTCTTTGCCCCGACAGAGAACTTTCATAGAACGATCACGTCGAGGTCGAGACGATGCACAATCAACCGAGCTACATCATGTATGACCAGGTCAACGATTTGGTGCCGTCACTGATGACACCAATACGCAAGCGGCGCTATGCGCGGGTTCGAAAGCTGCTCGAAGTGGCGGTATTTATAATGGCCACCGCATCCTATCTGGCTGCGCTGACGCTCGCCGCATAGCTTTTCCCACACGATAAACCCGTGCGCGACAGCCGCAGCGAAGACCCCTCGGTAGCGGGCGTATGGCGCGCGAAGCCCGACGGCGGCATCCGCGCCCGCCCAACTTTTGCGACGGCTTCCATAGCGGTTCGCGTGCGATTCGATTTTTACTTAAGGGAACTCCCCCAAACGGCAAGGGATTGCCAACCTCCGATTCGCGGTAAACTGGCCACACCCGAAACACCGACCTGGCAGTGTCTATTGATCGCCAGCGAACGGCGCATCAGCGCGTGACGCAAGCGACGAGCGTATTCGCCCTGATGCTCTTCGTACCCGCATGGGCAAGGGGTTCGTTGCGCAACAGACTGTCTGTTCGGGGCTCGCCTTAGCTGCATTTGCATGCGTCGGATCCCGTATATCAACACACGCTCGATCTCATCAATCAGTCTCGCGGCTTTGACCGCTGGTCTTTGCATGCCATCGTCACCCCTCAAGGCCACCCGGTGACGGGTTTGGGCTAACAACACTTAGATACTGTCTGCTCTGGTCGCCTTAGCGCGTTGCTGGCGGTCCGAGTCGACGCGAATCAAGCGTATCGCAACCACCCGCCGAGCGGGATCCAGGACTCGCTGAAGAAGCTGCCGCTTTTGCGCTAGACTGGCCTCAAGCGAGGCTGGACAACGCTTTCTTTAACGCAACCCTGATCGTCGATCCGGTCATGCGGCAAGCGCAAAGCGTCAGAATACTGGAGCACGGGCGAACAAGTGGCTGAGTGTGTTCAAGCGTTTCGTACCTTTCATCAATGGCTGGTCTTTTCCGGGTTGCTGCTGTTCGGGTTCTATCTTTTGTGGGAAACGGGTCTGATCAATAGGCTGCTCGAATCCGACCGCAGCTATCTGTCCAGTCTCATCCTGCTCGGCTTTGGTCTGGCCACCCTGCACGCCGGTTGGCGTGCCTATGCGCTCGGCAGGGAAACCTGCCTTGCTCGCAAGCTGCGCGACGACTTTCGTCGCCCCATCGACGAGCGGCAGATCCGCGAGCATATTGAACAGTTGCACTCGGTCACCTCGTTCGCCCACGAACACGTCCGCTTTCTCGTGATCAAGGCCAGCCACGGTGACCGGGAGACGGCCCAGGACCTGCTGCTGGAACGACTCAATCAACGCATTCGCGGCGGCCATGATCACGGCTGGTTCGTCGCCGACGTGATGCTGAAACTGGGTTTGTTGGGTACGGTAATCGGTTTCATTTTCATGCTCGGCTCGGTGACGGGCATGGACAGCGTCGACGTCCGGGCACTGCAGCAGTTGTTGACCAGCATGAGCGACGGTATGCGCATCGCGCTGTATACGACACTGGCCGGACTCAGTGCCGGCATGCTGCTCGGCGTGCAGTATCAGTTACTGGATCGCGCGTCGGACGACCTGCTGGCCATTGTCATCGAACTCGGCGAAGTGCATCTGCCCCGGCACATCGATCGCCTGAGCCAGGGGTCAGCCGCCAGGGACGGGGTCGATGCGTCAAAGTAATCTGCACCGCTATACCACCGACCCCTTCATCGACCTCCTGTTCAACACCCTGCTCGGATTCACCTTTTTGTTTTTGATCACGGTAATGTTCGTCAACCCGGAAGCGCACAAAGGCAAGGTGAATCTGAAAGCTGAATACATCATATCGGTGAGTTGGCCCGACCAGCTCGCGGACGATATCGATCTGTGGGTGCGTGATCCGTTGGGGGAAACCGTTTCTTACCTGCAAAAAGACGCCGGCTGGTTACACCTGGATCGAGATGACCGCGGTGAGGTCAACGACACGATCATCGTCGACGGTCAAGAGGTCGTATATCCGATCAATCAGGAAGTCGTCACCATTCGCGGCATCATTCCCGGCGAGTACACCGTCAACCTCTATTATTACAAAGCCGAAAGCGCGACCCCCGTAGAGACGCTGGTCAAGGTGGAAAAGGTCAACCCCACGCTGCAAACCGTGTTCGTCGAGAAGGTGCCGCTCGCAGCGCAGGATGAGGAGAAGACCGTTGTTCGGTTCACGCTGGACCGCGACGGGGAACTGAGCGACACCAACCGATTGCGAACCGTACTCACGCCCTACGCCCTGGAACACGAACTCTAAACATGGGCACCCTACTGCAACTGTCGCTCGCCTATGCCCTTCCGCTGGCGCTGACTGCACTGTTGTTCGTCAAACAATGGCAGACCCGACGCCTGCTGGCGATTTTACTGGTTGTGCTGCCGTGCTTCTACGTGCTGCACTTTGTCGGACTGCGCGCACTCACCGGGTGGCCAAGCGATGCGGCGCCGCCCGACGAATTCGAACTGATCTACGAGCACGTCATGGAGCCGGACAAGAAAAGCGGCACGGCGGGGGCAATCTACCTTTGGCTGGCGACACCGGCAAGCGACGCGCCCCGGGCTTATCGCTTACCCTATTCGAAACCGTTGCACGAACAGGTTACGCAAGCAGCAGACCGCCGCAGCTCGGGCAAGGCGCAGATCGGGCAACGGCGCCCGTCGGGTGGGCCGTCTGCGCACGACGGCCAACCTCAGCCCGAATACCGTTTTTTCAACCAACCGAACCGGCGGCCACCGCCGAAAACCGAATCAGGTCCGTCCGACGGCGGGGCACGTTCCTGACCGGGGATCTGCGTCGGGCGAGGGCGCCATCAGCAAAAAAAAGCCGGCTCGTAAGCCGGCATTTTCAACAGGATATTGCGACCCGCGGTGATCACACGTTGTCTTCAATCGATTCCGATACAGCTCCGCTGGTGGTGACGAACTTCAGGTTCACGCGCTCGCGAAGTTCCTTGCCAGGCTTGAAGTGCGGCACGTACTTGCCAGACAGCGCGACGGAATCGCCCGTCTTGGGATTTCGCCCGACGCGCGGTGGCCGGTAGTGCAAAGAAAAGCTGCCAAAACCTCGTATCTCAATGCGATCTCCCGACGCCAGAGATTGGCTCATCTGCTCAATCATGCACTTGACCGCCAATTCGACATCGCGGTACGCCAAGTGACTCTGCTCTCGTGCAATGATCTCTATCAACTCGGATTTGGTCATTCCGGATTCCGGTCAAATTAAGGTCGGAGCACCTCGGGGTGCCCCGACGCATCCCAAGAAAATCAGTCGTCGCTGGTATCCAACTGTCCCTTCAATATGTCACCCAACGAAGCGGTCCCGACCGATGAGTCAGCCTTGTAGTTTGCGATGACCGCCTTTTCGTCGTCGAAATCCTTAGCCTTGATAGACAGGGTCACGACACGGTTCTTACGATCGACGCCGGTGAATTTGGCGGAGATCTCTTCGCCCTCCTTGATCGCGCTGCGTGCGTCTTCGACACGATCACGCGAAATTTCGGACGCACGAAGATAGCCTTCGACACCGTCACCGAGATCGATCGTCGCGCCCTTGGCATCCACCTCCAACACTTTGCCGACGACCACACCGCCCTTGTCGTGCGTGGCGAGGAAAGTAGAAAACGGATCCTTGTCCAGCTGCTTCACGCCCAGCGAGATACGCTCACGTTCGGGATCAACCGCCAGTACCACGGTTTCCAGTTCCTGACCTTTCTTGAAATTGCGGATCACCGCTTCGCCGGTGTCGTCCCAAGCGATGTCGGACAAATGCACCAGGCCGTCGATACCGCCGTCGAGACCGATAAAAATGCCGAAATCGGTGATCGATTTTATATTGCCCGACACGTGATCGCCCTTTTTGTGCGTTTCGGCGAAATCTTCCCAAGGATTCGCCTGGCACTGCTTCATACCGAGCGAGATACGGCGGCGCTCCTCGTCGATATCCAGCACCGCGACTTCCACTTCGTCGCCCAGTTGGACGATCTTGGACGGATGGATGTTCTTGTTCGTCCAATCCATTTCCGAGACGTGCACCAGGCCTTCCACGCCTTCTTCGATTTCAACGAAGGCACCGTAGTCGGCGATGTTGGTGATCTTGCCAAACAGTCGCGTACCTTCCGGGTAACGGCGGGTGATGTTCAACCACGGATCGTCGCCCATTTGTTTGAGACCCAGTGAGACGCGCATTTTCTCGCGATCGAACTTGAGCACCTTGACGTCGATCTCGGACCCGATTTCCACCACCTCGGAGGGATGCTTGACCCGCCGCCACGCCATATCGGTGATGTGCAGCAGGCCGTCGATGCCACCGAGGTCCACAAAGGCGCCATAGTCGGTGAGATTCTTGACGATACCCTTGACTTCCTGACCTTCCTGCAAATCCTCCAGGAGCTTTTCGCGTTCTTCGCTGTACTCCTTTTCGACGACCGCACGTCGGGAAACGACCACGTTGTTGCGTTTCTGATCGAGTTTGATCACCTTGAACTCGAGATCCTTGCCCTCGAGGTAAGACGTGTCGCGTACCGGGCGAACGTCGACCAGCGACCCGGGCAGGAACGCGCGAATCTGATCGAGTTCGACCGTGAATCCACCCTTGACCTTGCCGCTGATGCGGCCGGTAACGATCTCCTCGCCCTCGAAAGCCTTTTCCAGACGGGTCCAGGCGTGTTGGCGCTTGGCCTTTTCGCGCGACAGGCGGGTCAGGCCCCAGCCGTCCTCCACCGCATCGAGCGCAACTTCAACCTGATCGCCAACAGTGACCTCCAGGTCTCCGTCAGCATTAAGAAATTGAATTTTCGGTATAATGCCTTCGGACTTGAGTCCGGCATTGACGACAACGCTCTCATTGTCGATATCCACGACGGTACCGATAACGATGGCGCCCGGTTGCAGATTGGTGTTGGAAAGGCTCTCTTCAAAGAGTTCGGCAAAACTTTCGGTCATAATGTTGAAATTCCCAACCTGCCTTGAGATGACAGGTCACCCAAGATGTGACGACCCGAAGGTCTGATATCTGGTCCGATTAATAAAATCCCGTACCCTAAAGGCCAGGAACCAAAAACCGACGTCAATCCAGACCCTCTGGGACCAGAAATCCGTCGGAAACATTCACTTGCATACTAGTTGTCAGACGAAATCAGTTTAGCCGCCTGAATCGTTCTGTCGAGGACTTCTTCCAGGCTCAGTTCGGTCGAGTCGATCACGATCGCATCTGGTGCGGGCCGCAACGGCGCCACCGAGCGATTGCGATCGCGCTCGTCGCGCGCGCTGATTTCTTCCCTGAGGTGAGAGAGACTAGCATCAATTCCTTTTTCTATCAACTGCTTATAGCGACGATTCGCACGCTCCCCGGCGCTCGCATCGAGGTAGATTTTGACCGGTGCGTCAGGGAACACCACGGTGCCCATGTCGCGGCCGTCCGCGACCAGACCTGGCGCCCGGGCAAACGCACGCTGCCAGTTCAACAGGGCGTCGCGCACCGCAGGGATCGCCGCGACCTTGGATGCGTGGTTGCCCGCGGTCTCGGTGCGGATAGCGAGACTGACGTCCACGCCGTCCAGCAGCACTTTGCCGTCGACAAAATCTGCCGATAAATTCGCTGCTTGTTGAGCTACTTGGGCGTGATTATTAAAGTCGATACCAGCATTCAGAACGGCCAACCCGACCAACCGGTACAAGGCGCCGGAATCCAGCACCCGCCACCCCAGATGCGCCGCCAGACGGGCGGCAACGGCACCTTTACCCGAACCGCTCGGACCGTCGATGGTGATGACCGGTACCGTCATATCAGCGACCCGAGACCCTGATGTTCAGACCGGCCTCCGCCGCCAGCGCGGCGAAATCGGGGAACGACGTATTGACGTTGGCGCAGTCGCTCACCTCAATCGCCCCCCGGGCACGCAGCGCCGCCATGGCGAACGACATGGCAATACGATGATCACCGTGACTGTCGACCCGGCCACCGTGCAGCGCCGCGCCGTTTATGACCACGCCGTCCGGGGTCGGCCGGGCGTCGGCGCCCAGCGCGTTCAGGCCATCGGCCATGACCTTGATGCGATCCGACTCCTTGACACGCAATTCCGCCGCACCGGTCAGTTCGGTCCGGCCCTCGGCACAAGCCGCAGCCACGAACAAGGCGGGAAACTCGTCGATCGCCAACGGCACCTGTTGTTCCGGAATCCGGATACCTCGCAATGGCGCCGAACGTACCCGTATGTCCGCAACCGGTTCTCCGCCCACGTCCCGCTCATTGTGCAACTCGATGTCGGCACCCATCAGGCGCAGAATATTGATCACGCCGTCGCGGGTCGGGTTCATACCGACGTGCTCGAGGAGCAGATCAGAGTCCGGTGCGATACTGGCGCCCACCAGAAAAAAGGCAGCAGATGAGATGTCTGCCGGGACGTCGATGTCGCACGCGTGGAGGACACCGCCGCCGTCGACGCAGATCCGGTCGCCGCTGCGCACGACGCGGTAGCCGAAGCCCTGCAGCATGCGCTCGGTATGATCGCGCGTCGGGGCAGGTTCGACCACGCAGGTCGTACCGTTGGCGTATAGGCCCGCCAGCAGCAGACAGGACTTGACCTGTGCGCTGGCCACCGGCATCTGATAGATCAGGCCCGAGAGGCGGCTCACCGGCTGAATGCGCAGCGGCGCGGTGCCCGCCGGAGTCGTGTGGATAGCCGCTCCCATGGTGGTCAGCGGATCCGTAACACGCTGCATCGGTCGACCCGACAGGGACGCGTCACCGACCAGCTCGGAGGCGAACGACTGCCCGGCCAGCACGCCGGCCATCAACCTCATGGCGGTGCCCGAGTTGCCGACGTCCAGGGCGCCGCGCGGCGCGCGCAGTCCCCGCAAACCCACCCCTCGGATAACCACCCGCCCATCCTGCGGGCCCTCGATGGCAACGCCCATCTCGCGGAACGCGCGCAGCGTCGCCAGGCTGTCCTCGCCCTCGAGGAACCCGGTCACGCGGCTCGTGCCCTCTGCCAGCGACCCGATCATGATGGCGCGGTGAGAAATCGACTTGTCACCGGGGACGCGCACGCGGCCGGTGAGCGCCCCCCCGGGTTGGATTAGAAAATGTACGTCAGATTGGCTCAAGGCACGACCCCAGGCTACACGCGCGCGACGGCAAAGGCGGCCAGACTAGCCATTACCGATGTGAATGTAAACAATAGCTTAAGACGATCTATTGTGAATCGGACAAACCATCGATATAGGCATCCCGCGCTCGCTTCGCGCGCTCGAAGATCTCCAGCAAATGATCGCCGTCACCCCGTCGTATGGTATCGGCTAGATCCGTCATTTCGGCCGAAAAGGCTTCCAACATGCGACTGAGCGCATCTCGATTAGCAACACATATATCTTTCCACATCATTGGGTTAGATGATGCAATTCGAGTAAAATCTCTAAAACCGCCGGCTGCGTAACGGAAGATCTCCTCATTCTCTTCCCGACGCGCCAGGGCGTCGACCAGACCGAAGGCGAGCATGTGGGGCAGATGACTGGTGGCCGCGAGCACCTCGTCGTGATGCGCAACGTTCATATACGCGACTTCCGCGCCGGCTTGCCGCCACATCAGATCGACGCGCGCGGTTGCCGCGGGATCGGTGTCGCACAGCGGGGTGAGAATCACGCGCCGATGGTGGAACAAGGTGGCAAACGAGGCCTCGACACCGTTCTTTTCCGTACCGGCGATCGGGTGCCCGGGCACGAACCAGGCCGGCACGTCGCCATACACGGCCGCCGCGTCGGCGACCACGCTCGCCTTGGCGCTGCCCGCGTCGGTCACCACTGCACCGACGTCCAGCCGGTCCTGCATGGCCGCAAACGCGGCGCGCATCGTACCTAGCGGCACCGCGAGCAGCACCATGTCGGCACCCTCGACTGCCGCGCCGATGTCGTGCGTGTACCGATCGATCACACCCAGCGCCAGGCCACGCTCCAGATTCTCCGCGTTCCTGCCGCAACCGACCACCTCACCCACCGCACTCGCCGCGCGCAGCGCGCGGGCCAGCGAACCGCCGATCAGCCCCAGCCC
Organism: uncultured Chromatiales bacterium; assembly: GCA_965368585.1. Classification (GTDB taxonomy): domain Bacteria; phylum Pseudomonadota; class Gammaproteobacteria; order Chromatiales; family Chromatiaceae; genus JARRQB01. The sequence continues at coordinate 45,938 of CBDUNM010000006.1, read as the reverse complement.
GATAACCGCCAAGCGTTCGATCATCAACGGCCCAGCACCTCCCGTAGCGCCGTCAGGCAACGTACGTTGTCTTCCGCCAGACCAACACTTATGCGCAAATGATTGGGCAGACCGTAACCGTCAATCGGCCGGGTAATGACGCCGCGTTGCAGCAAGGCCTGGTCGATCGGCGCGGCCGCCTGTGCCAGATCGGCGGTGATAAAGTTGCCGACCGACGGAATGAAGTCCAAACCCAGGTCCGCCAGGCCCGCCGCCAACTGCATTAACCCGATGCGATTGAGCTCGACCGACCGCGCGACGTGGGCTGGGTCGTTCAGCGCCGCGAGCGCGCCTGCCTGGGCGAACGAATTGACGTTGAACGGTTGCCGCACGCGGTTCAACAAGTCGGCGATGTCCGGGTGCGAAAGCCCGTAGCCCACGCGCAAAGCCGCCAGGCCGTACACCTTGGAAAAGGTTCGCGTCACGATGAGATTGGGGAATTCCGCCAGCCAGCCACTCGCGTCCGGATAATCACGCTCCTCCACGTACTCGAAATACGCTTCATCCACGACCACGATCACGTGCTGCGGAACGGCTGCGATGAACGCGTGCAGCGCCGCTTGCGGCAACCAGGTCCCGGTCGGGTTGTTGGGGTTGGCGATCCAGATGACCCGCGTCGTTTCGTCTATGAGGCCGCCGAACGCGTCGAGGTCATGGCTGAACGCCCTTGCCGGCGCCATCTGCAGCGTTGCGCCGACCGCCATGCTGCTGATGGGGTAGACGGCAAAGGCATACTGTGAAAAAAGGCTGCCGGCGCCGGCAGGCAGGAAGACCCGGGCAATCATATCCAGTACGTCGTTGGACCCGTTACCCACCGTGATACAGCGCGGATCCAGACCGTGCCTTTCGGCCAGCGCATGGCGCAGTTGCACCGCACCGCCATCGGGATAACGGGGCAGTTCGCCCAACTGTGCGGCAATCGCGCGGGGCACCTCGGGGCTGGCACCCAAGGGGTTCTCGTTGGACGCCAGTTTGATCGAATTGCGGATGCCGAACTCGCGTTCAAGTTCGGATATCGGTTTGCCGGGCACGTACGGGCGCAGAGCCGCGATACCCGGCGCCGCAAGGTCGAGAAAACGATTGTGCACTGTGCTATCCCACGGAAGGCGGTTCAGGAATGACGATTGTAGCGAGGTCAGGCGTGGCTGAGACAGAAATTTCGATCCTCGCGTACCCGCAATCGACCGGCAAGACGGGAACCGTCCGAACCCAGGCCGCCGCAGACCAAGCGGCCTTGGCTCTCGAGGCTCCGGGGCGAACTCGCCTGTCGGTATCCAAACTGCAGGTTTGCAGCGGGTAGAGAAAAAGGACGCGCCCCGGCCGCAGGCGCACGCCTATAAAACGGCACGCGGGTACGAACCCAGCTCGCGGTACATGCCGGCCGAACTGCGCAGCGCCGCCAGGGCTTTGGACAATCGCGGATCCTCACGATGGCCCTGAACGTCGACGAAGAACACGTAGTCCCAATTGCCGCGGCGCGACGGCCGCGACTCGATGCGGCTCATACTGATACCGTGCTCGGCCAACGGGGTGAGCAGTTTATGCAAACCGCCGGCCTCGTTGTTCGTCGACAGCAGCAGGCTGGTCTTGTCGTCTCCCGAGGGCGGCACCGCCTGCCGGCCGATTACCAGAAACCGGGTGGTATTGCCCGGCTCATCTTCGATGTTGTGGGCGAGGATGTTCAAGCCGTAGATCTCTGCCGCCGTTTGCCCCGCGATTGCCCCCGCTACGGTCTCGTCTTTGACCAGCCGCGTCGCCTCCGCATTGCTGCCTACCGCCTCCCGGGGCACACCGGGCAGATGGCGATCCAGCCAACCCCGGCACTGTGCCAACGATTGCTGGTGCGAATAGACCTTCCTGATGCCGGACAGCTCGGTGGCGGAGCTGAGTAGGTTGTGGTGTATCCGCAGCGTGACCTCGCCGCAGATCTGTAGCGGAGAATTCAAGAACATATCCAGGGTATGACTGATGACACCCTCGGTTGAGTTCTCCACCGGCACCACGCCGTAGTGGCAATTGCCCGTTTCGACCTCCTGGAACACATCGGATATCGAGCCCATCGGCATGGTCGACACGGAATGGCCGAAATGCTTGAGCGCGGCCGCCTGGGTAAAGGTCCCTTCCGGACCGAGGAACGCGATGCGTAGCGGCTGCTCAAGCGCCAGGCAGGCGGACATGATCTCGCGAAACAGGCGCGCAATCTCCTCGCTGTCCAGGGGTCCTTTGTTGCGCGCCTTGACTTCGCGTAGGACCTGCGCCTCACGCTCCGGTCGGTAGAAAAACGCAGACGGATCGTGCGCCCGCTTCACTTCGGCCACCTCGTGCGCCGCCGCGGCCCGCGCGTTGATCAGATCCTGTATCTGGACATCGATTCGATCGATGCGCGCCCGAATGTCATTGAGCTGATCGTCTTCGCTCATCGCCGCACCACGCGCTGCCTGAACTCAAAACCCGACGGGCGGCCTCGCGCCCCGTGAAAGGTACGCGTACCGCGGCCCTCTCCTGCCCCATGGTTATCCATCTCAGGCGGCGGCGCAACCGAGGCAACGTGCGGACAATACGCCTTCGATGGCCGCTATCTCGGCGATCGTCGCCGGGTCGGGCTCGCAATCCACGTCCAGCAGCGTCACTGCAATGTCGCCGCGCGACTTGTTGAGCATGTCGATGATGTTCAGTTCGGCTTTGGCCAGATCGGTGGATATCTGCCCGACCATGTTGGGCACGTTGGAGTTGACCACGGCAATGCGGTAACCGCCGTTACGCGGCAAGACGATCTCGGGGAAATTGACGGAATTGGTGACGTTGCCGTTCTCGAGCCAGTCGCGGACCTGATCGGCCACCATCACCGCGCAATTGTCTTCGGCTTCCTGGGTCGAGGCGCCCAGATGCGGCAGCGTGATTACACGCGGATGCTCCTTGAGCAGATTGCTGGGGAAGTCGCAGACGTAGCCTTGCAGCCTGGCTTCGTTCAGTGCGGCCACAATGGCCTCGTCGTTCACCACCCCGTTACGCGCGAAGTTCAGCACCACCGCAGTTTTTTTCATCAACCGAATACGCTCGGCATTGACCATGTTGCGGGTCGTGTCGGTCAGCGGTACGTGAAAGGTGACAAAATCGGAGCGTGCCAGCAGATCGTCGACCGACAAGGCCTGCTCGACGCCGGCCTCCAGAGCCCACGCCGCCTTGACCGTGATGGTGGGATCGTAACCGATCACCTTCATACCCAGCGCGTGTGCCGCATTCGCCACCTTGACGCCGATGGCGCCCAATCCGATCACCCCCAGCGAACGGCCCGGCAATTCGAAACCGCGGTAGTCTTTCTTTCCGGCTTCGACGGATTTGTTGATCTGATCGTCGCCACCTTGCAGACTGGTCGCGAATCTCCACGCGGGGCCAATGTTGCGTGCCGCCATCAACATACCCGCCAGCACCAATTCCTTGACCGCGTTTGCGTTCGCGCCCGGGGCGTTAAACACGGGTATGCCGCGCTCGGTCATGCGCGCGACGGGAATGTTGTTGACCCCTGCCCCCGCGCGGCCAACCGCCTGCAGGGACGGCGGAATTTCCATGTCGTGCATCTTGGCCGAACGCACCAGTATGGCATCGGGGTGCCCGATCTCCGAGGCGACCTCGTATTTCTCCCTGGGCAGACGTTCCAGGCCGGCCACCGAGATATTGTTGAGCGTAAGAATCTTAAACATCGCTTTTCCGTTCATTCAGTGCACTGTTGATCGGTAAGTGTCGCGCTCAGCCGTACTTGCGTTCGAACTCGGCCATGAATTCGATGAGCGCGGCCACGCCTTGTTCGGGCATGGCATTGTAAATACTGGCACGCATGCCCCCCACCGAACGGTGCCCCTTGAGCGTCTTCAGTCCTGCCTCGCCCGCTTCGCTGAGGAAGGTGCCGTCCAACGCGGCGTCGGCCAGGGTAAAGGGTACGTTCATCCAGGAGCGGCTGTCCGGATCGACCGGATTGGCATAGAAATCCGACCGGTCTATTGCCCCGTACAGGGCATTCGCTTTGCGCTGATTGATCTCTGCCATCCCGGCCAGACCACCCTTGCCCTTCAGCCACTGAAAGACCAGGCCCGCCAGGTACCAGCCATAGGTGGGCGGGGTGTTGTACATGGACCCGTTTTCGGCCTGCACGGCATACTGAAGCATTGTGGGAGTGCCGTCCTGCGCGTTGCCGATCAGGTCCTCGCGCACGATCACCAGGGTCAAACCTGCCGGTCCGATGTTCTTCTGCGCCCCGGCATAGATGACCCCGAATTGCGCGACGTCTAGCGGGCGCGACAGAATCGTCGACGACATGTCGGCGACCAACGGGACCCCCTCGGTCGCCGGTACGTAGGGGAACTCCACGCCTTGAATGGTCTCGTTGGGCGTGTAGTGGACATAGGCGGCGCCGGCGGTCAGGTGCAGCTCGGCCTGCGCGGGCACCGCGGTGAACCGGCCGTCTTCGGTGTTGGCGGCAATGTTCACCGTGGCAAAACGCCTGGCTTCCGCCACGGCCTTTTTCGACCAGGAGCCGGTGACCACATAGTCGACCGCCCGATTCCCGGCGGCGAGATTCAGCGGCACCATTGCAAACTGGCTCGACGCGCCGCCCTGAAGAAACAGCACTTTGTAGTTATCCGGTATCGCCATGAGTTCACGCACGTCGGTCTCGGCGGCTTCGGCGATCGACATGAACTCCTTGCCGCGATGGCTCATTTCCATCACCGACATACCGGATCCGCGCCAATCCAGCATCTCCTCGCGGGCCTGCTGCAGAACTTCTTCAGGCAGCGCCGCCGGTCCGGCGCTGAAGTTGAATACACGTGCCATAGTGGTCACCTTACCGATTGGTTCGTAGAAATGTGGACCTGCTCTTACCCCGTCTGGTCAGCGACGCGGAAGCCTGGTTTCGCCATCGTATCGGAGGGTGTCGCAAAGTCCGTGTTCCTTCTCCCACCGGGAGAGGGGCCTATTACGACACCCTTACCTACCGAATGCGCGAATTGCCCAGGGCATGACAATCGGCGCACCGCCTCGACCTGCTCGTGACTGGTCAATCCGGGTCCGACTCGGACGCCTCGACCTCCACCTCGTCGTCCACGCCATCGAGGCCTTCTATGCGTTCGATACCGATCAGGGTCTCGGCGTTGCTCAACTTGATCATGCGCACACCCTGCGTATCCCGACCCAATTGCGAAACGTCGGCAACGCGGGTACGGACCAGGGTACCGCCGTCGGTGATCAGCATGATCTCGTCGTCTTCGTTGACCAGTACGGCGCCGACCTGTTCGCCGTTGCGATCCGAGGTCTTGATCGAGATGAGCCCCTTACCGCCGCGCCCCTTGGTGGGAAATTGATCCGCTCGGGTACGTTTTCCGTAGCCGTTGGCGGTCACCGTCATCACGTCGCCCTCAGCCGCGACGATCAGGGAAATCACCCGCTGCCCGGAGTCCAGACGAATGCCCCGCACGCCGCAGGCCGTGCGGCCCATGGGGCGCACATCGGCTTCGTTGAAGCGCACCGCCTTGCCCGCCGAACTGAACAGCATGATGTCGCGCTTACCATCGGTCAGCGCCACTCCGATCAACTTGTCGCCGTCACGCAGGTCAACGGCAATCAAACCGCTTGTGCGCGGCCGGGAAAACTGCTCAAGCGGCGTTTTCTTCACCGTACCCGATGCCGTGGCCATGAAGATGAACAAGCCGTCTGCGTACTCGCGGATCGGCAGCATCGCGCTGATGCGCTCATCCTCCCCCAGGGGCAGGATATTGATCATCGGCCGGCCGCGCGCCGAGCGGCCCGCTTCCGGCACCTGGTAGGCCTTCAGCCAATACACCTTGCCGTGGCTGGAGAAACACAACACCGTATCGTGCGTACTGGCCACGAACAGTTTATCGATGAAGTCTTCTTCTTTGGTGGACGCCGCCGATTTGCCTTTGCCGCCGCGTCGTTGCGCCTGGTACACGGTCAGCGGCTGGCGTTTGGCATAACCCTGATGCGACAGGGTCACGACCACGTCCTCTTCGTTGATCAGGTCCTCGATGGTGAGGTCTTCCTGACTCTCCTGGATCACGGTGCGACGCTCGTCGCCGAACTGCTCCAGGATCTCCAGCAGTTCGCCGCGAATCACCTCCATCAGTTTTCCGGCGCTGGACAGAATTTCGAGCAAACTCGCAATTTTATCGAGTATCTCTTCGAATTCATTAATTATTTTGTCTTGCTCAAGCCCCGTCAGTTTCTGCAGACGCAATTCCAGTATGGCTTGCGCCTGCGTTTCGGTGAGTCGATAACCTTGCTCGGTCAAACCGAATTCGGGACTCAGACCCTCGGGGCGCGAGGCATCGGAACCGGCGCGCGCCAACATGGCGTCCACCGTACCGGATTGCCACAAACGCTCGCACAGACCCTTTTTCGCTTCGGCGGGACTGGGAGCCGCCTTGATCAGCGCAATGACTTCGTCGATATTGGCCAGTGCGACCGCCAGACCTTCCAGGATGTGCGCGCGGTCGCGTGCCTTGCGCAGGTCGAACAGGGTACGCCGGGTCACCACTTCACGGCGGTGACGCAGAAAGTATTCGAGCAAGTGCTTGAGATTCAACAGCCGCGGCTGGCCATCGACCAATGCGACCATATTGATGCCGAACACATTCTGCAATTGAGTATGCTGGTACAGGTTGTTCAGCACCACATCGGCTATTTCGCCGCGTCGCAGCTCGATGACCATGCGCATACCGTCCTTGTCTGACTCATCGCGCAGCTCGGTGATGCCTTCGACGCGTTTTTCCTTGACCAGCTCGGCGATCTTTTCCAGCAAGCGCGCTTTGTTCACCTGATACGGCAGTTCGTTGACGACGATGCGCTGCTTGCCGCCGTCCATGTCTTCGAAATCGACCTTGGCCCGCACGTAGATGCGACCCCGCCCGGTACGGTAGGCCTCGTGAACTCCGCGTACGCCATTGATGATGCCCGCGGTCGGAAAATCGGGTCCGGGAATCAAGGCCATCAGTTCGGGAATGGTGACATCCGGATTGTCGATGACGGCGATGCAGCCGTTGATCACTTCGGTAAGGTTGTGCGGCGGGATATTGGTGGCCATCCCGACCGCGATTCCGGCGGAACCGTTGATCAACAGGTTCGGGACCTTCGACGGCAGAACCGTCGGTTCGTGTTCCGACTCATCGTAGTTGGGCACGAAATCGACCGTCTCCTTGTCGATATCGGCCATCAGCTCGTGCGCGATCTTCGACATGCGCACTTCGGTGTAGCGCATGGCCGCGGGCGAATCGCCGTCCACCGAGCCGAAGTTACCCTGCCCGTCCACCAGCATGTAACGCAGCGAAAACGGCTGCGCCATGCGTACGATAGTGTCGTAGACCGCAGTATCGCCGTGCGGGTGATACTTACCGATGACGTCACCGACGACACGGGCAGATTTTTTGTACGGCTTGTTCCAGTCGTTGCCGAGTTCGCCCATGGCAAACAGGACGCGCCGGTGGACCGGTTTCAATCCGTCGCGCACGTCGGGAAGGGCGCGACCCACGATGACGCTCATCGCGTAATCGAGATACGACTGTTGCATCTCGTCTTCGAGATTGACGGGGACGACTTCTTTGGCGAATTCGGTCATGACGGTCTCTTTGGCAAGACGGCCCGCTGCGTGGTTGCTAATTTCTAATAGTGGATCACGAGCGATTTAAGCGCGGAATTGTATCACACTATTAGGATGGGCAATGCGGAAAACTCGCCTCAAATCGCCAATCAGCGCCCCTGAAACCCGGTCGGGTAAGAAAGCGGGGTGTTTTTATGATCTGTCACAGCCAAAAACGGCTAGCGCTTGTCCTGATATGCTCGGGCGACGCAGCGCCGGCAAGACCCGCCAGGGCAAACGCCCCGTCTGAATCGTCGATGCCGCTCGGACGTGCCGCTGCCCTGGCTAGGTCTGCGCGCCGTCAAGCGGCCATCAGCTGCGCCATCTGTTGCGCATCGGGATTAACCACCACGCCGCGCTCGGTGACGATGGCATCGACCAGCGCGGCCGGCGTGACGTCGAATACCGGGTTCCAGGCAGCGGCACCCGGCGCACCGATGCGCTGCCCGGCGCAGGTCAGCACCTCGTGCGGCGCACGTGTTTCGATCGGGATGTCCGCACCCGACGCGATTGTCATATCGACGGTCGAAGTCGGCGCAACCACCATGAACCGCACGCCGTGGTATCGCGCGACCACCGCCAGGCTGTAGGTGCCGATCTTGTTGGCGACGTCGCCGTTGGCCGCGATGCGATCCGACCCCACGATCGCCCAACCGACCCCCCCTGCCTGCATCCGTGCCGCGGCCGCGCCGTCGGCCATCAGCGAGACCGGAATGCCGTCGCGTTGCAGTTCCCAGGCGGTGAGACGCGCGCCCTGCAACCAGGGACGGGTTTCATCGGCAAACACCCGCTCGATCAAGCCGCGTTCGTGCGCGGTGCGAATGACACCCAGCGCGGTCCCATGGCCACCGGTCGCCAGCCCGCCCGTATTACAGTGCGTGATCACGCTCGTCGCAGCCTCGAAAAGATCGGCACCCAATTGACCCATGCGCCGATTCGCCGCGATGTCTTCCGTGTGAATTTTCTTCGCCTCGGCCAGCAACGCCGGCTCAGGGTCGCCCGCCAGTCCGGCGACGAGGCCGCCCATACGCTCCAGAGCCCAAAACAGATTGACGGCAGTGGGCCGCGACGCCGCCAGGATCTCCATCTCCCCGGCAACGGCATCGGCCCAACGGGCGGCGTCGCGGCGATACGCCGCCCGCGCCGCGAGCACGACACCATAAGCGGCCGTAATACCGATGGCGGGCGCACCGCGCACCACCATTTCCCGAATCGCCGTCGCAGTATCCCGGGCCGTTGCGCACCGCACATACTGCTCGATGTGCGGCAGCGCCCGTTGATCCAGCAGGTGCAGGTAGTCGTCCTGCCAGACGATGGCGCGGTTGGCCTCGGCCCTAACCCCAAGATCAACGATTTTCATTCAAGTCGACTCCGTGGCAGATTGTAGCTGGTTAGCCGATGCCGACAGCTTGCCTGGCCTGGTGATGTGCAGGCTGTCCAGCGCGGCACGGCGCAACGACCCGCGATATTCGTTATATTGCGCCGAACTGCGGTGCGGCCAATGCCAGGAGTATGCGTGCCGGACACGGTAAGCACTCTAACACGACGCACGTGTCTTAAACGCTTGGAGAACAGATTCTTGCACGTCGATACGCTGCTTCACGCGCGCTGGGTGGTTCCGGTGGAACCCGAAAACCAGGTGCTCGACAACCACACGGTCGCCATCGCGGCGGGACGCATCGCCGCGGTGCTGCCGACGCACCAGGCGCGCGCTCAATTCACCGCCGACGAGGAACGCGGGCTCGACCGGCACGTGCTGCTGCCCGGCCTGGTCAATGCGCACACGCACACCGCCATGACCCTGTTTCGCGGCATGGCCGACGATATGCCGCTGATGACCTGGCTGCAGGAACATATCTGGCCCGCCGAGCAAAAATGGGTACAAGCGGACTTCGTCGCCGACGGCTCGCGCCTGGCGATCGCGGAAATGCTGCGCGGCGGCACCACCTGCTTCAACGATATGTACTTTTTCCCCGACGTCAGCGCCCGCGTCGCGGCCGCGGCGGGCATGCGCGCGGTGGTCGGATTGATCGTTATCGATTTTCCGTCGGCCTGGGCCAACGACCAGGATCACTACTTCGAACGCGCCATCGAAGTCCACGATCAGTATCGTCACCAACCGCTGGTCCACACCGCGTTCGCGCCGCATGCCCCCTACTCCGTGTCCGACGGTCCGCTCGCGCGCGTGCGCAAGCTGGCGGACGAACTGGAGATTCCGATCCACATACACGTTCACGAAACCGCCGACGAGGTCACCCAGGGAAGCGATCAGCACGGCCAGCGGCCCATCGGCCGGCTCGCCGAGCTGGGATTGATCTCCCCGTCGCTGATCGCCGTGCACATGACGCAAGCCGATGATCGGGAGCTGGAACGCTTCGCCACCGGCGGCGCCCACGTCGTGCATTGCCCCGAGTCGAACCTGAAGCTAGCCTCCGGGTTCTGTCCGGTGCAGAAAATGCTCGATCTCGGGATCAACGTCGCGCTGGGTACCGACGGGGCGGCCAGCAATAACGACCTCGATATGTGGGGCGAATTGCGCACGGCAGCGCTGTTGGCCAAGGGTGTGGCGGGTGATGCCAACGCGCTACCCGCGTTCACCGCGCTGCAAATGGCGACCATCAACGGCGCCCGCGCGCTGGGGCTGGGCGATGAGATCGGCTCGCTGGTACCGGGCAAGTCGGCGGATTTGATCGCCGTCGATTTCGCCCATCCCGAAGCAAACCCCGTGTACCACCCTATTTCGCAGCTTGTTTATGCGACCGGCCGGCACCAGGTCTCCGACGTTTGGATAGCGGGAAACACGGTCGTCGGGACCGGCGAGCTGCTCACGCTGGCGGCGCCGGAGATCGTGGCCCGCGCCGAGCAATGGCGAAACCGTATTGCGGGGGAAGACGGTATAATCCGACGCTTTGACTAAGAGGCAGTTGCGCATGTCGCATACGCACAACGTAGATCCCGTGGAGATTGGCAAATTCGAAGCACTGGCGGCACGCTGGTGGGATCCGGACAGCGAATTCAAACCGCTGCACCAAATCAATCCGCTGCGGTTGGACTACATCGAACAAACGGTTGGCACGCTGGCCGGGAAAACGGCCCTGGACGTCGGCTGCGGCGGTGGACTGGTATCCGAAGGGCTGGCGGCACGCGGCGCGCGCGTCAAGGGTATCGATATGGGCGAGGCACCGCTCGAAGTCGCCCGCCTGCATTTGCTCGAATCGGGCCTGGAGGTGGAATACGAGCGCGTGCCCGCCGAGCGCCTGGCCCGCGAGACACCGGGACGATTTGACATCGTGACCTGCCTGGAGATGCTGGAGCACGTGCCCGACCCCAGTTCCGTGGTGCACGCCTGCGCGGCCCTGGTCAAGCCCGGCGGCCATCTGTTTTTCTCGACCATCAACCGCAACCCGAAAGCCTATCTGTTCGCCATCGTCGGCGCGGAATACCTGCTTCGGTTGCTGCCGCGTGGCACACACGACTACGCCAAGTTCATTCGCCCGTCGGAACTGGCGCGCTGGCTGAGGGCTGCGGAGCTCGAGATGCAGGATACAGTCGGCCTGACCTACAATCCGCTGACCCAGACCTACAAACTGGATCCCCGCGACGTCGACGTCAATTACATGGTCTACACGCGGCGTCCCTTGCCCACCGACTGATTTGCACCATGGCGCCACTGGCCGACAAACGCGCGGTACTCTTCGACCTCGACGGTACCCTCGCCGATACGGCACCCGATCTCGCGTTCGCGTTGAATGAAACCTTGCGCGCGTACGACCGCGCTCCCATGCGCTTCGAACAGATTCGTCCGGTTGTTTCGCACGGCGGCGTTGCGCTGATCCGCTTGGGGTTTGGCATCGAACCGGGCAGCGATGCGTTCGAAGCGCGACGCGCGCATCTGCTCGACGTCTACAAGGCCAACCTCTGCCGTGAAACCCGCTTGTTCGACGGGATCGCCGAGGTGCTTTCGGCCCTGGACGGCGCAGCCATGCCCTGGGGCGTCGTCACCAACAAACCGGCCTGGTTGACCGATCCGCTGCTGGCCGCCATGGCACTGACCGAACGCGCCGGCGCGATTGTCAGCGGCGACACCTGTACACGACGCAAACCCCACCCCGAACCCATACTTTACGCATGCGGGAAACTCGGCGTGCGCCCGCAACACACGGTCTATGTCGGTGACGCCGGTCGGGACATCGAAGCCGGTCGTGCGGCAGGTACCGCCACGGTCGCGGCGCTGTTCGGCTACATACGCGCCGACGACGAGCCCGGCAACTGGCGCGCCGACCAACAAATCACCCACGCGGCGCAACTGCTGGATCTGCTGGGCCTGACCGATGCGTCGGCCCGCCGTGTCTGAGTGGTCTTTTCCCAATGCGGCGACTCCCGAAGGGTCGGCTCCCTACTATTGCGTCAGGTTCTCTCCGCCCGCCGCGCGAGACACGCTTGCCGCCGCCTTTGCCTGGCGGGCGGAACTCGAGCATATCGTGCGTAAGGCCAACGATCCCGGTGCGGCACGCCTGAAGCTGGATTGGTGGCGCGACGAACTGCGCGGTGTACGGCAAGGCAGGCTGCGCCATCCTTTGTCGCGTGCCCTGCCGCCATTGCTGGCGTGCACCGACGGGCTGACGTTGATGTTGCGCATGCTCGACGGCGCCGAGAACGATATTCGGATGATTCAGCCGCAGGACCGCGACGGATTTTACACGCAATGCACGCTGATCGGCGGCTCTTTGTGCGAGCTGTTGGCGAACGCAGCCGCTACCGACGGGATGGGCAGCGACCGCGCATGCCTGCTCGGCGCCTACCATGAGGCAGTCACCCGGATCGGCACCCTGAGCGTCTATCTGCGGCGCGGATACTGCCCCTTACCCCGCCGCACGGATGACGGCGCCAATCTATCCGTTGCTGCACTACAACGGAAGTCCGGCAGAACGAACCTGAACGCGGTCGTCGCGCCCCTGTTGCAAGACCCGTCGCAGCAGGTAAAGTGGATGCTGGCGGCCGATGCGCACGGCGCAAGGATATCGCCCGCCCATCGATTGGCCGCCCAGGCGCTGGTGTTGAACGTTAAGATGAAACGCAACAATTACACCCTATTGGACGAACCATATTCGCTGACACCGATTCGCCGTCTGTGGGCGGCCTGGCGTCTGCGATAAATTCCACTTGCCCACACCCGACAGCCGTATACCCATGAAAGACTACGAACCTGCTCACGATCTCCTGAAAGACCGCATCATTCTGGTCACCGGCGCGGGAGACGGTATCGGTCGTACGATGTCGTTGGCGTTCGCCGCCCACGGCGCCACGATCGTTCTGCTCGGCAAGACCATCCCTAAGCTGGAGTCGGTGTACGACCAGATCGAGGCCGCCAACGGACCCGAACCGGCGATCTACCCGATGCACCTGGAAGGGGCGACCCCGCACGACTACGGCGAACTCGCGGACAAATTGACCGAGACCTTCGGCCGGCTCGACGGCCTGCTGCACAACGCGGCGAACCTGCCCTACCTGAGTCGGATCAAAGATTACGCGGCGGAAGACTGGCTCAAAGTCATGCAGGTCAATCTGAATGCGCCGTTCTTTCTCACCCAGGCCTGCCTGCCGTTACTGGCACAGTCAAAAGATGCGTCGGTCGTTTTTACCACCGACGCGCCAGGACGCGGCGGCAAGGCCTATTGGGGCGCCTACGGGGTTGCCAAAGCCGGCGCCGACAACCTGATGCAAACGCTCGCGGACGAACTGGAAAACACCCCGATCCGAGTCAACAGCCTTGATCCCGGACCCACGCGCACCGCGCTGCGCAAACGCGTCTACCCGGGGGAAGACCCCGACCAGTTAAAGCTGCCCGAGGCGCTGACCTCGCTCTACCTGTGGCTGATGGGCCCGGACAGCGCTGCAACACGTGGCCAGGTCATCCGTTACGGGAACCTCTAACAATCGACTCTGTCAGCGAATTGTGCGTTGCGGCTCTTTCAGCGATGCTCATTAATGCTTTGTAAACTGTGCTTCTCGAACTCGCCACGCCTTGGCCTCACGAAATTATTTCAATGGTTAGAGGCGCCCTTATGTGGGCGAAAGCCTTCGAGTAGCGACTCGATAGGCTCACGAGTCCACAACCCGACGTTGGGCTAGCGTATTCGGCTTGTACCGTTGAGGAATAGGCAATGGAGATTAAGCAGCGAATTCTTTGCGTAGGTGCTTTTTGCTTGGCCGCAAGCGTAGCTCTTGCCGATAAAGCATCAGACGAAAAAGCATGTACCCGTTCTTCGTCGAAGGTTTGTGACGAAGAAAACACGCATCGGGCTCGTTGCCCTCGTGATCCTGAGAAGGAACCGGCGCTGATCGCAATATTAGAACGATTCCAACTCGAGGAAGTACCGCCACCTCACCAGTTGCCGCAAACACTTTCTATTGAACCGGCAATTCGGGTCGGTATGTTCATGTACCTCTCCGGCAGGGGGCCTGAGCGGCCCTTACCCCCACGGCCAGGACCACCGGATTTCTTCAAGGGTAAGGTCGTTGACAAAGAATGCCACGTCGAGCTTGACGTAAACTGTGCGCTTGACGGTCCTTGCGCTGCCGATCTCAAAGAAGGAGAAATCTCACTGGAGCAGGCAGTATGCGCGGCTCAGCTAACCGCCTTGACTCAGTTGGCGGTGCTGAAACAGGAACTGGGCAGCCTCAAAAAAGTGACGCGTGTCGTCAAGGTATTCGGCATGGTCAACTCTGATGATCCGGCCTTCAGCAAACATTCTGACGTAATCAATGGCGCCTCCGATGTATTCATAAGCGCTTTCGGGGATTGTGGTAGGCATGCGAGGTCTGCGGTCGGGATGGCATCACTACCCTTCGGAATTCCGGTGGAGATTGAAATGGTCGTCAAAGTCCGTTAAGAGGTTTTGTCGAATTCTCCGCACACAGAGAGCATTACAAAGTTTGGGATGCTATGCCGCCAACACTCGCACCTCCGGAGTCCTTTGCCTGAACTTGGGGAATCACTTCTGCGGGCATTGAAACGTTAAGTGAAGCGTGCAAAATAACGATGACATGCCGAAAATCAGGCATACGTGACCGCCGACCGAACGGCGAACGCTGGGTCAGATACTGTCAATTTGACAGCCTTGGCATGCGTTGTTCGCTTGGAAGATGCCAGGTCTCTGTCTTTGCGTTGAATCCCATATAAACTTGTTCGTGAGTAGGCGATGAACGATCAATTGAGCGGCCCGGAAAATTTGGCTTGGCTTGATGTGTTCGGCCGTGCAATGAGAGGAGAATGATCTATCAAACGCATCGCGTCTAAACTATCGGTAGCGATAATCGGTCTTGGCGCCTTGGCTCTTTGTACACTTCGCTTTGGTGTCCTTCCCTACAAAGACCGAAGCCTGAATGCCGTGCTGACGCCGGGTCCGTACGTTACCACCGACCGGATCCGGGTGTTTCACGAACAAGCGTTTGTCGCCGACTTGCATTCGGATGCGCTCCTTTGGGGCCGTGATCTCGACAAGCGGTACGCGCGCGGCCATGTCGATTTACCGCGGTTGCACGATGGCAGCGTTGATTTGCAGGTCTTCAGCGTTGTCACCAAAGTGCCGAACCGGATAAACCACGCAACGTACGGCGATGACACCGACCAGTTGCCGTTGTTGTTTTTTGCGGCCTGGCGTTCCCCGGCAACCTGGTTTGGCCTGAAGGCGCGAGCGCTATCTCAGGCCCGTGAATTGACACGAGTGGCCGAAAATTCAAAACTCTCCCTCGTCCTCCGCCGCAGTGACCTGTCAAGCACGGGAATCAAAGGATTGCTGGCACTTGAGGGGATGCACGCACTCGAAGGCGACGCGAATAGTCTCGATGAGCTCTATGCGGCAGGTTTTCGAATGATGGGGCTCGTGCATTTGTTCGACAATGAAATCGCGGGATCGTCATTCGGAGTCACAAAACACGGTCTTACCGACTTTGGCCGAGCGCTTGTTCCGCGTATGGAGGCGCTAGGAATCACTATCGATCTGGCCCATGCCTCGGCAGCTGCTTTCGACGATACGCTAAAGCTGGCAACAAGGCCGTTGGTCGTTTCGCACGGCGGCGTGAGTGGTACTTGTCCGGGTCTGCGGAATCTGACAGATGATCAAATACGTTCCATCGCTGAAAACGGAGGAGTGATCGGCATCGGTTACTGGGAGGTAGCAATCTGTGATCCCAGTTTAAAGGGAATCGTCGACGCTACCCGGTATGCGGTGAAGATCGCCGGCATTGACCATGTGGGGCTCGGATCGGATTTCGACGGGGCCGTCTCCACGCCGTTCGACGCAACGGGTTTGCCCGCATTGACTGAGGCGCTGCTTGAAGCGGGGTTTTCAGCAGAAGACGTCAAGAAGGTGCTCGGAGAGAACGTTCGCAGAGTATTGAACCTCAACCTGCCAGAATGAATTTTATGACGCAGTCAATCCCACGCGACAAGTTCTGCTCGCTCTTTCTCAATCCGCGCCAAATCGAGCGAGCTACGATGATCATCAAGTCACCCACACTATCGAGATTTTACAAGGCGCTCGTGAAGCGAAAATATCGATGGCTGTATTCAGCTCGGAAAAACGCAAGCCCGGACGCAAGAGTCCATCTGAGAAACTCATCAAAGACATCGTTGAAATGAAGAGGAACAATCCACGGTACGGGTGTCCGCGGATCGCACCACAGATAAACAAACCGTTCGGAGGCGAAACAAGCACAACAGGCGTCGCAGTTTTCGGACATCCCTGATGCGCGATCCCGGCCAGAAAGCACCTTTGCGGTGTCGCCGGCGTAACATACGATGGGCCAACCAGGCCGCATAGCCAAAGGTCAGTCAGTCAGCAATCAGCGTGCCGCTGGCGATCCCCGTGACACCCCAACCGGGCACGCCGGCAAACAGGATATCGAGTACGTTGTTCACGCCGTTCAATACGAGTTGCACCTGCAGCAGCTTGCGGCTGTCGCGCGGCCCAATCAGTACGCCGATCAGCGCATAGATGCCCAGACTCGCCGGTGCGCCCCAGATACGAATCAGAACATAGCCGCGAGTCAACTCCTCGACCTGCGAGCCGGCACCCAGCAACCGCAGCGCCAGCCACGCGACGGGTCCCGGCATCCGTACTAGCAGCAATCCGATGATCGTCGCCAGCAACAGGGCCCGACCCAGAATCGCCCGCACTTCAACCTCGTCGCCCGCTCCGGCGGCCTGCGCCACGAAGCCGGTCGTACCCATGCGCAGCGAAGCGGAGCTCCAACAGACGAAATTGAAAATGAGCGTACCCAGCGCGATCGCGCCCAGATCGACGGTCTGACCGACGACGGCCGTATCGACCAGACCCAGCAAGGGTACGGCGCTGTTGGCCAGGATGATCGGCCAGGCCGTGATCCACACCGTGCCATATCTCACAGGCGGCGCGGAGATTGTGTCAGGCATTGCCACTCGTCAGGTGAAGACCAATGCCAGGAGGCTGTCCGAGAACAGCCCTTGTCACCAGGGCGTTCCACATTGAGGCCTATTTTTATTCCGGGCATCCCGCCCTCCACCCTGCTGGCCGCCGCGAGCGGCGTTCAAATCCGCTCCCGGCGGATTGGTCGATCGTTTGCGGCGAAAAATCTTGCTGCAAGAGATTTTCGCGTCAGCCCCGCAGGGGTGAGGCGCAGGGATGCGCTGCACAATAGTGGTGACTACGTGACGAGAATGATCGATTAACAGGACCCATTAGGGGCGTCCGCGGTAGGTCAGTCTATTCTCGGACTGCCTCCTGCTGCTCCGACACGCAACTATTGATGGATTCACCGGGTCGGGAAAGGGTTAACCCCAAGGCGCGTCTCGCTGGGAATGGCCCGTCCTTTTCAAGAGGCGCAACGCCGGGTCATTAACTCGGCACAATGTTTTGGCTGCTAGATCGCTGACGGCCGGGCGAGCGCAACGTCGCCGCGGCGACCCGTCAACCCGTTACTCGTATTGCAGCAACTCAATCTGGTAGCCGTCCGGATCTTTGACGAAGGCCATGGTGGTCCGCCCGTCGGGCGTTTTACCGGGCCCCCAGGAAAACTCCTCGCCCGACGCCTTCAAGCGTTCGGCAATCTCGTCCATGGAATCGATCTGAAAGGCGACGTGGCCGTATCCGGCGCCAAGGTCGTATTTCGACACGCCCCAGTTGTAGGTGAGTTCCAAGGTCGGGCCGGCGTCGCTGTCGCCCGAGGCCCTAAGGTAGACGAGCGTGAACTCGCCGTCGGGATACTCGGCACGACTGAGTTCGGAAAAGCCGAGCACCTTGGTGTAGAAAGCCACCGCGCGGTCCAGGTCGCCGACACGGATCATGGTGTGTAAATAACGCATTGCTATTTCCTGATTTTGATTGTTAAAACATATCCACTAATCCATTAGATCGACATCGAAGCCGCGCGCCGACAAGGCCTCGCGCCGCGCCTGCAGAAAACGCTGAAAACTCGGTTGCGTCCGGTATGCGCCGGTCACCACGTAGTCGATCGCCCCGTGGATATGAAAACTCTTGAGGTAGGCTTCGGTGCGGAACACCTCCTCGCCCGCGGGATCAAAAAATACCAGCGTGGGCGCGTACTGGACACGCAATTCGCGCGCCCAGTCGCGCGCCGCCATTTCGCGGCCGTCGGGGGCCTGCAGGGTATCCGCCGAAAACATATCGACCTGCCCGACATCCAGGTTACTCAGGGCCAGCCCGACCTCGCGCCGCCGCAAGATGTCACGATGCAGTTCATCGCAATCGCCGCACTCGCGCTGCTCGAACAACACCAACAGGTGACGCCCGGAGGTGTTGCGATTATCGGCGAGCCGCAGGGGCCAGGGCAGCGTATCACCTTCCCGATGCAGCGTCCCGCTGGCCGCCTGCGGTGCGGCCCTGGAATAGAAGGCACTGAAGCCCCCCTCGCCTTCGTGACGTCCGGCCACGTAGTCGAGCGCCACCTTGAATTTGTGCGGTGCGAAATAGCCGTTGACGCGCAACAGCACCCGCCCCGATTCGTCCAGGAACAACAAGGTCGGCGTGAATTGAACCTTGAGCGAACCGGCGAAGGTTTTTTCGGTGACCGCGTCGCCGTTGAAATCGGTCACTTCGCGATCGCCCCACATGTTGATCGCGATCACATCGAAACTGGTTTGAGTCTGTTCGGAGATCGCACGGTCGGCAAAATTCTCATGCAGCAATTTCGCGCAGTAGGGACAGCCATCCTGGTAAAAATAGAGGATGACGCGTTTGTCCTGATCGGCCGCATCCGCCACATCGTCACGGATGTCGAGAAACGACGACTTGAACCAAGCCGGCTTGTCTTCGTATCCGGGGTTGGACAGGGCTGCGTCCAACGCCCCGGGCGCTGCCGCCTCAGCGCTGGTAAGAACACCCAGCAACCACAGGATTGTCAAATGACGACGCATTGCACGGATCTGCCTTGTTGCACCCAATGAGAGGTTGACGTTGTGAGGCTAACTTAATAAGTAATCCAGCGTTGTGCAAAGCGGTTCGGCGTGCGATTTTGTCAAAACGGCGACTGAAGACCGAAGTATGACGGATTCCCGTGCTGCGGAAAAACGTCGGTTTTTCGACGGACCGTCACGCCGGTAGCCGGGGGTGTGCGCGTCAACACTTGGACTTGGGGATATCGAAGTATAAGTAAGCTGCTGTTTTTAATATGATAAACATATCTGGCATGTATTTCGCTTGGTCTTGTGCAAAGCAAGTTTACGGATCAACACAATGGAAATCATCGCCTCCAATCGACAACCGGAACTGACACTCGTGAACCCTCATCAGATCAGCGGTACGGTTACTCCCGCCACACCCGAGACACTGGGTCCGCGGGTACTGGAACTCACCGGTCTGCTGCAGACCACCCTGGAGGTCGACCAGCAGATCGCGCTGTTCGCGCGGGAAATCGGCAGCACGGTGTCCATCGATGGCGTTACTTTCAAGGATGCGGTGGAGGGCCTGGAAATTTACGTCGGCGACCACGCAACTCAGCGGGCCACTTACAGCCTGATGCTCGAAGCGGAGCCCTTGGGGGAGTTGCGGATCTTTCGCGCGCGGCCGTTCACCACCCGGGAAATCGCTTCGCTGGAAAACATGCTTTGCGCCCTGGTGTATCCCATGCGCAATGCGCTCACCTACCGCCAAGCGGTGCGGCAGGCGCTGCGCGATCCCTTGACCGGGATTCAGAACCGGGCGGCTTTCGAACAGGCCTTGACCCGCGAAGTGGAGCTCGGTCGGCGCCTGAAAACACCGCTTTCCATCCTGGTGTTTGATATTGATCATTTCAAGCAGTTCAACGACACCCACGGCCATAGCTTCGGCGACGCTGTGTTGCGTGCGGTGGCTTGCACGGCGGAAACCACCATACGACGATCGGATCTGCTGTTCCGCTACGGGGGTGAGGAATTCGTGGTACTGGCCAGCCACACCAACGAAGCGGGCGCCAGGCTGCTGGCCGAGCGCATTCGCTCCAACATCGCCAAGCTGGAAACCATAGGCGGCCGCACCACCCAGGTCACGGTCAGCGTCGGCGTGAGCACATTCGATGCAAACGACACCCTGCAGGCGTTCTTCGACCGCGCGGACCATGCCCTGTACCGCGCGAAAGACAGCGGTCGAAACTGCGTGGCAGGCACGCCTTAGACCTTGCCGCCGCTCGATCCGGCGCGCGGTTGCTCGATTCGTTCGTTCAGACCTTCGCCGCCGGACAGCGGCCCGACAGGCAGCAGTCGCCGCACCGCGGCCGGGCCTTGCACACCTCCTTGGCATGGCGCACGATCAGCGCGTGGTATTCGTTGTACAACTGCGGTTCGGGTCCCAGCGCCCATTCGATCCCCTCCCGTAACACCTCGTAGGACGCTTCACCCGACGCCATGCCCAACCGCTCGAACACGCGGCGCGTGTACGCATCGATGACGAAGACCGGGCGTTCGAAGGCGTAGAGGAGGATATCGTCGGCCGTCTCCGGGCCGATACCGTGGACGGACAAGAGCGCACGACGAAGTTCAACGGTGTCCCGTGCGCTCAGACGGTCGTGCCCTCCCGAGGTATCGAGAAACCGGCAAAGGTTACCCAGGCGACGCGTCTTGACGTTGAAGTACCCGCAGGGCCGCAACAGAGCGGCGAGTTGATCCGCGTCGCAGTCCAGGATCTTCAGCGGATCCAGCAACTGTCGCGACGCAAGGTTGCCGATCGCCCGCTCGACATTCGCCCAGCTCGTGTTCTGAGTCAACACGGCCCCGACCATGATTTCGAACGTTGATTCGCCTGGCCACCAATGCTGCGCGCCATACCTGTCGAGCAGCCGCCGGTAGACGCTCAGCAACCAGTCTCTATCCGGCCGATAGAACCGCGCTGCGCATGCACTTTTCCGCAAGCCACGCTTGACGTTCATCTTCATATCCGTCCTGCAACACCCCAGACCACGCACGATCAACGCCGAAATTCAATCATTGCCCGCCTGGTTACCCTCGACTGGAAGCAATCTCGATTTTACCCGGAAACCAGGCAGTACGGGCCAGACCTATCACTCGTGTCATTCGTGGCCAAGTGATAGTTGCAAAACGCGGGCAGCGAAGGTTCGGGCCACCATGCCATGGCGACATCGTTTTCAGTACATCGTCTACGCACTAGCCTGCATGTTGCACCAGTATCCGGGATGATCGCGCCGGCCGGGTGCGTTTGGATGCCGCCTTGGAGGGAAAACCATAGCCTTAGCTATGGTTTGAGTGAAGGGCAAGTCCCAGCGTGCCTGGACCAGCGAGGGCCCGGATAGATCGGGGACGGGGGACAAACTGTACTTTCGAGAATGCGCCCCGCACAGGACTTGCGCCGCATCCCTGCCGATGCATTCGCGCCCGTCCCCGGTCGGCTGGTGCAACATGCAGACTAGATAGGTGTGACTTTCGGAGCTAAGTGGCGGGAAATTCGTAGAGACATAACTGGCGTTATAAACCGAATACTGGTTACCGGTACTATATCAACTCTGGCCACCCGGATTTTGTCAGTAGCTACCTTGCGGCTCTGTGCTAGTGAGCCGCTCAACACGGTAAGCGGAAATTACGGCAGTTCGGATCGTTGCGGCGAATCGCACCGCTTTACATGTTTGGGCGGGTTCAGTTGCCGATCGGCTTGATACCGTTTGCAGACTACAATGATAGCTTTATTGCGGCCGCCATATCGCACCACGTTACGACCGCAGTATCGATCGCGTCTACCGACGTAAACCATCAATGTCGTAAACTTAGCCCGTAACTCGTTGCAATAAGATGGCAGCAAAAGCCATTGTCGCCACTATCGAGGAGCTTTCCATGCGCACCAGCCTCGTGTCACCGACGACCGATCAGCGCACCACCCTGAAGGTCATTTGAAAACATCCATGCCCCAATAAAGGCAATGTTGCATCCGATGATTTCACGCTTAGGTCAATGGCATTGATGTTACCTTGGCGCCACAAAACCATCCTATCGACTGAGGCCAGAACCCAATGCCCAAGTATTTATTCAGTTATGACCAGAAAAACAGCAGTTTTCCTGAGCGCTACCGGGTGGTCGGCGCTGACGAAGATGCAGCGTTTTTGTGTAAAACGGAAAACTTGACGGGTACCGTCGTCGATTCTGAGGCAATTGAATTTCTCGAGGGAATGATGGCCCGCTGCCAGTCCAATGATTCGATCACGGTAGAGTTCGTCGACGCACCGCACTGGAAGTTCGTAGAGCTTCGCTTTAACCCCGCCCAAGCTGAGGCGGCCGAGCGTCGCCCAGGGACGCCGTGAAGCTGGACTCGCCCTTCGTCGAGCATGGCGGCAGGACTGCTCTGGGGCGATTCGTTAGAGGTCGACGCACGTGCTATGTCTGCCTGTCCGCCATTCCAAGAGGGCTGCGGATAGGGAGCACGGGCGGCGCATGGCCAGTGCCTTTGACCGCTTGACAACAAACGAAAGATGCCCGAACCGGCAATCGCTCGGGCCTCTGGCGCCGCCGGTTACGCGCGGTCGTAATCTGTCGCAAGCGATGACTTGTCGGTGGACAACCCGCCTCCACATGGCAGGATAAAGAAAGACATGTTAACCATGTCGCCAAGTGGCCAGAACATCGGTGCGAAAACTGGCATCACTTCTTGCCCTGTCGCTCCCAGTTTTCTTCCAGTTCTATGAGAACCGTCACGCCTTCCTGATTCACCAGATTCAGCTGCAGGTACGCCACCAGGAATTTGCCGTCAGGACTCAAACTGGCGTCAGCCGCTACTATCGCCTTGTTCGTAAAAGTCGGCAAATCGGGATTGCTGAAATCGGTGAGCCGCACCTTGTCGCTACCGTCAGGATTCATACTCCAGTAGTCGGTGGCTCCTCTGCGGTTGTCCCGGCCGCTCATCCAGACGATCCGTTTCCAGCTGGGAGAGTACATGGCGTGCTCGTTCCACTTTTTGTCTGCCAGGCGATCCAGCCGGGCCTGGTCGATAATGTAACGATACACGTTCGAATGGAACGCCTTGTCGTATTCGAAGGTCGAGGTGAACAACAGCGTGCGTTTGTCCCGGGAAAGGCCGTGATTCTCATACCACCCCGCCTTGCCGGGAACATACGACTTCACATTGGACAGAACCGGCCTACCTGTCTTGAAAATGAAGTCCCCAACTTGGATCTTCCACTCGCCGAAACCATCGAGGAACTTGGGCGCCTTATACATCTCGCCCCAGGTCAGCTTGCTGCCGTCGTGCGAGAAATGAGGGTGCAACACGCCACTGGTGTCATCCTCCGGCGTGGCGGTCAGGCGAAAGCAACGCCGTGTCGCCAACTCCATCAACCACAAATCGGAATGTCTCCCGAATCCAGGCGTGGCGGCCAGATCCCGGCCCCATCTTCCTTGCCTGAACTTCTTCTGGGCCTGAAAGACCATATACTTGCCGGACGGATGCCATTCCGGCTGGCCAATATGCCCCTTGCCCAGCACCGCCTGCTGGTCGCAAGTGAGGCAGATTTCATCGCTCCCGTCTGGACGAATCCGGTAGATGTCGTAGTAGCCGTCTTCGCCCTTTCGGTCCATCAGGATGTACTCTCCGTCGTGGGACCAACTGACCCGTCCACCGCTCGCCCTGATTGGAGTGATCTTCTTCACCCGCCCGTGCGGTGACCGGGCCGATCCGACGATTTGAGTCAGCTCCGGGGTTGCAGTGATCGAGGAATCCACTTCCCCTGCATGCGTCACGCAGACCAAACCAGCCATTGCGGAGATAATCAGTAGAGAGATCTTCATCCTATTGCCTCTGTCAAATTCGTTCCAACGAGACTGTCGAATTTCAAGTCTCGAAAGTAAGCGCCAGCGAATCAGCATTCTTGCGCAGCCAGTTCAGGCATGTTCCCGGACCCCGGCGAACCGCTATCGGCATCAGACCCAACCCATGAGCTTCGCCCCCAACCACGGCGACACGGTTGTGACTGCGAGTACCGCCGGCCAGACAATGCCGGCCTTGAAGGTATGGGCCGCCATGATCTCGACCAATGACTGTCCACCCAGGTGGGTCCGGTGCTTTTGCCATCCATGCTGATAACGCTTGTCTTGGCTGAGACTTGTAGATTATCAGGAGACGTCTAGCGCACGACGGCGAACCGCCGACGAAATTTTATTGCCGCCTGCAAATGTCACCCGCATGCATGTCAACCCGTCGATTCAGGACAAGCGGCTGTTCCATACCAGGAAACCCGGTCCTTGCCGTTGGACCGGTGGCGCTTGCACAAGCATAATTCCGCTTTGCTCATCGTCCGTCAACGGACGAGCCATTCAGCCAGAGGCACGACGTGACGAGCGCTGTCCTGAACCCGACTCAGATCGACGTCGAACGCATCCCCGGCAACAAGGCGATGTGGGTGGGCATTTATTGCGAGCTGACCGAATTCGGCCTGATGTTTCTGGTCTACTTCATCGCCCGCGCCCACCACCCGGAAGCCTTCAGCGCCGGACCGCAAAAGCTGTCGCTGCTGGCAGGAACCGCGATCACGCTCATCATGATTACCAGCAGCTACTTCGTCGCCCGCGCGATACACGCCATCCGTGGCAACCGCATCCGCCTGAGCCTGCGCTGGTTGGCTGCGGCTCTGGTGACCGGTATCGCTTACCCAGTGGTGAAGGTGTTCGAAGTGCGATGGAATGTCGCGCACGGACTCGACGGCGGCGGCGATGTGTTTCAGATGGCCTACTACTATCTGACCTTCAACCACCTGGTCCATGTCAGCTGGGGTTTGCTCGGACTGGCCTGGGTGATGGTACGCACCCGCTTGGGCGCCTATTCGGCCGACAAGTATGACGGCCTGGAGGCCTTTGCCTGCTACTGGCATGCCACCGACCTCATCTGGTTGATGATCTTTCCGCTGTTGTACGTACTGCGTTAACGCGTGCCGTGAAGACGTCGCTCGCCAATGTCAATCGAGCCTGGCTGCTGTTGATCGTATTGACCCTGGGAGGCGGCTGGCTGGGCGAGTCGTCACACCCCGGTATCGCGACATACTTGCTGGTGGCGGGGTTCATGGCGTTGAAGGGACGCCTGGTGATCGACCATTTCCTCGAAATGGGCAGCGCCCACCGCAGCATTCGACGCGTGGTCCGGTGGTTCGGCCTGGCACTGCCGTTACTCGTGGTGGTGAGTTATTTCTTCGGCCCCGAAATCGCGCGCCTGACAACCCTTTGAAGGCGTTAACCGGCGGCTTCGATGGCCGTGCCATCCGGGTCGAACAGGCGCAATTGGCGGGTGTCGACGTGCAGGTGCAGAACCTCCCCCGGTCGAATTGGCTGGTGCCCGGGGAGAATCGCAACCACGGCCGTAGCCGCGTCGCCGGCGCCGCCCGAATCTGGCGAGTCGGTCGCGACGGCGCTCGCATCGTCGCTGCAATACAGCAGCGTCTGATGCCCGAGCGACTCCGCCGAGTTCGCCCGCACCGACCAGGTATCGGCGGCCCCGCCGACGGCCAGATTCAGCGTTTCCGGCCGGATACCCACCAGCAGTTCGCGGCCCGCCCAGGCGGTCAGATCGGGGTATCGGGCCCGCAGGTCGCCCGGGATAGTGAGGCGTACTTCACCCAAACGAATACCGAGAACGCCGTTGGTCGATTCCAGCTTGGCGCGTAACACGTTCATACCCGGGCTGCCGATGAACCCCGCCACGAACGTATTGGCCGGATGCTGGTAGAGCTCGCGCGGTGACGCCACCTGCTGCAACCGGCCGTCGCGCAGCACCGCTACGCGCTGACCCAGGGTCATCGCTTCGACCTGGTCGTGCGTGACATACAGCATGGTCACACCCAGACGCGCCTGCAGCGCCGCAATCTCGGCGCGGATCCGCACCCGTAATTGCGCGTCCAGATTGGATAGCGGTTCATCCATCAGAAACACCTCCGCATCGCGGACGATCGCGCGGCCCATGGCGACACGTTGGCGCTGACCGCCGGACAGGGCCTGCGGGAGACACTCGAGCACATCGGTAAGGTTGAGCAGCTGTGCCGCGTGGGCGACGCGCCGCGCGATGTCGGCGCGCCGCAGCTTGCGCGTGCGCAGAGGAAATTCCAGATTGCCGCGCACCGTCATATGCGGATACAAGGCGTAGTTCTGGAACACCATGGCCACGTTTCGCTGCGTCGGCGGCGTGTCGTTGACCACCCGCCCCCCGATGCGGATCTCACCGTCGCTGACCTCTTCGAGGCCGGCCACCATGCGCAGCACGGTGGACTTGCCGCAGCCCGACGGTCCGACCAGCACCAGCAGTTCGCCATCGCCGATCCGCAGTTCCAACCCGGCGATCGCCCCGCCGCCCGGGTAGATCTTGCTCACCCTGCTCAATTCGATGGCGGCCATACGCTGCTGCTACCCTTTGATTGCGGAAGCGGCGACGCCGCGCACGAAGCCGCGCTGAAAGACCAGAAACACCACCAGCACCGGTACCACCATCATGACGCCGAAGGCGAGGATATCGCCCCACTGCAGCGGCGGCAGGGTATAGAAACTGGCGATCGCCACCGGTAACGGGCGCACGCCGGGTCCGATCGTGACCAGCAACGGCCACAGGTAACTTCCCCACCAGGTGAGAAAGGAGAGGATGGCCACACTGGCGAATACCGGCTTGGCATTGGGCGCGATGACCGAAAAGAAGGTGCGCAACACCGACGCGCCGTCCAGCTGGGCGGCCTCCTCCAGTTCCTTGGGCAGCCCGATAAAGAAGCTGTAAAAGAGCACGATGGAAAAGGCGTTGGCGACGAACGGCAGGATCTGCACCAGATAGGTATCGCGCAGCCCGAGGACCGAGGCGCCGTAAAAAAGCGGCACCGCAATCGCCTCCAACGGTACGATCATCAAAGCCAGCACCAGGTTGAACAATGCGTCGCGGCCGCGCCAGCGCAGCCGCGCAAAGGCGTAGGCGGCCAACGAATTGACCAGCAGGTCGCTGACCACGATGGTCCCGGTGATCAATACCGAATTGAACATAAAGCGCGGCAGGTCGGTGCGATGCAGCACATCAGCATAGTTCTCGAGCGAGACCGCGGTCGGGAGGAACGCCGCCAGTGAGCCCGCCTCCACCAGCACCCGTTGATCGGGCTTCAGGCTGCCTATCAACATCATCCACACGGGCGCCAGAAACAGCAACGCCAGTCCGGTCAGCACGGCATAGCTCAAGCCAATCGCCAGAGGGTGTCGCCTCGCGTTCACTCGATCACCCGTCGCTGGCGGGCGACATACCGCTGCAACCCCGTGACCGCGAGCACGAGCACGAAGAACACCAAGGTCATGGCACTGGCGCGCGCGACCTGCTGACGCGTGAACACCGCCTGCACGGATTCGTACATGATGGTGGTGGTGGCGTGGTCCGGACCACCGCGGGTCATGATCTGCACCTGATCGAACAGGCGAAACGCCAGTATGGTCGTGATCAGCATGACGAACACCAGCGGATTGCGCAGTTGCGGCAAGGTCACGTGGCGAAACCGCTGCCAGCGCCCGGCGCCGTCCAGCGCCGCCGCCTCGTAGAGCTCGCCCGGGATGCCCTGCAACCCGGCCAGCAGGATCACCATCTGGAAGCCGGCGCCCTGCCAGATCGACAACAGCATGACCGCCGGCAGGGCCAGTGCCGAATCGCGCAAAAAGTCGCGCGGCTGCCAATGGCCGAAGCTCACCAGATCGAAGAAGGCGTTCAGCATCCCGTCGGGGCCGGGGGCATAGATCAGGACCCAGATCACCGCCACCAGCGACATCGGAAACACCACCGGCATGAAGAACAGCACCCGATAGACCACCGTGCCCCGCAGGCCCTGGTTCAACAGCAGCGCCAAGCCCAGGGCCAGCGCGGTCTGCAGCGGCACGACCACCAGGGCGAACAGCAGGTTGTTGCCCAAGGCGTGAAGAAAACCTGGATCGGCGAAGATGCGCTGGAACTGCTTCAGTCCGACCCACTCGAGCGGCAGCGGCGAGCCCAGGCGCAGATTGGTGAAGGCCAGCACCAAGGCCGTCAACAGCGGCACCAGGACGAACAGCGCGAGCCCGAGCAGCGCCGGCGCCGTCAGCAACAGGGCGACGGGGGTCTGATCGCCGCTGCGCCGACGCCGGCTCATCGCAGCGCCGCCGCGCGGGCGCGGCCGAGCAGCGGATAGCCGCGATTGTCTTCGATTTCGAGATCGATCAGCCGCGCGGCGCGATCGAGCGCCGCGCCTACGTCGCTGCCACTGCGGATACGGTCAAAGGCCGCCTGAAACTCGGCCGTGATCACCGGATAGGCCGGAGTGGGCGGGCGCGGTACCGCGTAACCACCCGTCAACTGCCGGACGACCAGATGCAGCGGCCCACCGGGCGCATAGCGCGGCGAGCCCTCGATCGCGGTGCGCGTGGCGGGCACCGCACCGTTGGCTGCGCTCATGGCCAGGACTTCCTCCGGTCGCAGCACGAAGGTGAGGAAGCGTGCCGCGGCCTGCAGCCGTTTACTGTCGATGGTGACCGCCCAGCACCAGGAACCCTGACCCGTTTTCGGGCCCCGGCCGAAGTCGGGCAGCGGCAACAGCAACAGATCGTCGCCATAGTGCTCGCGGTACCGGGCGTAGTTCCAGTGACCGCCGAAGGCCAAGGCGACACGGCCGGTGACGAAGGCGGCGTCGTCGACATTGGGGTCGACGCGGCCCTCCCGTATCCAGCCTTGCAGGGCCTGCAGCGCCGCCACCGCTGCGGGGCTGTTGAGCACGCCACCGGCGCGGCGGAAATCGCCGCGGTCGACGAGGTCGCCTCCCGCCGACTGGAGCAGCGGAGAATAGGCATAGGTGTACCACTCGCCGGCGTAATTGAGCTTCAAGTCCAGTACCTGGCCGTCGGCATCGTGTGACGCAAGCCGTGTTAGAACGGCTTCGAACTCACGCAGGCCCCAGGGCCGCTCCAAGGTCGGAATACGGATACCAGCCCGAGCGAGCCGGGCGCGATCCGCGTACATGCCCAGGCCCGAGTCGAAGGTAGCGACCGACCACAGGCGACCGTGATAGCTACCCTGCGCGACGATCGAAGGCAGCAGGTCGCCGAGCACCGCGTCCGGCAGCAGATCGTCGAGCGGACGCAGCCGCCCCTGCCATACGTAGGCGTAGAGAAACGGTCCGTCGAACTCCAATAGATCAGGCAACGCGCCCGCCACCGCCGCGGCCTGCACCTGGGCGTTGTAGTTGCCCTCCGGAATCAGGGTGAGGTTAATGCGGAAGTCGGTATTGGCGGCATTGAAGCGGGCCACCTGCCCCTGCAGCGTCGCGCGTTCGCTTTGCTGGCCGGCGTGGGCCCAGACCTCCACGACCGGCACCGCGTGCGTCCCCCGCTCTGCGTCGCCACAGCCCGCCACCAGCAACAGCATAAACGCACCGATAAAAAGTCTTATAAATTCGGCGGATAGTCCTTCGACCGCCGTGTCGGGCGGCACCATCCCGTCACCATGGCGAAGCCGTGCGAAATGGATCATAGTATGCAGCGAGACGAACGGAGCATGCGAACATTGTACGGTGAATTCCTGTGTTAGTGTCCGGTAACGATGCGCATCGGCGTAGCCGCCCGAGCCTCGCGACCGGCCTGTGGTTAGTGTTCGGCCTGACCTCGGCCGTACTGGCGCAAGCCGACAAGAAGGACGCCCCGAGTCCGGTTACCCTGGCAGAGGTATTACATGAGACCTTGCGCCAGGAGGTTAGGCTATCCGGCACCTCGATACCCTGGCGGCACGTGCGTCTGTCGCCGCGCGTGGAGGGTCTGGCCACACGGGTGTTGGTGGATGTAGGGGCCTGGGTAAAACCCGGCGACCCAATCGTGGAACTCGACGCGCGCCTGGCCGACATCGAGATCGACGTGGCGCAGGCGCGGGTCGCCGGAGCCGACGCCAGGCGCCGCGACGCGATGCGCAAACGCGATGAGCTGATGCGCCTGCAAAAGAACCGTCACACCTCCGAAACCGCGATCGAATCGGCCATCGCGGATTTGGCGATCGCCACCGCCGACCTGACCCGCGAGCAGGCCGAACTGGCTCGCGCCCGCGAACTGCGGGAACGCCATGCGGTCGCCGCACCTTTCGCCGGTATGGTGGTCAGCAAGGACGTCGAGGTAGGCCAATGGGTGCAGCGGGACGACACCCTGATCGAGCTGGTCGAGATGGACACACTGCGCGTTCAGGCGTCATTGCCGCAACGTTATTACCCGTCGGTCGCGGTCGGCGCCAGGGCCCGGGTCGAATTCGATGCGTTACCGGAGCGGGAGTTCAACGGCCGGATATTTGCACGCGTGGCGCTGGGCAACGAAGCGTCACGCAGTTTTCCCTTGTTGATCGACATCGACAATCGCGATCACCAGCTCGCGCCGGGCATGTCGGCACGTGTGGGGATCGAACTGGATAACGGCACCACCGCAGCCATGACCGTCCCGCGTGACGCGGTGGTGGCCAAGAGCAGCGGTGAACGCGTGGTCTGGCGGGTGCGCCAGGACCGGGACGAACTCAAGGTCTACCCGGTCAGCGTCGAACCCGGCCGGGCACACGGCGATCGGCTGGAAGTGATCAGCACCGAGCTGCAGGCTGGCGATCGGATCGTCATGCTGGGCAACGAGCGCCTGCGCCCCGGCCAGGCCGTGCGCGACCGCACCGCCGGTCCGACGACGGTCGCCAACGAGTAGCCAGCCATGTTCCGCTTCGCCATCGAGCGCCCGATCATACTCACCGTTGCGATCCTGATCCTCACCCTGTTCGGCGTGCTGTCGATCTTCAATGTCCCCGTGCAGATGATCCCCGATCTGGACGCGCGGGTGATTTCGATTCGCACCACCTGGCCGGGCGCGTCGCCGCAGGATATAGAGAAAGAGATCCTGGTCGACCAGGAAAAGTACCTCAGCCGCATTCCGGGGCTGGAACGAATGGTTTCGACCGCCACCACCGCAACGGCCGAGATCGAACTGGAGTTCCCGTTTTCCATCGGCATCGAAGAGGCGCTGCTCAACGTCAACAATGCCCTGTCGCAGGTACCGGGCTATCCGGAAAACGTCGATCAACCCAGCATCAAGGCCGAGGCCTTTTCGTCCAACTCCTTCATGTATTTCCGCTTGATGCCGGTTGCGGGCCAGTTCAGCGAAGACGACATCCTGCAATTGCGCGACTGGGCGGAAGAGTACGTACAGACACCCATGGAGCGGGTGCCCGGTGTTTCCAGCGTGGGCCTGCGCGGCGGGGCCGCCCGACAGGTCAAGGTGTTCGTCGACCCGCTGAAGCTCGCCGAGCGCGGCATCCGTCTGGCCGATCTGCGCGCCGCCATCCGCGCCCGCAACCGGGACGTATCCGGGGGCGACCTCGACAGCGGCAAGCGGCGCTATCTGCTGCGCACCATCGGTCGCTTCGCCAGCGTCGACGCGCTGAAAAACCTGGTGATCGCCGAGCGTGACGGCGCCTTTATCCGGCTGCGCGACGTCGGCCACGCCGAGCTTGGCTACGCGGAGGTCCGCAACTACGCCTATTCCGAAGGCAAACCCATCCTCGCCTTCTCGGTCAGCCGGCAGATCGGCAGCAACGTTATCGAGATCAAGCGGGCCATGCTCGACACGGTGGCGCGCCTCAACCAGGGCATCCTCAAAGACAAGGGCTTGACCCTGGCCCGCACCGCCGACGATGTCGTCTACGTCACCGACGCGGTCAAGGTCGTGCAGCGCAATCTGGCCATGGGCGCCGTGCTGGCGCTGTTGGTGCTGTTTCTGTTCATGCGTTCGGCGCCGGCGACGCTGATCGGGGCGATCGGCATCCCCATCTGCACCGTGGCGGCCTTTCTAGGCCTGCTCCTGACCGGGCGCACCGTCAACGTGATCTCGTTGGCCGGCGTGGCCTTTGCCATCGGCATGACGCTGGACAACAACATCGTCGTCCTGGAGAACATTTTCCGGCACATGCAGATGGGCAAGCAGCGCCTGCAGGCGGCCCTGGACGGGGTGCGCGAGGTCTGGCCGGCCGTGTTGGCCGCCACGCTGACCACGGTCTGCGTATTCCTCCCCGTGGCCCTCATCGAGGAAGAGGCCGGGCAGCTGTATTCGGATATCGCCATCGCGATCTCGGCATCGATTTTTATGTCGATGCTGGTTGCCATCGCGTTGGTACCGGCGGCTGCCGGCCGCATGCTGCGCGTACCCGCGGCCGATGCCAGGGTGCCTTGGCTGTCGCGGCTCGGGGCGCGCTTCGGCCGGACCGTAATCCGCGGCGTCCATTGGTTTGCCAGCGGCACCGTCCGTCCGCTGGCGACGATCGTGATCGTTTTGCTCGGCGCGGGCGCCATCATCTATTACCTGACGCCCAAGGCCGAATACCTGCCGGAAGGGGAAGAATCCAAGATCTTCACGCTGATGTTCGCCCCCCCGGGTTATAACATCAGCATGATGCGCGAGGCCTTCCGCTCGGTGGATCGGCATTTCACACCGGCGGTAGGGCAGGACCCCGCATTGTTCGAGCGCGGCGAGACCGAGGTCCCGGCCCTCAACTTCACCATCGGCTTCGCCAACGAGAGCCGCGTCTTCGTGGTACGCGAGGCAACCGACCGGCGCCAGACCGAAGCCTTGATGGAGGTCGCCACCGCCACCACCGCCGAGTTGCCGGGGTTACGCAGTTTTTCCAGCCGTGGCTCGATCTTTTCCGGCAACTTCGGCGGGACCCGCAGCATCAACCTGGAGGTCAGCGGAACGGCACTCGAGAGCCTGTTCGACGCGGGGTTCAAGGTGTTTGCGAAAGCCGGGCAGATCTTCGACAACCCGCGCGTGCGCTCGACGCCTTCCAACCTGACCCTGGGTCAGCCCATGCTGGAAGTTCGGCCAGACTGGGAACGCGCGGCGGAACTCGGTATCACGCCGGGGGATCTGGGTTACACCGTCTGGGCCTATTCGGACGGCGCCTATGTCGATCAATTCTTCCTCGGCGATGACCAGATCGATGTCTTTCTCTATTCGACGAGCGGCAACATCGAGCGGCCGCAGGATCTTGAACGGCTCATGCTGTACTCACCGACCGGCGGCGTGGTGCCGTTGAGCGCGGTGGCGCAACTCGAGGAGACGGTCAACACCGAAACGATACGCCGTGTCGACGGTGAACGCACCATCACCCTGAGCATCATCCCGCCACGCGACGTGCCGCTGGAGGCGGCGGTACAAAAGGTACGTACGGAGATTATCTCGGGAATGAAGCGCTCCGGCGAACTGCCGCCGGACATCAATCTCGCCATCAGCGGCGCCAGCGATCGACTCGATGCCACCCGCGAGGCGCTGGGCGGAAATTTCATCGTCGCGCTGTTTATCGCCTATCTGCTGATGGTGGCGGTGTTTTCGCACTGGGGCTACCCGCTGTTGATCATGGCCAGCGTGCCCATTGGGGTCAGCGGCGGCATTATCGGCCTTTGGTTGCTGAACGTCGGCGGGGCGCATCTGGACAAGATCGGGCTATACCCGATTCAGCAGCCGTTCGATATGATCACGATGCTCGGTTTTCTGGTACTCATCGGTACCGTGGTCAACAATCCGATACTGATCGTCGAGCGGGCAGTCAGCAATCTACGTGAACGCGGCATGGACGCGCTGGAGGCCGTTACCGAAGCCGTACGCATTCGCCTGCGCCCGATCATGATGTCGATGGTGACGACCGTCGCCGGACTGTCGCCGCTGGTGTTCAACCCGGGCGCCGGCTCGGAACTGTATCGCGGCCTGGGGGCCATCGTGTTGTTCGGCTTGCTGTTCTCCACCCTGGTGACTCTGACCTTTATGCCGGCGTTGCTGTCGTTGGTGCTGCGGGCCACACGCGCGCCGGAGCGCGATGCCCCTTTGGTCGCTGCAACTACTCCGGACGCGCGTGGCGAATGAAACAGAATTCTTCCTGGCCGGCGGAGACCGAAAACAGCCGATACCCCATGGATCTGAGCCGGGCGATGGCCGCTCTGGTTTTTCTGACGCCCACGCCGGGGAAGCGGTGATGAAACTCCACCCGTACTTGTCGAGGCCGAATATCCGACGCCTCGATATCTTTGATCACGTCGTATTCCGCCCCTTCGACATCCATCTTGATGATATCGATGCGGTCATGTCCCAGGCTGGGCATTATGTTACGCAGCCTTTTTACCGGCACCGTAATTGCCCTCGCCCGCGTTGCAGGTCTGTCGAGCAGAGTATGCGACACGTGCTCCGGATTTTCCGGCGGATTGAAGGAGACCTCGCCGTCAAACGCCGCAATGCCGTATGCGTGCATGACGAACCGGTGCGTGAACCCCTGCGCTGCAACCCATGCGATGGACCTCGGCGTGGGATCGAACGCATGGATGGTCAGGCCGAACCGCGCGATCAGCGCCGTATCGAAAGAAGCGTCCTCTCCCACGCCGAACGAATGGACCACGGAACCGGCGCCGATGTGTTCGACGGCGACCTCCCAGCCGCCGTAGTCCGACCCAAACCGCTCGGTCGCGCAACTCACCTCCGGACGCTCGATTAACCCTCTGCTTACCACGGCCTTGAGCCGCCTGGTGATTTTTCGAATCACGCCGTTCATTCTGATGCCTTGCGCCGGCCGCTCGTCGGACCTGACGATCTTTGCATCCATCGGCCATTTTGTTGCAGCACGGGGCAGTTATTTTCTCTATCATGTAAGCCACTCGGCAACGGAAACCTACTTGGCGATACCGTCCATGTTTTACCCTGAAGGCGTTGAGCAGCTCATCTTGTGGCCCCAAGGATATGTCAAACGATAATACGCCGCGCGCAGGTGACATTTGCCCCACCTGCCCCAACCCCACCATCCTCGCTACCCGAAAATCTCATTTTGGACGCGAGACATGGACTTTTGAATGCACCCAAGCCATTGAAATAATGGCAAAAGACGGCCGTTTTTTGGTAAAGTGCGCCGAGTTGGACAGCCCCTGTTGCGTGGAAGACAGCCACGACGTCTTTGTGGGTTCGCCGGATGTGAACCCCCTCAAGGACTTCTTCGAAACCACCTTGGGGTATCTGGGCTTCAAGTAATCCTCTGTTCGACCGCGGACCCTCCGGCGGGGCCCACCTCGGGCTCCGCCGGCACCAGCCTACTGTGTCATCTCGCTTTGCTACAAGGTGTCGCCTAATGTTCTCCTGAGCGCGTAACCGCCATGGCGGCGTGCGCGGCGGCCAGGCGCGCAATCGGCACCCGCGGCCCGGAGCAGGATACATAGCTCAACCCGATATCGTGGCAGAACTTGATCGAACTGGGGTGTCCGCCGTGCTCACCACAGATGCCGATCTTCATGTCCTCGCGTTTGCCTCGTCCCCAGTTGACGGCGAGTTCCATCAGCTTGCCGACACCTTTGATGTCGAGCACCTCGAACGGATTGTCCTGCAGAATTTCGTTTTCGTTGTACATGGGCAGGAATTTGTTCTCGGCGTCCTCGCGGGAAAATGAAAAAGCGGCCTGGGTCAGGTCGTTGGTCCCGAAGGAAAAGAATTCCGCCACCTCGGCCATGGACTCGGCGCGCATGCACGCGCGCACCACTTCGAGCATGGACCCGAACTTGAAGTTGACCACTACGCCGTAGTGCGACTCCACGGCCTGTTTGACCGAGTCCACGATGGTCTTTACCCGCATCAACTCTTGTCGCGTACAGACCTGCGGCACCATGATCTCAGGTTGCACGTCCAATCCTTCCTTCACGCACTCCGCGGCGGCTTCGAGGATGGCACGTATCTGCATGGAATAGATTTCGGGAAAGGTGATTCCGAGCCGCACTCCGCGATGTCCCAACATGGGGTTCACTTCGTGCAAGGCGCGCACCTTGCGCAGCATGCTCTCTTTCTTTTCGATGGCCTCTTCGACCACGCGCGGCTCGGCCAAGAAGGCCACTTGCGGGCGCTGCTCGGCGTCGCGGTACATGAATTCGACCGCGTCGGACAGAATGCTCATGCCGCTCACGGCGTCACGCAGATGGATCAAGTGGGCGAGTTCTTTTTCCAGTTGGCTCTGGGCCGGCAGGAATTCGTGGATCGGTGGATCGAGCAGACGCACGGTCACCGGTCGGCCGGCCATCGCGGTCAGCATTCCCTTGAAATCCGCGCGCTGAATCGGCAACAGTTTATCCAGTGCGACCTGACGCGCGGTGGCGTCCTTGGCCAGAATCATTTCGACCACCAGGGGCAGACGCTCGGCCGCATTGAACATGCGTTCGGTACGGCACAATCCGATGCCTTGCGCACCAAATTTGACGGCGCGTTGCGCGTCTTCCGGCGTGTCGGCGTTAGCCATGACCTTAAGTCTGGCCGCCGCGTCGGCCCAGCCGAGCAGGACATCCAATTCCGCCGAGAATTCCGCCTCGATCATCGGCACCGAACCGATATAGACGTCACCCGTGGTGCCGTCGATCGTAATCACATCGCCCTCGGCGATGGTCGCATCACCGACGAACGCCTTGCGTATGGCGACGTCGACATGGATGCCCTCGGCGCCCGCGACGCAGGGCTTGCCCATGCCGCGCGCGACGACCGCGGCGTGGGAGGTCTTGCCACCACGCGAGGTCAATATGCCCTGCGAGGCGAAAAATCCGTGAATATCTTCGGGCTTGGTCTCTTCGCGGACCAGGATGACGTTCTGACCGCCGCGACCGAGCAACTCGGCGCGGTCGGCGTCGAACACGGCATGCCCTACCGCGGCGCCCGGCGACGCAGGCAGGCCACGCGCGAGCGGGATGGCGCGGGCAACGGGATCCAGGCGCGGAAACAGGAGCTGTTCTAGGATATCCGGCTGAATGCGCTTGAGCGCCTGCTCCCGCCCGATCAGATCCTCGCGCACCATCTCGACCGACGTGCGGACCATGGCGGTCGCATTCATCTTACCGTTGCGAGTCTGCAGACAATACAGGCGCCCACGCTCAATGGTGAACTCGAAGTCCTGCACTTCCTTGTAGTGGCTCTCCAACCGATCGCGCAGCTCGACCAGTTGGCGATACATCTCGGGCATCTCGTCGGCCAGGGCGTCGATCGGCTTGGGGGTGCGGATGCCGGCAACCACGTCTTCGCCCTGAGCGTTGGTCAGGTACTCGCCGAACATGCGGTTCTCACCCGTGTCCGGGTAGCGGGTGAAACCAACGCCGGTGGCGCAGTCGTCGCCCAGGTTGCCGAATACCATGGTCACGACATTGACGGCCGTGCCGTTGGCCATCTCCTTGGTGATATGGAACTCGCGGCGATAGTCCACGGCGCGCTTCCCCATCCAGGAATCGAAGACGGCCTTGATCGCGATCTCGAGTTGGGTCATCGGGTCTTCGGGAAACGGCTGGCCCGTCTCCTTTTCCACTACGTCCAGAAACCGGTCGGCAATTTCACGCAGATCGCGGGCCGAAAGCCCCACATCCTG
The DNA here is from genome assembly GCA_965368585.1 of uncultured Chromatiales bacterium. GTDB lineage: Bacteria > Pseudomonadota > Gammaproteobacteria > Chromatiales > Chromatiaceae > JARRQB01. The sequence continues at coordinate 8,378 of CBDUNM010000006.1, read as the reverse complement.
CTTGACCCCCGCCTGCTGTTTCACTTCCTCGAACTGCGCATCGAAGACCTCGTCCGCAACGCCCAGCGCGACCTTGCCGAACAGCTGGATAAAGCGCCGATAGGCGTCGTAGCCGAACCGTTCGTTACCGGAATGCGCGATCAGCCCGCGGAGCGTGTCCGTATTCAGTCCGAGGTTCAAGATGGTATCCATCATCCCCGGCATGGACATCGCGGAGCCGGATCGCACTGACACCAGCAGCGGGTCGTCCGCGCCGCCGAACACCTTGCCGGTCGCCCGTTCCAGATTGCGCATGTGCTCGCGGACCTGATCCATGACCCCGCGCGGCAGGTCGTGTTCGGAGTCGTCCAGGTACTCCAAACAGGCGTGCGTGGAAATGGTAAAGCCCGGCGGCACGTTCAGGCCGATCTGGGTCATTTCACAAAGGTTGGCGCCCTTGCCTCCTAGCAGCATCTTGTCATGTCCATCGCCCTCTTCGAAGGCGTAAACATACTTGGCGCTTTCGGTCATTGCATGCATGTTCCTGGTCCTGTGTCGTGTGGTCTGAATTCACTGACGCAATCGCCCGGCGGCTTTCCATCCAAACCGGCGACCGTCAGGTAGTTTTCGATAAGTGTTCGATGGGCGTGTTGCAGTTTAGTCGTATATTAGAAAAGCTCAACCTCGTCGTCCCGAACCGCCCGTCAGCGCCGCAGTCCGCGTAAACTTCACGACATAACGCTTGGTCCCACCGATCGGTGTCAATGCGTGCTGCATGTCGCGTTTTGCGGCCTGAGCAGTATATGCCCACGCGCATTCCGTCGCGCATCTGGTTGCCAAACCCGGGCGGGCCTCGAGTTTTGGAAAACATCGTCGGTTGATCACCCGTCGGCGAACGTCTATACCATGCCCTAAGGGTTTGAAAATGGCCATAAAAAGGACGCCGTCCGCCAACTACGAGTACACAGCGTGAATCTAGAGCGAGTCGTCTTCGGTTTTTTCATCATACTGGCATTGGCGCTGAATCTGGGCTTCGTAGCCGGTCAAATCGACAATCCGCAGCACCACAACCCCTGGCTGCTGTTCGCCGCCCTCATGGTGGGGTTGATCACCAGCGGCCTGAAGCTCGGCGACCGTTCGCAGCTGGGGGCGCTGGTGCTGGCTGCCAGTCTGGTTGCGAACCTGCTGCTGATGATCGCCATCTCGGTTTGGGCGGTCTCCGAAGGCGGCATCGAGGAGGCGCCCGGGGTCGAACTCGTGGTGACCGTGATCGCCTTGGCATACGGCGCGCTCGCCGCCAATGTCGTGTCGGTGGCGGTGCTCGTCTCCGACGCCCTGATGTCGCGTCGCTAGAGCCGCGCAGCCGTGGCGTCCGCCACTTCACAACTGGATCGCGTCGCCGCCGTGGTGCTGCGCCTGATGCGCGGGCCGATATTGGTGCTGTTGTGTGTCTACGCCATCGGCATCACCGGTATGGCATTGATTCCGGGCCAGGATGCGGACGGCAACCCGGCCCGCATGAACCTGTTTCACGCCTTCTACTTTTTCACCTATTCGGCGACCACTACCGGTTTCGGCGAGATTCCCAACGAATTCACCGATCAGCAACGCCTTTGGGCCACGATATGCCTGTACATGGGCGTGGTCGCCTGGTTGTACGCCATCGGTTCCATCATCCGCCTGGCGTTGCACCCGGAACTGCTGCGTGCGCTCGCCGAAAGGCGCTTCGCCAAGACCGTACGAAACATCCCCGAGCCCTTTTTCGTCATGTGCGGCTTCGGCGACACCGGTAGCCTGCTGGCGCGTGGCCTGAGCGACCTCCACATCACCGCCGCCGTACTGGACGCCGATACCGAACGCATCAAAGCCCTGCGGCTGCGCAACTACAGCGTCCAGATGCCCGGGTTGTGCGCCGATGCCAGCGTGCCGCGTCACCTGCTGGACGCCGGCGTGCAGCATGCGCAATGCCAGGCGTTGATCGTGCTCACCGGCAGCGACGAGGTGAATCTCAAGATCGCGGTCATGACCCGCTTTCTCAATCCGCGTCTGCGCATCATCTGTCGTGACACCGATGCCACGCATCGCGAGCTGCTGGACACCGTCGGCGGTGTCACACTGGTCAACCCCTTCGACATCTTCGCACAGCAACTGAACACCGCCCTGTACATGCCGGTGCTGCGCGCCTGGGAGGACTGGCTGGTGGGCGACGACCGCGTGGACCTGGCCGACCCGCCCCGACCGCCGCAAGGCAAGTGGATACTTTGTGGGTACGGACGCATGGGCCGCGCGCTGCACGAGGCGCTCGAGGCCCGCGGTATGGAGTTTGCGATCATCGACACCGGCGAATGCGCCCCAGGCGGCGGCGACCACCCGATGATCTGCGCCCGCGTCGACCGGCAAACCCTCGCCGCGGCGGGTATGGCCGACGCCGCTGGACTGGTCGCGGGCACCGACAACGACGAGGAGAACCTGCGGATTCTGCTCAGCGCCCGCGCGTTCAAACCAGACGGTTTCCTGGTGGTCAGACAGAACCATCACGAAAATGAAGTCGCGTTCAACGCGACCAACGCCAATCTCATCATGCAGCCGAGCCTGGTGCTTGCGCGCCACGTACTCTTGTATCTGCTCACGCCGCTCCTCGGGGAGCTGCTCCGCCATCTGCACACGGCCGGCGCCGCCCGGGTGCAGGCCACCGTAACCGAGGCGTACCAGCGCGTACCGCGCGGCGCTCCCCTGCTGTGGACCGAGCGACTAAAGAACCTCACCGTCGGCTGGCCCGGCTGCAACTTGGCGGACACGTCGCCACGTTTGGGCGATCTGCTGCGGCATCCGGCGAATCGCGAGCGTCAATTGGACGCGCTGCCACTGGTGATCAGGCGCGATACGACGACCTACATGCTGCCGAAGCCGGGCTTTGAAGTCGCCGACGGTGATACCGTGCTGTTCTGCGGTACCCGGCGTGCCCGCCAGCTGTTGGGCGCCGCACTCGAGAACCCCTACACGCTGTATTATCAGGTCACCGGCAATGAACCGCCACGCGGCTGGTTTTTCCGCTGGCTGGCGGGGCAGCTGCCCAACGCGGCCGTTCCCGCGGAGCCGATGCGGTAGCATCCGTTGGGCGACGCCATCACCATGGACCAATTCGCCGCGCTGGCGCAGGAGCTGGAGCAAGCGGGGGTCAAACACGAAATGATCTCCTAAGGCGGTGCACCACACGCCTTTACCGTATCCGGCACGGAACGCTACCACGAAGATGCGGACCGCAAGTCCTGGGACCGTTTCAGCGCGTTTCTGAGATCGCATCTGGAGTAAACCCGTGTCGCTCGGGTAACCGGCGCGGCGCGGGCGCCGCCGCCGGGGCGGCATTTAGTCGAAGGTCTTTGGACAAGTTAGAATCGACCTCTCGTTATTGTTACTCGCCACAGAGAGTGCTGTTCAATGGCCGGCATCTTCGTCAGCTATCGTCGCGATGACAGCCAGGGTTTCGCCGGCCGCCTGGCCGACGACTTGAGCGGGGTGCTCGGGCCTGAACGGGTGTTTCGCGACATCGAGATCCCCGTCGGCAGCGATTTCAGCGACGTGCTGCACCACGCAATCTCGGCCAGCGATGCGCTGCTGGTGGTGATCGGGCGCCATTGGGCCACTCAGTCGAAACAAGGTTACGGTTGGCGTCTGTTCGAACCGACCGATTGGGTGCGGACCGAGATCGAGGCGGCATTCAGCCAAGGCAAACATGTCGTTCCCGTCCTGGTGGCGGGCGCCAGTATGCCGGCGCCCACAACCTTACCCGAGAGCATCCAGCGGTTGACCCGCTTGCAGGCGGCCATCGTCACCGACCGGCATTGGGACAAGGATATCGTCGCCCTGGCCAACCGGCTGCGTACACTGTGCCCTTCTCTGAAAGAGGACCGCCCTATCGGGGCCGCGGCAGGCGACACACCAGCCGACGTGCTGCGCGAACTCGGCGGACGTTTTATTGAAGAGGTGCTGGCGGGTCGGCAGCCACCACCCGCCGCGCCCCGCCAGTCATTCAGCTTGGCACGGCGTGTCGCGCGACGGCTGGGCCATGGCGTGCGCAAATGGGTGACGTTGGCGGTTACCGTGGCCGTTATCTATATAGGCTTCCGTCTGCTCGGCGATGATGCGACGCTGCATCAACTCGACCAGTTGGAGGCCCGCCTGGCAATCGGCTGGGAGCGTCTGCGGCGTTATCTCGAAGGCGCCTGGAAATGACGCGCCGCCGCCCGACCGCGCAGCATCATCCAGATACAAGGGATCACGATGACCACGAATGTTATCAGGGTCCACCCCGGAATGCTGACGCCGAGAAACTGCCACTTGACGTCAGCGCAGCTGCCTTCCCCCAGAAACAGCGCGCTGAGCAGGTCCTTGAACGGAAAATTATCGTACATAAAACCCAACGTCGGCCCGCATGCCGGCACCTGGTCTTCAGCCAGCGACTGCAACCATAACTGGCGGCCGGAGACAGCAGCGCCAGCCAGTGCGACGACGGCGGTCGCGGCGTTGTAAAACTGCTGGCCCCGGCCTGACGGGTTGTGGACCGCGGCCACCAAGGCGACCGCCCCCGCCAGGACAATGAATAATCTTTGCGTTACGCACAGCGGGCAGGGATCCAGCTCGAGGTAGATCTGAAAGAAAAAGTACGCAATCAAAATCGCAGCGACCGCAAAGCCGAAGATTCCAAAGTTGACTATGCGGTTGGAGATTTTCATATTGGAGACTCCATGAATTCTGCACAATGCCAATCGCTTAAGCTTCTGCGGTCCGGGAAATTCGATTCCATGGACGCCTAAGCGTTTCCAGCACGCCATTCGGCCACAGCGTAACGGCAATCATAGAGAATATCGCCGCACGAACCCAGGACTGCTTCGCAGATAGCCGGTAGTTGATCGGAGCGGGCGTATAGCGGATTGCGGTGTTTCAACCGCCACCCGATGCGAGACAAGGCGCCGCACACGAAGTCCATACGATCGTAATTGAGCAGCCAGCCACCATTCGTCATGCGATCGAGCACCCGGTCCGCCTGGGCTGGAAAGTGACGGCGATAGACGCTCAAGCCACCCAGGGCTGCATCGTTGAACTCTGCGATGCCTGCGTCGCTGAATTCATGCCAGTTCAGCGACAGGTAATGATCGCAAAGCAGATCCGATATGATCCCGCTGTAGCGCCGAAACTCCACCGGTATCGATGCCCTGATTGGTCCCAACGCCGCGTGTCCGTTCGTGTAGCTGTCGATGTACCGGTGCAGCCGAATCCCTTGCTCAAGCTCGTGCGGGTAGGCGCCGCGCAACCGTCCCTTGACGAAGTCGCCAAGGAAACCGCCCGCCATCAGGGCCTCCGAGGGGGCCGCCAGATAGAGATGGGCTAGAAAATTCAAAACCGCGCACCTCGCGAACGATTTGTTTGCCGCTTGTCGCACGGGCAATTCACCCTCTGCGGCGCAGTCGCCTGCAACGACTCGTCAGGCGGGCTCATTGTCGCTGGTGGATGCCGGTCGGCGAATGGCTTCTTGCAGCAATAAACAACAGATACAAACCGTGAGTTTCGACGGCGCCACGCCTTGTCGTCACGAAAACATTCAATCCTTCGAGGCACCCTACAGGAGCCGACGAGCCGCCGGTGGGCGCCGCCTGACAGCGCAGCAAACGCGTTCACTTGGGAGCCGAGCCCTTTCGGCAAAGTGCATCCGATCAACGCAGTATCGGCCAGAGGCTGGCCTCCTACAACCCTTCGTAGCTGGGGCAATAAACCATGGTTTAGATATAACGGCGTTTATTTAGCGGCTATCGTGGAGTAGATGGCCCGCCGACACGGATCATTTCTTCCGCAAATCGCCGTCAATACTTTCTTGCTACGCAGTCCCTGCTGCGCAATTAAGTCCAGCCCGTTGCGTCCATGGCAAGGGCGTTCGGCGTTTCGCAGGCTCACCCCTGCCGCCGACGTTTCCTCCAGAAACGAGCCGTACCGCCTTAAGTGTAAGTGCCATTCGGTTTGAATGAGGTTTGACAGAAAAAATGATGCTTTTCCTGATGACCGTGCACACCGTGAACTGCTGCAGTGCAATGCTTCATGGTTCCTTATCCTGCAGCCAACCGGCCCTGTATGAGTCAACGATACCGATCAGCCAGCATATGACAAATACGGCTGAAGCAATGTTTATCAGATGATTTTCAGCACCGATGGATTGCTTCGCAACAAGCTCTGAAATCGCCTCCATGTCCAGTACCGCGTTACCACTTTGTAACTTTTCAACTATCTGGAAGGCGCTCTCTACCGTCGTCGAAATCAAATAATAAACGGCAGCGAAAGAAGCACCCACCAACGCACCTCCACGGATGTACTTTTTTAAGTAGACGTGTCCGACACCTGGAAATATAAAGGCCGACAACAGGGCCGCTTTCGTCGCTCTTTTCATTCTAGGAATTTCCGTTTGTACCCCGCTGGACCGCCAAGTGACTCGACAAACACCCCTATCTGCCCTTGTGCGCCAGATAGACCGTATTGGATGACTCGCCGCCCGTATATGGGTTCGGGAAGGTCACGACGTGCGACTCGGAAGACGCGAATGCCGCATCGAGCAGTTGCACGAACGCCCCATTCGGCGGTTCGTTGGACCACAGCCCGAATATACCGCCGGGATGGAGCTTTTCCGCCAGGCTCCGAAACCCCCGCGCCGTGTAGAAAGCGCTGTTTCCCGGATGAAGCCAATGACCGGGCGAGTGATCGATATCCAGCAAAATGGCGTGTACCGGGTGCGCCGGAACCGCGGAATCGAAACCGGCGCCGGATGCCAATGCAAGTGCAAAGAAGTCGGCATGGACAAGCGTGCAACGGGGATCCGATGCGATCTCCTTGCCGAGCGGCACGAGCCCGCGACGATGCCATTGCAGAACGGGCTCCATCACTTCGATAACCTTGAGCGACCCCACCGAGGCATCTTCGAGGACCGCTGCCGCGGTATAGCCCAGGCCCAATCCGCCGACTACTATATCCAGCTCAATGCCTTGCAGAGCGGCGAGGCCAAGTCTGGCAAGCTGAACTTCGGCGTCGGTAAACAGGCTGGACATCAGGAAATCGTCGCCAAGCTTTACCTCGTAAAGCAGCTTCCCCTGCAGTCTGGGTTCCGCCCGACGCCGAAGACTGATTTCGCCCAGCGGGGTTTTCTGGTAGTCCAGTTCTTCGAAGTCAACCGTCATCTGCGAGATCCCATTGGTCGCGGCCATTCAGGTCACTGCAAGCGTCTTGCAACTTGTCTGCGTGTCGGTCGACGGCGCGCGCGGCAGGGTGCCGCGAACGGCAATCAACACCGCCATGCATCGACGCAAACCACCCTGTCCGCAAGTCAACGAACGTTTCAGCGGCGTGGTTTGCCCTTGCGCGATGGCCGCTCGCGCCACGGGCTAGGCGACCGGGGAGCCGCGGGTGGTGAGGAACCGCGCCCGCGCTTCTTCGCCTGATCGGCGCTGATCGATCCCCAGGTCTTGTCGCTTTCCAACCCGGCTGTTTCCAGCAGCGCAGTACGTTCGTCGGGGTCGAGGTCGCGCCATTGCCCTGACTTGACCCGGCTATCGAGAATAATCGGACCGAACCGAACGCGCTTCAGTCGATTCACCTTTACACCGACGGCCTCCCAGAGTCTGCGCACTTCGCGATTGCGTCCCTCCATGATCACCAGGTGGAACCACCGGTTGGCGCCTTCGCCTCCGGACTCGACAATCTCTTCACAGCGTGCAGGTCCATCCTCCAGTTCAACTCCCTTAACCAGTTGCTCCAATATCTCTTCGGTGACCTTGCCGAGCACGCGCACCGCATATTCGCGTTCGATCTGATGACGGGGATGCATCATGCGATTCGCGAGTTCGCCGTCGGTGGTGAACAACAGCAAACCGCCACTGTTCACGTCCAACCGCCCGATCGAGATCCAGCGCCCGCTTTCCAGGCGCGGGAGCTTGTGGAAAACGGTCCTGCGACGTTCCGGATCATCGCGCGAAACAATTTCACCCTCGGGTTTGTTATAGATAATGACGTAGCGCGCGTCGTTCTCCAACCGCCGTTTTGCCACACGTTTGCCATCGACCATGACGACGGCCTCGGGTGTGATGCGCTGGCCCAATTCCGCGCTACGGCCATCCACTTCTACGCGGCCCTCGCGGATCCAGCCCTCGATTTCGCGACGTGAGCCCAGGCCCGCATTGGCCAGGGCCTTCTGCAAACGTTCGCCGTCGGGATTCGCGGAGCGTGGCGCGGAGGGAGATTCGGCGGCCGCCCGACGCTTTTGTGGACCCTTGGGGGGTTTCGGAGGGCGTCGTTTCATCGCTGATGACCGTTCGTTCTGTACGCATACATGTGGGTGGAGGTAACGCGGACCTAGCGCCGAT
>CBDUNM010000005.1:0-71785 GCA_965368585.1 uncultured Chromatiales bacterium | reverse complement strand
TCCCCGCAGGCACCATCGCCTTGTACAACTGGGCCAACGCCGGCAGCTATTACGATAACGTCGTGGTCGAAGCGCTGGCGACGGCATCCAATAGCGCTCCGTCGATTACCGGCATTGGGGCGACCCCTTTAGCCCTGCCGGACAATGCCACCACGCGGCTGAGCGTGAGCGCCACCGACCCGGACAACGGACCCGCTGCACTGAGCTATACCTGGACCGCCAGCCCCGCCGGCAGTTTCGACCGACCCGACAGCGCGGCCCCCGTGTTCACGCCGCCGGACGTCGCCGGTCCCACCGATATCGTGCTGAGCGTGACCGTATCCGACGGCGCCGCTTCGGCATCGCGGAGCATCACCGTGAATGTCCACGATGCCAGCACGCCGACAGCCCTGCTCAGCGACACGTTCGGCGACGGTAATTTCGCCGGCTGGAGCATCGTGGACGAAGGCTGGGCGAACGGCCCGTCGGTCTGGAGCGCCGCCACCGGCGAACTGGTGCAGTCAACCAATATCACCGATCGCACCGGCAGTACACCCGGCGACCTGGCCAAGTTCGGCTCCTACGCACGCTACGACGCCGGCGGCGCCTGGACCGACTACCGGGCCCGCCTGCAGATCCGCTCCACCGACGACGACGGCATCGGCCTGATGTTCCGCGTGCAGGATGCCGACAACTATTACCGCTTCTCCTGGGACGCCCAGCGCCGTTATCGCCGCCTGGTCAAGGTGGTCGACGGGCGCTTCACCCTGCTCGCCGAGCAGCCCGTCGCCTATGTCGTCGGGCGCAACTATCAACTCGAGGTCGCCGCCCAAGGCAGCGCCTTGAGCGTCAGCATCGACGGCAGCCCGGTGTTCACCGTCACCGACGGCGCCATCCCCGCAGGCACCATCGCCTTGTACAACTGGGCCAACGCCGGCAGCTATTACGACAACGTGTTAGTGCAGTCTCACTAACCGCGCGGTGCAATAGTTCGATCAGCGAGGCAGGCGTCGCCACAAAAGGAAGAAAGTGGCACCACCCACCAAGGCGACGCAGGCCAGCAACACCGCGCGATCGACGGTACCGATAAAGAGGCCCTCGGCGAATGAGTATCCGAGGTGTAACGATACGTATCCCATGACTGCCTCGCGCAGCCCCACGCCACCGGGCGTAAGCGCAAGGTAAGACATGAGCGCGGCCAGCGGCGCCATCATCAGTAAAAACCCCAATGGAAGGTCAGCGCCAATGGCGTCCGCCGAAACAACGAAGCGCAAACCCAAGATCAAGTATTGCGCAAGCAGTAGAACCACGACGAACAGCCCCAACTTGGGTCGGTTTCTCAACGTATCGTAGGCATCGATAACATCGAGCAAGATCTGTCTCATCCGTCCGGGCAGCCAACGCGCCACGGGTATCGGTACCAGCATGATAACGAGCGGACCGAGCATCAGACTGACGAACACGGCGATCAACTCAACGCTGACGCGCATATCGTCGCTGCCGGAAGCCACCAGCAACCCCATCAGGCCGGCCATACCGGCTGCAACGATAGTCAGCAGCGCCCGCATGCCACTGACGCCGCCAAACCGCGCATACCTCAGCCCGTGCCTTTCTTTCAGGTAATACGCACGTATCAGCGTTCCGGCGCGCATCGGCAGATAGTTTCCGAAGGTTCCGGCAATCGTGAGCATGACACCCTCGCGCATCGTGAGTGGCACTTCGACAGCACGGAATATCAGGGCTGATTGGACGCCACTGATGTACCAACTCACGAGTATCAGCAGCACCAGCACCGCGATGTGCAGGACCGACGCTTCCAGGGCATTGCCGAACGCATCGCGGTGCATCCAAAGATAGTAACCGAAGCCGGCTATGATCGCGGTGGCGATAGAATTCCGGAGCAGCTTCAACCAACGCCTTGTACCCTGGCCAGTGGCTTCCCCTGCTTCGCCGCCACGTATTGCACTGCTCATCTTGTTTTGACAGCTTCTACAAGATACGAAATCCCCCAATCTCGAGAGTAGAAAAGTCGCTGCACGCGCGCCAACTGACGCACGCCCCAGCACCCGATCCTGCCGCTATAAAAAGGAAACAAGCGCGATTCGATGCTTCGCTCAACGCCGCTTTCGGCGGTGCGTGCCGCGTCGCCGAGCACGATATCCCCCGGATTCACCCCCTGCCGACGCAATTGACGCATACGCACCGCACAGCGCACGCGCTCGATCAACCAGGTCGCCGGCCAGCCGTAGGTCGACACGTAAGTTGGCTGCAGTCCTACATCGGTCATCAGACCTACGATCTGATCTTTTTCATACCGACGATAATGACCGGCCAGGACATCGGTGACATTCCAACGATCCGGATGAGCAGGCACGGAGAGCAGGCAGGCGCCACCTTGGCGCAACCGGGAAACCCAAATCGCCAGCGCGTCGTGGTCGTATTCGATATGTTCGAGTACCTCGAAACTGATCAGATAGTCAAAATCGCCTTGTCCTTCAGGTAACGTGTCGGTGACGCATACTGTCGAAGCATGCCTCAATACTGCCGCGGCGACGCCAAGCGCCTTTTCGGAGGTCTCGACACCAACACCGGTAAACCCGAGTTCGGCCAGATCAGATAAGATAACCCCGGCTCCGCATCCCATTTCCAACACCCTGCCGCGCGGCCACGATCGCACTCTATCCAGTATCGCTTGGCGCCGCAGCGCGAATGTTGGACTGGGCACCCAACCGAGCTCCGGCACCGCTACGCCAAGTTCGGGTATCCGTTGCACAGCGATCACCCGATCAACTCCAGCGCCCCACCCGCTCCTATCGGCGGGGTCGCAACGAATCCGTTCACAAAGGTGCGACGACCGCGGCGGGTCATACGGCCGATCTCGATGCACGCGACGATCGCTTAACGCTTGCTCGGTTCAGCAAGTCGATCGCCAGACCGGTCGTGCGCGCGGCAGCCTCGCGAATCACGGGAATTTTCGCCTTGAGATGCGCTACCAGCGACTCTCTGTTCACGAGGATTTCGTCCAACCCACTGCACAAGTCAGCGCCGCGGACGCGATTGATATCGAAGGCATACCGCTCCAGCTCAAGCTGCTGCATAAAACCCAACGCCTTGTGTTCGTAGTAAATACAAATGCCAGGCACGTATGCGGTATGGCCAAAGATTGCCGGGTGGTACCGGCTCGCAATGTGCAAATCGCTCATTGCAAACAATCGTCGCTGCATGTCGGAACCAAGACCCGGATCAACGATCTCCCAACTGACGCCGGCTGGCAGTCGCTCCGCCATTCGCCTCAGGTAGGGCTCGTCACTGTGCACGCGGCCATAGAGCTGCGGCAGAAACAAAAAGTGCGCCGGGACGCGTTTTGCCAGGTGCTCGAGCGTCTCCAGCATCGCCGCGTCGTAGGCCAGTCTTCGTTCAGCCGGGTCATCACTCTCCGGATAACGAAAATCATTCAACGACACCGCAATCACAAAACGCTCCGCGAGCAACGCGCGTTCATTCCGAAAATAGTCGCTGCGCGGATAGGGCGGGAAGCTTGCCTGAATCGCGGCATCGGCGGTCACTTCGACTTGCGTGTCCGCACCCAACAGCTTCCTGATAAATTCAGCCGACAGTGATTCACGTGCCACCAGTACGTCGAACTTTCTATATAGCCACTTTCTGATTGGATTCAGCCAGGGGTTTTCGAAAGGCCCCGCCGAAGCCGCATAGAGAAACAAGGGCTTTTCGAACAAATACCCGAGCAAAACGTACCACCAATGGACGATTTCATGATTGGCGTAGATATCACCAAAGTAGGGCCCCCCGGGTGCCGAGACGACCAGGTCGGCACGTGCGTATGCCTCGACGATCGTCTGCATGGGCGGCGAAAGAACACTTCGCAAGTCCAAGCCCGTCATTTTAAAACCGGTGTACACAAGCGCCCGGATATAATCCGATGCGGGCAAAACGATGGGAAGGTCCTGCACTGTCTCATCGAAGGTCAGGCGCAGACCCCGGTCCTGAAACTGATAAAGCAAGGTAAAGGTGGTATCGGGCAGCGCTTGCGCAAATGATTGCAGCATCGCGCGCATGGCCGCTTCGTCGCCTCGGTTCTCGCCGTGTTGATTAGCGATCAGGATATGCATTTCAGCAATCAAGGTCTCGACTGAAAACGCGTAAAGCGCGCGTAGGTTACCAACAGACTGGCCGCCTGCGATACGTAGCGGGAGATTCCGACGTACTGTCTAAACCATTGTTCCGCCTTCTTTTCGGTGACCAAAGACAATGCGTACTCGCGGTCGGTGACAAAGGGAAGATCTTGCATGCTGTCCAGCATGAACTCCCGTAGCGACGACCAATACCATTCGTCTACGGGCGCGGTCACCGGCGACATCTTCTTCTGATGGACGAACCGCGCCGGCAAAAGGTCGTATTTGTCGACCATCGCCATAAAAATATACTTACCCGTATTTTGCGCTCGGTTCGGATCTGCAGGGCGGTTCAATTCGTCGGGGATTTTACCTGCAATGGCCGACATACATGGATGGAGATAGGGAGAAGTAAAGGTGACACCCGAACACGCCGAAATACCCTCGAGTTTGTTGGCGTTCAGTCCCACGCAACCCTTCCCGAGATAGGCGAGCCGGATCGGAGACACGGTTTCCAGGCCGCTCGCGAGACGACGGAGGATATGCTCCACGGCCTCATCCTGTTCGGGTGCGTCGTGGCGTAACGCGCTGACAGAAACTTCGTCCAGCGTACAGGCGGCGATATGGCCGCGAGCCGGCATGGGACGCCGCAACACCCGGCCAATGTTCCGAAAGAAGCGGTACGGGTGACCGAGCCGTTTTTCCAGAAAGACAAACCGGCCGAATAACTGAATCAGCGGACCGAGAACGACGGCTACTGAAGACAGGCTTTGGATCAGCCTCGCGCGCGCATGGACCGTGGGATAACCCAGAAACAACCCGTCACATCCGTCGCCGGTGATGCAGTGCAGAATGCCGCGATCACGCATGGCTCCGGCGGCATGCGCCGAAGCAATCAGATAGTGCGCTTGCCCCGCGGGCTGATTGAAGCGGTCGGCAAATTGCTCGAGACCCTCCCTGATGACATCGGGAGTGATGTCCACCCAGTTATGTCGAATCTTGAAGTATTCGCAGAACTCTTCGACGTAGGCCTGGGTGTAACCTGTTTCTACATACCGAAAGGTGAAGGTTTCCACTTCGTTACCCGCGCGACTCAGGCACGCTGCGATCAGCATGGAATCGAAACCACCGAGCAGCACGCCGATCTTTCCCTGTGAGGGGCACTGGCTATTCAGGGAGGCAACGAAGGCCTCGTACAAGGCATCGATCACCATGTCTTCCGATCGGGATTGCGCAGCTTCCAGCAGCTTCGGATCGGGTACATAGGGCCCTATCGCACGCAGACTAGTTTCCCCCCTGGTCCAGGCGACAATGCTGCCCGGCGGTACAACACTGACCGAATCGTAAAGCGTTCGCTGGTCCGGCAAGAACTCGTAACCCAGAAAAAACTCCTCCAGAGAACGGTCGACGGCCCATTGCTCACCCATCAACCCGATAAAGTCGACCAGATGCGTCGAGTAGTGCAGTTCGTTCCGCGAAACGGAATAGAAGATCCGCGGCCCGCCGTTCGGATCTCGGGCGAGCAGCACGGTATCCCTGCCGGCATCGATAACCGCGACAGCGAATTGCCCCGCAACGCGATCCAGAAACGATTCGCCGTTCTGCAAATAGTTCTGCAGAAGGACACGCGCGGTTCGGTCGGCGTCATCAATCGGAGCGCCGGTCGTCCAGTTTGGGAAAGAACCGAATATCGTACCAAGATAAAGCAGCACGACCTGCCCCTCAGTCGCCTTACCGATGAAGACTCCGGTGGCACCGGTTGTCGCATAGCAATACCCTTTGTCTGCGCCGTGAACTTGCGATACGGCAGCGAACGAATTCGCCGCGGCGAGTTTTCTGGTCGCGGTAACCCGCTCGCAATTTGATCCACCAAAGAAGCGATACATCGGATTCACCCCTGACGGCGGTCTGAATGAAAGGGACAGCGGGAATCAGGGCAGAGCACTAGACGCATGGCCGGCCGTCGCGGACTAGGGTACCGACATCTTACAATGCCCGCCAACTTGTATCTGACTGGAAACATCGGGTAAAAAAAACGGCCCTCACGAGGAGGGCCGCTCAGTAGACAGTGCGCCTGTATTTACAGCGAGTACAGTTATGCCGCTGTGTCGCCGTCCTTTTGCGCACGCTTGCGGCCGAGTGTGGCCAAGCCGGCAATAGCGGTGCCGAACAGCAAGATAGCGGGAGGAATCGGCACTGCGGTCAGTGTTACATTGTCGTAATAGACGTTGGTTTGAAAACCCAGAGCAGCGGTGCCTGCGAGAATCACTTCCCACGTCTTGGCGCTCGACGGCACCGTCAGCGACACGAGAAAGTCTATCCACGAGTTGTTCGCCGATGCCAAAGGTGCATCCGTAACGGATCCGACATTCACCCCGCCCTCGTTGTAGAGGTTCAGCGTTACACTACCGGGATCGAGTACACCCTGGTTGGTGACGGTCGATACCGAACCCGCCAGCTCCAATAACTGACCTGATACCAACCCCGTCGTACCTGTCTGCTGGAGACCGATCGTCGTACCGCAGGCACGATCATCCGGAATACGACTACAGGTGTCTTCAGCGGCAAAATTGAAGAAATAGCTCCCCTCGTTCGGCGTAATGGTTGCAGTGCCACCTATGTGGGTGAAAGAAGTGGAGGCCTCGATGATCGGCGAATTGGCCGGGATTCCGGAAATTGCCACCTCGGTCCAACCGGAGACATCCGCGGCTTCGGCGTCTCCGTTAGTCAACAACGACGCCGCGCCGCTTACCGAACTGATGGCGAGCATTACGACAGCCGCGGCTGCAGCTGGTATTCGCGTTGCAAATTTGGGATTGATCTTCATTTTCCTAAAATCTCCTTACAAAACAGCATAATGTACTTTGATATAACAGGCCCTGTCAGGACTCGCCACTAACTCGAAAGACAGCCTTTTCTAGTTTTCGCTTCACTTGGCATCCAAATGACCGGATTAAGCTTACCGACCAGGTGATCTTAAGCGAATATTCCCAATAGAATGAGTAAGTTAAATCACGTCCTCGTCATTTCTATCGTCTAGGTTAAGTCGGTCTTCCGCAATTCGCTCTAGGATAGAGCAAAATCCGGGCCTAAAGTAATATAACTTTGCTAAACAATAGATTATAAGAAATTCTTCGTCCATTTCTATGATTGGTGTAAAAAAAGCCGACAGCCGCTGGGGACCGTCGACTTCGTGGATGTCGACGCCCAAAACGAAAGCTATTCGAGGAGTTGTTTTGTGGCAGCCCCGTATTGGACCTGATCAACTATTGCGCTGGTTCGAGTACGGGCGAGCAATGGTAGCCCTAAATCCGCGTTCAAAATTCAGCAAATACCATTGATTTGCGCGCACGCTTCAATTTATTACTTTTTATTACTTTCGACCCCTTGATCTCTGGGAACGCAAATCTGACTCAGCGAATTCGAACCGCGTTTCGGAGCTGACGCGGATTCGTCGATCCTGACTAATCATGTCAAGTTGTCAAATATCCTGACGTTTGCCGGCGTCATCCGGCCGGTTTAAGTTGCAACAGCGCTGACTCGGCCTCTGCGTAACCCGGAAACTGCGTGTTCGATTCGACCGCGCGGCTTAAATGCTCGACCGCTTCCGCTGAACGACCGAGTTGCTTGAGCGCCATGCCGAGATGGTATTGCAATTCACCCGCGTCCGGCTGCGCGGCCACCGCTCGCTCGAGATAAGGGAGCGCCCGTTCGAACTCTTTTCGGGTGTAGTAAACCCAGCCCACAGTATCCAGGTACTGCGGCACGTCGGTTTCTGCCAGTTTCTTGGCCAGCTCCCGCGCCCGGTCAAGTGCAGCGGGATCACTGCCGTCGCGGATGAGCACCATCACCAGGTTGTTGATCGCCATCGCGGCATCAGGATAGCGCGCAACGACATCCTCGTAGGACTTCAACGCCAAGTCAAGCTGGCCGGCGCGCTCGTACAGTGCGCCCAATCGAAACACTAGATATCCGTTTGCGTCGGTCTCGGCGATGCCTTTTTCAAGGACGGCCATGGCACCGCTGATGTCGTCTTTCCGTATCAGCAGGTCGGCCAGGCGGGCATGCGCATCCGACGATTTCGGATGGTACCTTACCCCCTCTTCGAAGCTCGAGCGGGCTTTTTCCAGCGCGCCGGACGACGCGTAGATATCGCCCAGCATCAACAGCGCTGTCAGACTGTTCGGATAACGGGAAAGAACGCTTTTGACCCGCTGTTCGGCCACGTCGGGCGTACCTCGCGCAAGATAACTGCGCGCCGCCGCGACCAACGGCTCTATGGCGTCCGGCTCGAGGGCCAGGGATTCTTCAAACAAGCGGACTGCTTCCTGGTGCTCCCCCTTACGCTGCGCCATTAAGCCTTTCAGGTAGAAACCCAAGGGGTGTTCCGGCTGCGAAGCCGAAATCTTCTCCGCCGATTTTGACAAGGCATCCCAGTCGCGACCCGACATCTGGATCTTCGCAATCGCGATTTGCGCCGCCGAGTTGTCGGGGGACTTGGCAAGCAATTCCTGCAAGGTCGCCAATGCCCCATCCGCATCCCCGGCACGCACCCGGGTGTCAGCCAACTGGAGATAGGCCAGCGGCTCCTCCGGGTTCATTCGAATCGCCTTTTCGAAGGCATCCTCCGCCAGCGCCAGATCACCCTTCAAGGCATGCGCTTCGCCCAGCAGACGCTGCGCCTGCTGCAAATCTGGATACTCGCTCAACACAGACCTCAGGTCAGCCACCGCCTGCTCGGGTTGCTTACGGCGCATCGACAACGTCGCGCGCAACTGTAACGCGTCCGGATCTCTTGGTGTTTCAGCAAGCACGTCCTCCAAAAGCGCGGCCGCGTCATCGTTGCGCTCGGTTCGCAGCAATAGCGCCGCCAGCGCGTTTTTCGCACGGATCGCGTGCGGCCCTTCACCCGATGTTGCGGCGATAACCGTTCGGTAGGTGGATTCTGCAGCGGCGGCGTCGTTGGCGGCCAGGTGCAATTCGGCTTGAGCGAATCTAAGCGGCATGGCGTGCGGATCCGCCTCCAGCAGATCGGCCACTTTGGCTAGCGCCTGGGGTACGCCTAGTGTCTTCGCCACAAACTGCAATAGATCGATCTTGCGCTGCACCTCCTGCGGTGCCGCCTCGACGGCGTTTTCCAGCACACTCTGCGCTTCGCCCACCCGCTGCAGATCGGCATAGTAGTTCGCCAGCTTCACCCGAAATTCGTTGCGCCCCGGGTATTGCGCCACCAAGTCGCGCAATACCGTGATGGCGTCATCGTGGTTTTTCGTCACGTCGAATATACGCGCCAACGCCAAGCGTAGCGCTACGTCGCTGGGATTCAGCGCGATCGATTCGCGCAATACCGCTTCAGCACCGGCGAGGTCTTGGCGTTCGAACAACAGGGCTGCCAGCAAACTCGACGCCCCCACATGTCCCGGTTTGATTTCCAGCGCCTGTCTCGCTTCATCTTCCGAACCCTTGACATTGCCCTTGACGCGTTTAAGCGCGCCCGACAGCACGAGCACATCGGGATCGCGCGGGGCCATCGCGTAAGCTGCCTGCACATCAATGTCGGCGCGGTCGACATCACCCGCCGTCAACAGCAGTTGCGCCCTTTTTACGCGCGCCTGTAACTGGCCCGGGTCCGTTTCAACGGCACGACTATAAGCCGCATACGCTTCTCTGACTCGACCCTCCGCCGCTTCGCTTTTCCCCATCCAGTACCAGGCGAGGGCATCCTTCGGGTCGATACGCAATACATTCTTTAAATCCAGCCTCGCCTTGCTGAAATCACCCGCTTCGTATGCCCGCAACGCGCGCTCCAAAAAGCTCGCCTTGCGGTCTTCAGAGCCGCTGCAGCCGATGCTCGCCAGTACAAACCCGGCGACCAACACCAATATCGTGAATCTCGCGTTCCTGACGCCATTCATGTTAAGCCCCACCTAGTGTTTATCCTTCGCCCTGAGTCGACTTGTACGCATCAGCCAGCATGCTACTCAATCCCCTGCTGGACCGTAAGAGTTACCTGTTACAAATATGCCGCTGCCACACTGCGCCGGCCTTTATCAGATCGGATGAGGTCAAGAGGCGCCCAATTGAAAAAGACCCCTCACGCCAATTGCCGCCATCCCCACGAACACGGCGTACTCCAAAACCGATCGCCGATTTTCCACTTCGCTTAGAATCAGCTCCGAAGCATAGAGCAACACCATTGCCTTGATGACCAGAACAATCACACTGACCCCCTGCACCAGTGGTAAAGGCAACAGCGAAAAAACCAACACGACGAATACGCCCAGATAATCGGTGGGCGTGGTGCGAAACTCGGCAGCACCTTTCAGCTTCAAGCTGAATGCGATTGCGATCGCCAGTGCAGCGAAGAAAGTGATCTCAACGATCTTACCGCTCGCCGTTTGCGAGTACCCGGCCGAGAGATAGACGCAAAATACAATCGCCGTATAGATGAGAAATCGGGTCAGCAGCGCCGACGGTTCCGTAAAGCGCAACAGCCCGATGGCGGCGGCGACAGAAACGATTGCGGCGCCAATTGCGATATCCGAATCCGGCCCTCCGCTGAAGAAACCGGTGATCAACAGATAGAGCGGCAGACTGTTCCAGACAACCATCCTGGACATCTTTCTGATCTTCACGATCTGACGAACTCGCGCCACGACCGAAGACAACCGTTCGATCTGGGAAAGGGTTTCGATCCGCACGGCATGCATTCGCTCCGCCCACGTCAAAACGGCAAAGATCGCGGTGGCGACAAGCAGATAGCAAAGCAACAAAAAGGCGTCGCCGGAATACGGAAACAGTATCGCTGTTATCACCAGTAACGCATGCACGGAATAAATCATCACCACGGCCGCCTGGTGGGAGAATCCCAGATCGAGCAAGCGGTGGTGAATGTGATTGCGCGTTGCGCGAAACCAGTTCATCCCCCCGGAAACGCGCAGATAAAACACCGCGACAATATCGATCACGGGCAACCCCAACAGCAGCGCCGGTAATACTGGGCTCAGCGCTGGATTTACCCGCTGCGTTAACAGCAGCACGGCAAAGCCGAGGGTGAACCCGATAAACTGGCTTCCGCTGTCGCCCATGAACACCGCCGCCGGGTGCGTATTGAAGCGCAGAAACCCCAAAATCCCACCGATCGCCGCCAAGCACAACAGCAAAGCATCGCTTCCGCCAGCGTCGTAGCACAGAAAAGCGACCACCGAGAGACTCACCAAGGACTCGCCCGCCGCCAAACCGTCCAGGCCGTCGGAGTGGTTGACCGCGTTGATGACACCCACCAACGCGAAAAAGGTAAACGGCGCGCCAATCCAGTACGGCAACGGATGAGGCGCCAGAAAGGGAAAGTTGACGACCACCAGATCGCCGTAAAATACGACCAATCCGACGGCCACGAATTGGCCGATGAACTTGACGTAGTGACCGAGCTCGGCGCGGTCATCCCAGGTCCCGAAAAAGAACAACACCAAGCTGCCCGCGACATAAGCCTGCATCAGGCGATCGAATGGCAACGCAATCACCAGGGCGATCAAGGCGCCAAACACGATCCCTACGCCACCGACCCGGGGCACGGGTCTTTCGTGAACCTTACGCGGATCGGGCTCATCCACCATTCCCAACTGCGGCGCCCAACGTATTGCGTAGGGAATGGATGCCATACTGATTACCAGCGCAATGGTAGGTACCAGCAATGCGGCGTCGATTCCTCCCACTACCTACGACTCCAATAAACTATTGTTAGGGCTTGAAAGCGGCGAACGGACCACCAGAATCATACTTTGGACGTCGCATTCGGAGAATCTGCTGAATTTCGAAAACCGAGGCACAGCGCAGCAAACGAACTGGGATGCAAAGATAAGCATAAACCTTTCTTACTTAACTGTTCGAGATCGGCAATATCTATTTGAACCGTTGATTCGCGAGCGCCTTTTCATAAACAGATTCATACTGCCGGACTACCGCTTCCGGCGTAAAGAATCGTTCAATACGATCTCGCGCGGTGGACGCTATCCGGCGATGTGTCGAACCATCAAGCAATTCTACCACCGCATGGGATATGGATTCCGGCGAGGTCACGTCAGTCAACATTCCGGCCTTCCCCTGATCCAATACCCAAGGCACGCCTCCACTGCGCTTTCCGCCCACTACTGGCACGCCCAACGCCATGGCTTCCAGTAGCGTCAACGGACACGACTCCTCCAACGCCGGGTGTATCAGTAAGTCAAATTCTCCGACCCTGCTGAGGAGGGTTCTATGCGGTGTGGGTCCAACAAACGTTACGCCCGCATCTAGCCCCTTAGCTTTCGCCCAAGTATGCGCTACCTCACCCTCGCCAAAGTCGTAACCGTAGCAATACAACCTTGCATTCCTGTACTTACCACGAAGCAACGAAAAGGCTCTCAATCCAGATTTCGCATTCTTTAACTTTCCCCATCCGCTAAGTACCATACCAAACATCAGATTCGCCGGGTCGGGCGTACGATAGGCGTGTCTCTCGGTACCGGGCAACACAAAGTAGGGTACAGGATTCCCAATCACTTCAATGGGTGCGCTTGTATATTTCTGCACCTGATCTCGCAGATACGGCGACACGGCCGTTACGTATAGCGACTGGCGAAACACGCTTCTCGCCATGAAATATCTGCCCAATCTATACAGATTCGGTATATACCTCAGAACCTGAAGTGGCGCGTCATGAGCCGTAACAACGTGTGGTCTGTCAGACGCTATTGCTGCTAATGCGTATTCGTAGGTCCAGTGAGCGTGGACGATATCCGGCATATCGATTTCAATCATCTGTTCGAGCGAACGCCGCTCGTGTCGAAACATATCGACCATTCGGCCAAGCTGTTTTCCATTGGACCTGAACGAGTGCGATCTGTAAGGACCGGCGAAAACACGAAATCCATTGGGGCCTTTGGCCTTGAAGATGGGCGCGTTCTGCGCCGCAAGACCACGATCCAAGGTGTATGCCGACACCTCGTGACCCCTGTCGATAAGAGCGGATATCAATGTTCCCAGCAACGGCGCACCTTCGTGGCCGACAGGAATATCGTTTTCTGGGTCTTCTAGATAACCACGTAGTCCGCGTATCGATATCGGACCAGCGACAGCAATTCTCATACAACCTATTACCGGATCGAAATAATCAAAGGTTCGATAAACTCGCAATCCGTCCTGATCCGATGAATACGTCGACACGATATCGGCGCACGGAAGCCGACGAGCACGTAAACGACGAACGCCAATTCATCACGAGTTTCGACGATCTTGGATCGGGATAAGACGCTCAACAATACCGCGTAAACGGCCTGGCACACGACTAATGATAAGTTTCAGCAACCACAACATTTCTTGAGATAACATGAACCTTCTCAACAACGACACGGAACCATATAACAACAGCAAGCCCACTATTATCAACAGCGGCAATCTTTTAGAAGCGCCCATACTTCCAAGTGCCAAATATCGATCAACGGCACCCAGGACGATATACGAAAACACCGCAACCACAAGCGCTCCGCGCAACGTCATAAACACTGCGGAAGCACGCAACTCGAGCACCTCTACGACTATGGCATTCAACCAATACGCGCGTACGTAGTAGACCCCGCAGACCGCCCACGCCACAGCCTTCAACGAAACGTTTGACGCCAATGCCAGCGCACCGAGTAATAAGCACGCAATACTCAACTGCACCTTCAATTCCAACCCGACACGCCCTTTACCCCAAAGTATGACGGAACACACGAGAGCCGAATGCGCAACCATGGATAGCGCCAGTGGCGCCAGCACATCGCCCGCACCCTCCCATTTCGAACCGTATAAAGCGGCAACGACCGTGTCGGAAACGCTGGCTAGGCCTGCGAATGTCGGCGCGACCAAAAACAATACTATGCCCAGGAGTCCTAGATAAACTTTCTGAAGCGATCCGAGTTGATGTTCCTCCTGCGATTTCGACGCAATAGGAAACAACACCCCCTGGATCGTTGTAATAAGGTGGTTCGTCGGTGTTCGAACGAGGTTGTAGGATACGGAGTACAATCCCAAGTCACGCAAACCAAATGCGCGAGCAACGACCAGGTTATCGATGTTTTCGATAAGCCAGTTCGATATGTTGGTGAACAAAACCTGTAGACTGAAGCTTTTGATCTGGTTTGCATCCACAAGAAAGGCCGGTATCAAACTATGCCTGATGCTCGCATAGCACAGTGCAGTTGATACGAGGGACTGAACTACCAATGCAAATATCAAGCTCCATACGCCGTATCCGAGTACGGCCATAGTGACGCCTACACACAAATATCCGAGGAGGTAGGAGGTTATATTATTAATCTGGATCAGTCGCATATGGAGTCGCCGCGCCAAAAGGGCGCGCGAAACCACACCGAAAGCGAAAAAAACCAGATAGATGGCACCCCCGAATAACACATCATCGATGCGCTCATCTCGTAAAAGCACGGATATCTGCTCACGAAACAGCATCAGTAAGGATGCAGCGACGATACCGAGCATTGTAGTCCGGGTGTAGACCCATCGAATCTCGGGCTCGGTCAACTCCTTTTTCTGGATAACTGCCGGGCCCATGCCCATATCGACCAGAATACTCCCCAGGCCCGTAACTATCAGGATGGCCGCATATACACCGAAAGGGTCAGGCCCCAATATTCTCGCGAGGATTATTCCGACAACCAGCTGCGAGAATATCTTCGCCAGTATGCCCAAGTAGTTCCAGAATAACGCTGACAAACCTCGCTCGGTTAGTGACTTCGATGATTTCTTTGTCAAAAAACTGATCCAAGCAACATCGGCGCACGGTTTGACACCGTCAAAACCAACTGGGGCAATTTTTTCATCCGCGCGAAGCGGGGCGTATTCCGACTAGTCCGGAATATAGCGCGTCAGCAACGGGTTCAGCTTGCGTGCAAAAGCTGCAAGGCGAGCATCCGCTGCCGCGATATCCCCACCGGGAGGCACGTACGTGACTAAACGCACGAGTGATCCGTCAGTTCGCTTGCGCGTCAGAGCATCCCAGAAAATGTACCACTTCACTGCATATTCATTAGTCAATACCCGGCCTCGTTGCTGAAACCAGTAGTAAACCAACTGTGACCTTTGTCCCAACTGAATGCGCACCCGGTTAACGGTTAATGGCTGACCGTTGACTTGTACGTTCTCCAGGGAGCGCAGATCAAGCGATTGGATCTCCCATCCACCACCCGGAATACAGCTACGCGGCGAATGCACGGAAGCGCCTTTGCGCTGCGAGCCGTAATAAGCCATATATACCTGTAGCGTATCCCCTTGCGGGTTTGCGAACTGCCCGATCAAATAGTCGTCCAGTTTGAGCTCATCCAGATAAATGCTTTCCAAACGCTCCGAAGTACCCCGCCACTCGTCGATTTGCAGCGGGAAATCTGCAAAGGGTTCGCGTTCCGGAACAATCTCGGCGCGGTTGGGTAATACGAAACTGATCGACGCTGTTACCAGCAGAATTCCCATAGTGGCGTAAAACGGCTTGGGAATGTATCGTCGTGGCAACCGCGCATCCACCGGCAGCGCACCCGGCAATTCTATATACAAGTTAGCCAAGACGGGTTTACGTTTGCCGCCAATGAAGGACAACAGCCACATTTCGACCAACAGCACGCCAAGCGACGCCATGAACACGACCCAGCCTTCGAAGTCGTGCAAAAATCCCTCGGCCGCCCCTTTGCCCCAATGATCCACGGTTACTCCGATCATCCCGATTCGAAAGCTGTTCATCAGGACGGTGATCGGGATTGTCGACAAAAAGATGGTAACCCGCTTCCAGACTGGCGCGCGATAAATGTAAGCGACGATAAATCCGACGGCCATGAGAGGAAACAAGTACCGCAAACCGCTACACGCCTCGGCAACCTGGAGCTTCATCGATTCCAGCTCAATGACGTTGCCCTCAAGGAAAACCGAAATTCCGAACTGCATGACCACCCAAACACCGATCTCCGACGAAATCAACTGGAGTGATTGCGATAAGTTGTTGTATAAGAAATTCGGCAGCGGCACGGTGAAGAATAGCATCGTCAACGGTATCGAAATCCATTTAAATGCCTTCCAACCGAGCATGGACAGCGCAATACCCATCACGGAAATCGCAAAACCGTACTGTATGATACTGTGGAGCGTCGCCAGTTCTCCGAATATCAAACATATGACGCCGAATAGAACAACGGAAACGCCTAGCCATGAACCAGTAAACGGTTCTGTAGCAAGTTCGTTCTTTCGCTGCCAAATAAAGAATGCAATTAGAAAAGGGATAAAGTAGCCATAGCTGTATTCATCGAGGCTCCACTTGTCGAACGCATCCAACACGCCATCGTACGCTGCGTAAAATAGCAAAGCGAGCCCAACCGCCAATGCCCCGATCACCACAATTGAACCGGCCAGCGCAGGAGAAGTTGTTGTATCCGTATTCATTTCGTCAATCCGAAAATCTTCGTTAATTCACACACGACCCATCGTCAAAAAATCCGCCTGCCCTGCCCGTACTACTGACTTCAGCCCACTTTGCAAATCCAGGGCGCGGACGGAATCAGCGCCTTTTCCTACGAGTGCCCGTACCGAGCAGATACCAAGCGAACAATACATTGGTAACCAAATACCGACGCCATAGACGCTTCGGCTCCATTATCAGGCGATGTAACCATTCCAGACCCAGCGACCGCATCCAAGAAGGCGCGCGCTTAAGCATCCCGGCATGAAAATCGAAAGCCGCACCCACACCCATCAGCAAGGACGGGCGCAATAGTTCGGCGTGCTCCGACATCCAGAACTCTTGCTTTGGCGCGCCCAGCCCCACCCAGACAATATCCGCACCGCTCGCTTCAATCCTTTGCACCACGGACTGCTTTTCTTCATCCGTTAGATTGCGAAAAGGCGGCGACTCCCAACCAACCAAAGCGACCGACGGCAGTTCCTGCTGAATGCGCGACACCAATCGTTCCAGTACCTCGGGCCGCCCACCATACAAGTAGTGGCGTAGACCTTTTTTAGGCGGATTCGCCAACATCTGCCACATGAAGTCCGGCCCCGGTACGTGACCGACGCCCTGAACACGCTTGACTCTGCCGATCCAGTAGATCGGCCGGCCATCCGCCAACGCCATATAAGCCCCGTCGATAGTACGCGCATAATCTCGATGACGACGCGCCACAACTGCGGTATGTACGTTTGTAAAACAGATGTAACCGCCAATCCGTGCCCTCAGATTCGCTATCACCCGTTCGGCCGCGTCAACCCTATCTATTGCTGTAACCGGCACCCCGATTACATCGAAGTGTTTCATGCCGTCAATGCTACGTCGCATAAGAATCCGTGTATCCAATGTCGCGAGGGCGCGAAAACTCCGCGTAGTCGTCGAATAATTCATTGATCGGGTACGACGACAACCAAGGCAGCAGTACGGGTGGATCAATCTGGCACAAAAACAAAATGTCCTATTTGAACCTTTCGTCGATATAAGATTTTCAGGATCGTCCTTGGATACTTCAAACAGCGTTCCGAAGCATTTCAGCACGTTCAAGGATGTCATCTTTTTTCGTAGACAATATATATCGGTTCATTTCCGACGCGGATCTTGATCATTTTCGATGCATCTGCGGACAAGATTTTCGCGCCCATAATGTTATATACCTCTGTTGAACCGCTATCATCCTCGCTTTCAACCGTGATCTCACGCTCGTTCATCGTACTCCAGCCCTTCGCCCACAGCACGAGGAGTGAATAGCCAGGACGCACGAACTTCACACCCGATACACCTTCGGGCAGGCTGATCGATTTCTCGAAGCGCGCATCAGAAAGCATTCGCGCCAATTGTCCGTAAGCGATCGCAAGGGGTCGCGGCGAGCCATCCCATTCGAAAAAGCCGCTGGCTTCGGCTCGATCGATACGCGGACTGACGAACATATGGTAATAAAACCACTTTGAAACGCCGTTTGCCAATAGGTGCAGATAGTTTCGAACGACGTAAGCTGCAGCTTCACGTGGAGTGACGGGATAACCGGGCGTTGGCTGCTGAATATTGCTGTAACCGGTAGCGGGAAACCAGACTCCACTCTCAGTTTCCCATATCGGCTTGACGTCACCGCCATATTGGCGCATCAGATTCCGCAGTTCATCCAGATAATATCCGGTCGGCGTATCCAGGGCATCACCCGGCCGCCCATCTGTGTAACGGTGATAGGAGAATACGTCGAAGTAATCAAGAGCGCCTTTGCGAAAGATTTTTTCGGCCCACCCGGTTGGCGGCTGTCCCGTTCCCGCACCGGCGACGACAGTTGCCTGGGGGTTCGCCCGTTTAATCTCACGATAGGCAACCTCCAGAAGTTTTACGTAAAGGTCCGGCTTCCCAATGTAAGCGGAGTAGTCGGGCATTTTGAAGAATCCGTCGCTATCGGGTTCATTCCAAATTTCCCAATGGTCGATATTGCCGCGAAAATGTTTGACGGTGTTGTAAACATACCGGCCCCAATCCTCTAGATTTTTGGACGGATAGGCCCAATAATTGGCCTTGTCCCTACGCGGCGCGCTCGACGCCCAATCCGGCGTCGAGCCCAGTAAACCCAGTATCTGAAAGCCTTGCGCTTTGGCAAGCCTCATGGCTTCGTCATGGAACTCGAAAACCCCCTTCTCCGCCTCCACGACGTACCACTTCGTACCGTGGGGGGGATGCATTCGAAGCCACGATACGCCGAGTAACTTCGCGTCGGCCAAACTCCTCGCGTTGATTCTTGCGTGACTACCAAAAGGCGACTGCAACGAAGCGGCGGAAGGCACCCCCGACAACACGCCAATGGCCATTTCAGACTGATCGAGCACCACGCCTGCGGAATCCTCCAGTCGCGCAATCAAGCGAAAGTACCCGGGAACGACAGACGGAAAATGCAGCTTCCAACCCCCATCTTGGTTCGAACAATCTTTCGCCTTGGTGCGCCTTAACTCTCGTTCGCTACCATGGAAATCAACCGATTTAACAACGAGGTAGCCATCGATTGCACATGCCTTGTCGTTCAGATTGACGGATAAATTTATTTTCTCGCCTTGTTGGTAAAGGGTCCGCACGCCTTGACGTTCGAAACCGACCTCCGCAGTGGCAAGCGACACATCGGCTGCGTGCTCTTCGTCCATCAACTGTATCCCATCGAGCCACAAAACACCCTGCCCGTCCGTTTGCAGAATTATATGATATGCATCGTCCGGTGCAGGTTTTAGCTTCACGATGGACGAGAACCGCTGCCACTTAGGCCCCACCGAAAAACTCACTAACCTATTCACTTCCTGACCGAAGTAGCCCGCGCTTAGCGCTGCGCTGATCGATCTAGGTCGATCCGAAGTGGCCCAAAAGGAAAGACGATAGCTTCTACCCGGATCCGCTTGCACATACGGCGATGTAAGCACCATGCGGGAATGCGGCGGCAACTCAACTCTTAACGCCTGCTTTCCATCAACGACCTTGGTTTGGTCGATGGCGGGTCGACTATCGGCGAGGTAAACGGGCATCTCATACTGGTAGCTGCCGGTCTCCCTTATCTGTACGCCCCATCGATCCAGACCCACCTCAAAACTGCCGTTTCTCAGCAAATTGCCCTTACGAACAGCGGCGGCAACCGCGACATCGGTGACATCAGTGACAGAGACGTCATCGATCCAAAGCGTGCCATTGCTGGTAAAACGCACCATAAAAAAAGCATCAAGGTCGGTAACACCTGGAGAAAAAGTAAACTCATACCTATGCCAATCGCCCGTGACACGAAATCCTTTCGACGCATACGTGGTATAGGGTGTTCCGTGCTTTCGGAACAGGATCTCAACGGGCGAACTCAAGTTCCCGCGCATCCAGATTTCAACCCGATAGCGGTTACCGCTTTCCAACCGGAGTCCGCGCTGCACGAACTGCACTGCGCCACTGCGAAACTTGGTCGCTGCAATGCGTTGCGACATGCCCCGCTTGGTGCCATCGTCTTCCCGCGCATAGTCGACCTCGACGTCGGCCCAACCACTGTTGTCGCCCCAGCGGGACGCAACGCCACCGTAAAGCCCTTTTTCAAATCCGCCATTATCGATCAGAGAGTCGTTACTCGTGTCGGCGAACGAACGATTTAATACCATGAGGGATAGTACGAACAAGCACGCGAATAACGCGTCAAAGCGCCAAATCAAGCCAGGTTTTCGCACGTCACCGATACGCCTTGTTCTTGACAACCAACCCGCAGAACTGATTACCGAATCTGCCGAAGGCGGCATCCATGACGCGCTTAACCCTATCGATAATAAAGATCGCCGGCTTTCCACCGCCGATCAAGCGGCCGACCTTGTCCAGTACTAGATTGTGGTGCCAGAAAGAAAAGCTCAGATTGGTAAACGAGTTGGGCCCCAATAGACTATTGGCAACATCTTCCACGAGTTTCTTTTTCCAACGAAAGACATAATTAACCGCATCGCCGTTTCGCTCCCATGCGGTACCCATCAGATTCCCCGATAACGCATCGTGCGGCTCCAGAAATAATACACCCACTGACGCGATTCGCAGCATCTCGGTGAATCCGGTGACGGGCCGAGGCAGGTGGTGCAATCCATCTTGAACAATAACTATGTCGTAGGCAGCATCGTCAAGAGACGCGTTCTCTGCATTCAACACAAATCCATTCAACCGATTGT
This sequence comes from uncultured Chromatiales bacterium, assembly GCA_965368585.1. Lineage (GTDB taxonomy): Bacteria > Pseudomonadota > Gammaproteobacteria > Chromatiales > Chromatiaceae > JARRQB01. The sequence continues at coordinate 50,972 of CBDUNM010000005.1, read as the reverse complement.
CACGCGTCAACGCCGCTTTAACACCCTCCGGAGAGATATCGGATACGGTGACATTGGTATACCCCAGATCGCTTAACACCGTACCTTCCAGCCCTTCCCCAGCGCACATCACCAAAATCGAGCTGGCTTTGTTCAGTCGGTCACCGACCGCATCCACCAGCGTCGCCATAGCCGTTTCGAGTCGCCATCGAGTCAGGTAACGCACCAGGGGTTCGGTGCTGGTCACGTGCCCGCGCGGCCCGGTCCGGTAGACCTCATCGTGCTTTGCCCTTTGCATATCGACTTCGTTAGCCATAGATCATTTTCTCAGTAAACGCAGAGCGTTATATCACCGGTTTATTCGTACAGGAAAAGACAATCACTAGATTGTGCCTGATCGGCGATGCTCGATGGCCTCGGTATATATCTCCAGCAGACGGCTCGCGTGCTGCGTTGCGCCAAGTCGTTGTTTTGCAGACCGCTGGGCGTTTGCGCCGAACTCAAGGGCCAATTCATCACTGGCCAAAATCCGCTGCAACGCTTTGCTCAACGACTGCACATTACCTGGCTCGACCAACAAGCCGTTCCTTCCATCTTCAACCAGGTCAGGCAGCCCGCCGATGTGAGAGGCGACGACCGCCGTACCGAGTCCCAACGCTTCTGCAACCGATAGCGGAAAATTCTCGTACCATTGCGACGGAACCACCAGACAGCTTGCCCGTTCGATCAAGCGGGTCTTTTCCGGCCCACTGACAAAGCCTACGTACTCGATACGCCCGTCTTCCTGTACGGCCGTCCGCCGTCGTACAACGCCCTCCAACGGGCCCGTGCCCGCAATGATCAGCCTTCCATCCTTTACATCACTCCACGCATCGAGGAGCGTTTCGATTCCCTTTTCCGGGCTCAACCGGCCCAAGTACAGGACGTAACCCCCCTTAGAACTCGGCTCATTAGTGATGGTATCCACATAGTTGCCGCAGATACGGACCCTGCTCTCGGGCACGCCCGCGTCAATCAACTTATGCGCAAAAAATTTATTCAGCGCGATATATCGGTCGATGGCCCAAGGAATGCTGCGCGTACGCCAAGCCAATGCAATGGCTCCCGCATACAGCGCACTAGTCGAGACACTGTTTCGCATGCAACGGTTCCACACAGCGGACATCAGTCCTTTCTGCGCGCAGGCCTCGCAAACGTTACCTTTAACGAAAAATTGGCCATTGGGGCATATGAATCGAAAATTATGTATTGTCTGTACGACGGGAACACCGACTGCGTAGAGTGTGTAATAGACTGAAGGGGAAAGCAGTGGAAACACATTGTGCACGTGCGCCACTTCGGGTCGAAAACTGTCCACAAGTCTTAGGAGCTTGCGTCGCACCTGCCAGTTAAACGGTATTTGTGCATACGACACCGCTTTTTCCAATACCGACCACGACGCGATTTCGTTACTGTCTGCGGAAAACAGCGCAACATCATGAGCACCCGATTCCAACAGTGCCTTTTCAGCGCGAACGACACTGCACTCTCCTCCAGGCAGGCGGTAAAAGTTATGTATTTGCAGTATTCTCACGACCCATCGACCGCGCCAAACATTCTTTGATGCCTACTACAAAGTTCTCCGTCGCCGCTTCCAGCGTATAAACCCCGGCACTTACTTCGCACCCGGCTTTCAACCGCCGTTGTTGTGCAGCGTCTTGCAAGTACCCGACCACCGCAGTAGCGTAAGACTCCACATCGGGTTCGACCATCAACCCATTAACACCGTTCTCCAGATAAGATATTTCCGGACTGTGGATTGAAATATCCGTAGTGATCAGCGGCAGACTCATGGCCAGGCTATCCACCACCACCAACCCGACCAGGCCGGGCATCAGCAATGCGTCGCTCATCATGAAATAGGGCACGCGCTCAGCGCCGTATTTCGGGCCGATAAGGTGTATCCACTTGTTCCCGGCAGCGGCACGTTCGACAAGATGTCGTTCCGGCCCGTCACCGACGATCATCAGATGAAATCCCGCCGTCCGCTTTTTGATCGAACGGCATGCGTCGAGAAGAAATCCGATGCGCTTGTTTTCATGCAGCGCTCCGCAGTAAAGGCCGACAGCAGCACCGGTTAGACCAAGATTCGCCTTCAGCTCGCGAATCGCGGACTCAGTTATGGCGTCTTTGGCGCGACGTAATTCCGAGGTGTCGATCGCGTTTTGCACGATCGTCAACTGATCCGCTGGAAACCCTGCCTTAACTACGAAATCGCCGCTCATGCGCGTATAGGCAAACCACCAATCGACCCTGGTCAGCAACTGACGCTTGAAGAACTCACGCACAGTATAATCTTCCCCTGCTTGCATATTGCGCCCATGGCCCCAGAACGCCAGCAGGGGACGAGACGACCAGGCACGCCTGAGTTGCAGAAAGTAATTGAAGATTAGGCGATTGGCCTGCTCCACGATCAACAGATCCGCATTCGTTGTCAGGCGCCAGACCGGTTGCCAGACCAGGTCCGTACGGCCCAGGCTGAGATAGCGGTTATTGACGCGTATCACCCATGGCTTGTTCAGCGCAAACGTTTGCGGCACGGTCCCCGGCAGCGCCTGACCATAAATCAACCTCAGACTAATGCCTTCGTCCGACAAGCGTTCGTATAGGCGCTCGAACAGGGCGATTCTGTAATGCGGCAATACACGCTGAAGGATAGTTACGGTCGGCATCGGGCGAAAGTTTGACGGGTCGGGCATTTTCGCGGCGCACACTATTCAGGCAAAGACTTTGAAGCTAGAAAGCCATAGACCCTGTATTTAAAAAAGCTGCCGACAATGTACGACAAATCAAGTATTAAAAAACTTGGCAATAACCAGCGCGGACAATTGTTCACCGCGATCCACCACCGCACCCGCAAATTGGCCGGCGAGCGTTGATCGAGCAGATATCGTAAAAATGCCTGAAAGATTCCACCGTGTCGCACTTTTACCGAACCGGTTTCATTCACGTGCGAGAAGACGCACGCCGCATGCGAGACGAGCACTCCGAAACCGTGCCGGTGTGCGCGATGCGTCAAATCGTAATCTGCTCCGTAGTGCGGCAGATGCGCCACGTCATACAGGCCGACCTCCCTGAACACAGACAGCGGAATCAGTGCGCCGCGCCCTGCAGCATGTGTGACCGCCGCGACCATAGGGTCTCCGGGCAAGTGGTCGTTTTCAATAACGATCGGCTTTGCCTTGGTGGTCACCCAACTTTGCCGATATCCCGGAGAAACTAACGTCCCCGTACTGATATCGCATCCAGCAGAACTAATGATACTGCGCCGATAGCGCTTGGCCGTGTCCGCCAACCGTGCAAGATAGTCGGGCTTCACCTCGAGATCATTATTCAGTGTGACGACCGCGTCGTCCGTCGCATCCAACGTGTTCTTAAGCACGTACTCCACGCACCGATTGATAGCTCCGGTCCACCACAAATTTCCGTCACCGCGCAGCACAACCACATTGGAAAACTGATTGGCAATGGCTTCACCCGTACCGTCCGTCGAGCCGTCGTCGCAGACGATAACCTCGAAGTCGGTGTAATCCTGATGCGATAGACTAGCGAGACAACGCAGGGTCAGTTCGCAACGGTCGTGCACCGGTATGCAAACCCAAAGTTTCATTCAGCCTCGCCTTCTGCCGATCGAAATCCAATAGCCAGTAAGTCGTTCCGCTAAGTATCCAGAACAAATAACCCGCGGAACTCAGTGCCGTGTTCATCAACGCGAAAACCAGAAAGAACAACATCGACGAAAACAGAAATGCACCGGCTTGCCGCATACCGGGTCTACGCGCCAACCGCAACGCGGTCAAAAGAGAATAACCGCAGATAGCAAACAAGGGGATACTGCCCATCAAACCGGTATGCACCAGGGACGTGAGCACGAAATTGTGCGAATGCAGAATATTGAACGCCCGCGCGGAAGTATCGGCGCGGGATCGCAGATCATAGAGTTCCCGGTAACCCAGACCCATAACCGGTTTTTCCAACCAGACGCTGAGAAGCTGGCTAATCGAACTGACACGCGCGGACGTCGTCCCGGTGGTCTCGAAGGTCTGGCCGACACGCTCCAGTCCTTTGTCGAACACCGGGAGAGAGGTTGTGTTTTGCACGACGAACAATGCGCCTACCATAACCACGCCGACGAACCCGGAAACCACGATTAGCTTAAGCTGCTTGCCATTGATCAGCGCGGTCGACACCAGCGCCAGTGCGATTGCCAAAAAAGCGGAACGATGTGCGAGCATCATGATTCCGGCCGCCGGTATGAATGCCAGGTATATCCACCGCTCCCAGGTGAGAATCGCAATAAAACCCATCGCCAGAAGCAGATTTGCGTCGCCAAATCCAAGTCTTAGCGTATCCTGCCCCTCTAGTATAAATTGCGTCGTCGCGGTCTCGGAAAGAAACAGTTGTCCGAACGGGAATATCAGCGACAGGACGACAACGGCGCGCAGCAAATTGGACGTTTGACGGTCTGACTTCAAAAACAAAAGTGGCAGAAAGAAATACAGGCACTGCAGATTATCGTACGACATGCGGACCAGCGCGTCTTTTGGCACGCCGTCGAAAAAACCCATCCCCGTCCGAAGCAGATGCAGCGCGATGTAAAACACCATGATTGAAATGGCGACCTTGGTCTCGATACGTCTCGCAACACGCCGCCCGCCGAACATGCGCCTGAGCATGAAAGCAGACAGCGACAACAAAAGCGCAACGAAAAGTATGTCCAGCGGAACGATGCCGATACTGCCGACCTTGATTTTCAGAGCCGCAACGATCTCGAACGAACCCCATCCAACGAGCACCAGGTAGCCGAGCAGTAAATAAAATATACTGATCGGAAAAACCATTATTAACAACAGGATGGGCGCCAGTAAAAGTAGAGCGTTCATTAACATTTGTCGTGTGGATGTTCCACCAGATCAGTCCGGCGGCTTCGATTCAACTTTCGGTTCATCCCGAGCCATGTCGCGAGTAATGTTTGACGCGCGAACCGTTTAACGGCAGAACGTATAGTTTGATCTACCATCCACGCTGATCAAACGAAAACCCGCGTCCTCGAGTTTGCGGGCCGACTCCGCGATTCGCTCACGGTAGCCCTTATCCAAGGGCTGGTGGGCTTCATCGTACTCGACACAGAGCACCCGCAGGTCAATTTCGTCCCTCAGCAAAGAATCCACGACCCGGTATTCGGCACCCTCTATATCCAACTTCAGCAAATCGAGTCGATCGTGACCGTTTTCACGCATCAACACCGACACCGGCTTGCAGTCCGCTTCAAAATACTCGGAAGTACCCTGAAGATTGAGTGCCGAATGCGAAACGTGTTGGCTGTTTTTCGGCGCGTAGAATTTAAGCGCAGTTTCTTCGTCCCACAATCCAATGGGAGAAAAATGATACCGCTCGATACCAACGGCAGTATTTTTTACGTGTTCAACCGCTCTTGGGGTCGGATCGAAAGCGAAAACGTCGCAGCCGTAGCTTTCAATCAAAGACAAGTCAAAGGTGATGTCCTCTCCCACCCCCGCGCAGTAACAGACGCTTGACCGGTTGAGCACGTGACCGGGAACAATCCAACCACCGTATACGGAGCCCAACTTATGCAACTCGCGACCACGATCGATACGCAATCCGGAAAGCGGATCGTATCCTGCGACCCGGCGAGCAGTTTGGTCAAAAATTCGCGTGACACGGTTTTTCATGTGCTTCCGTCTTTAACATTGAACACAACAAGACGCCCGTCAACAGCGCGCGCGGGCGCTGTTGCAGCTACCGCTGATGTTGTGGGCAGACTTACCGCAGCGAGAAGCGACGCAGCTACCAAAAGACTAACTTAAAACCGCTCAATGACCGGTTGAGACCAGGACTAGTTATTTACTTCTTTTCCTGTCGCGTAGCGTCACCATAACCATAGCCGTAACCATAGCCGTAACCATAGCCGTAACCGTACCCATAGCCATAGCCGCTTGTTTGTGCAGTTGCCTTGTTCAGCACCAATCCCATCAAATCCTTATGTTCCAGAAGGTCCATAGCGCGCTGCAGTTCCTGGCGCGTCGTCGAGCCATCCTCCACGACCACCGTCACGGCATCAAAAAACGGTGAAAACGCAATGACGTCGTCGCATGCCAGCACCGGAGGCATATCGAACAGGATGATCCTGGACGGATAACGCGCTTTTATCTCCTCCACCAATGCAACCATGCGCGGCGAAGACAACATTTCAGACGAATGGTTGATGGATTGATTACCCGGCAACACAACCAGCCGTTCGATCCCCGGGTTGAATAACAATTCGGCAATTGGTTGACCGTCTGTCAGATAGTCGCTGATACCCGGCATCTCGTCTTCGCAGAGGTACTTACGCAGCGTCGGGCGGCGCAAATCCAGATCGACCAGCAATACCGTGTGATTGACCTCTCGCGCCAGGCTGATCGCCAAATTGATCGTGGTGAGCGTCTTTCCGCAAGCTTCGGTAGGACTGGTCACGGCGAGCGTACGCCATTGATTTTGTCTCATCCGTTGCGACACATGCGTACGTAAAACCTTATACGTTTCAGCATGGGGATCTTCCGGACCATAGATAACGCGGTTGCTCTTCAGGTACTCAGGCGACAGTTCGACTGTACGCGTTTGCGTGTAAACAATGTTCTGGGTTTCGGGCGCGGGCACGGCACCTGGCGGTATGGCCGTTCGTTGTACCGTTTCATCCGCGGGCCGCTGTGCTACGGCTTCGGCGCGGTCGACCCGGGCCCGTTCAAGTGCTTGCTTTATACGTTCCACAGTGTTTCTCCACTAACCACGTTGGCAATGACGGCAAGTGGCTTCTTCGGATTTGGCAACAACATCGTTCTGGCGGCGGCTAGGAAAGGAGACCAAACCTTTGCAGCAGCTGAAAATAGAGAATATCCAGGGGCCGGTATAGGAAATGAACGGCCAACACCAATGCTACGACGATCAGTACCATACTGATGACACCGATAATCGTTCGCAGGCGCTTTCTGCGGATATCCTCGTCGGTCCGAAGAAAAGGAATCACCGCCAGCGGCGGCGTGCCCACGACGGCCAAAAGGTCTTTCACGCCCCGGATACGCTGATCCACCTGTTCTCTGAGCATTACGTTACCAAAGCCGCCGGCGACCGACAGCACCAGACCCAGGAACAGAATCGCGATGCGGTTCGGACTGTGCGGTTTCTCGGGCAGGGTCGGAGGCTCGATTAGGACAAAGCGCTCAGCCTTGCTCTCGACTTCCAGCGACTCGGCAAGCTCGGCTTCCTGTTGCTTGTTCTTGACCTCCCGGTACTTGGACATCGCGTTTTCGTAGTCGCGCGTCAGAGTCAGGTACTCGCGTTCGATCTTGGGCGCCTTGGTCAGCCGTTCTTCGTAATCGCTGATTTTCGCCTCGAGTTCGGCTTTGCTCACTTGCAGCGAGCGCAATTCCGAGCGCGCCGCCTGCAGTTGCGACTCCAACTGGATGTAGGCGGGATTGTCTGCGTCCACCGCCGGCGCTACTCGCGATTTACCCGCCTTGCGGGCCGCCACCAATTGCTTTTCGGCCGCCGCCACCGCCCGTTTTTGTCGCTTGACGTCCGGGTGCTGGCTCGAATAGCGCTCTTCCAAGGTAATCAGCTCGGATTTCAGGTCACTCAATTGCCGCTGCAATTCAGCCACGCCGCCGCTACCGGTCTCGCGCCGCAGCGCCTCGATCTCCCGCTCGATACGCACCCGGTCTGGATGGGTTTCACCGTAGCGTGATGCCACCGTGACGTATTCCGATTCCAACGTTTTCAACCTGTCCGAAGGACTCAATACACGTTCGCCCGTGCTCGAATACAGCTTGCTCGTCGGGTCCATCTGGGCAAGTTCCAGTTCCAGGTAGACAATCCGCTCTTCAAGCGACCGGGCATCCTGCAAGTTACCGCGCAATTGATCTTCGATGCGTTGCAGCAACTGCATATTGAGATTCTTCATTTCCGGCAAAGCCTCACCGTGTTCACCTTTGAACACTTCCAGCTTCGCTTCGAGATCCGAGATTTGCGCGGCCAGCTTACCGGTTTCCTCGGCGAGAAATTCCGAGGCCTCCTGCGCGACCTCACGCCGTTTTTTTACGTTTTCGTTGAGAAACAGCGAGACGATCTCATTGGCCACTTTTTGGGCAGTGGCAGGGTTCTTGCTGTCGTAGGCCAGGGTGAAGGCGATGGTGGCTGCCGTCGGGCGGCCGCTGCGCGGGTCCACGACATCGGCACTGACCATTTGCAGCTGGACATCCTGGCGCATATCCTCGACCACCGTCGCCAGGGTGGAGCGCTTGCGTTCTTCCAAGTACAGGTCGTACTTATCGATGATGCTGCTCAGATTGGCGGTATTCATCACACGCTGGCTGATCACCTGGACGCGCTGGTCCGCGTAGCTGGTTACCGTGGAGCGCACCAGATCCTGAGGAATTTCCTGCTGTTCAATAAGGATGGTCGCCGATGACCGATAGCTCGCCGGGATCGCCACAGCTGCAACCGCAGCGATCAAAAATAAGATGAGCGCGGGGATGATCAACTGCCAACGCCGACGACGCAGCATGGCAAGATAATCGTGCAGGGACGGGCTTTCCTCCTGCTGTTCCAAAGATCCGATAACGGCGTTCATCAATAACCTTCGATATGAAAATTGCTACGGCGCACTTCCCACCCATAGCGGCAAAAGCGCGCTGTAAATTTAGTAAAACTTCCTGCGCGGCGGCGAATCGGTTGAAAAATCAGCAATTTATCCAGAATTTACGCATGGCTGTTCGCGGTCACTCAGCGACCTAATCCCTCGATCCCACTCAGCGAGTCAAGTCCAAATCGGCACGTTCGCGCCTAGGCGAGTATACGATATTCAGGAACACGAGGTTTGAATCGGCGCCGTCACTGTTGTTGTCGTATTTTTGATAGCGATAGCGATAGCCGCCGGTCAGGCTCCAATCGCGATCCAACCGATACTGCAGCGAGGGAGCGACGCTGTAGTATTTCCGGTCGTTGGGGCTGCCGGTACCGTCAGCCTCATTGTTGCGATAAGCCAAAATATCGAGGTTCCCGGTCAACCGGGCCGTGACCGGCCGCTTCCAGACGACACTCAGCCGGGTCGTTTCCAAGACGCCGCCCGAACCGCTAGGCGACAAGTCGCGGCTCAATCCGAACCGCAGACTTCCCACCTCGAATTTTCGATTCAGGGACACATCGAAAAGGCTGCCGGTGCTCGCGTTGTCCGTGCCCGAGGTTTGTTGCTCCGCACGCCGCAGTCCGAGCAACACCGTCGCCGTCCAATCCTCCGAAAACGCATGCGTGATCCCGGCAAGCAACCCGAGCGTGTCGGATTCAGTCGCACTTAGATCGGATTCAAAGTGGTCAAATGATAGACGCCCTATCACCTGCGTGGTTTCCGACAACCCCTGCGTTATCTGGGTGCCCAACGTCCAGTATTTGTAATCGAACAGACCTGAACTCAGGCCGTCGTCATAAGCCACATCGCGATAACTGGCATCGAAACGCAGCGCCGTAATTTCCGACAACTGCCGTTGCCAGCTGGGCGCGACCAGCCAACTGGTGCGGCGCTTGCGATCCTGAATGCGTCCGGACCCAGACAATTCACTGGTCAACGAAGAATCCAGGTCGAGGCGCGCGTTCAACGCAAACCGGTCGCGTTCGATCCGGCGCACGCCGGTCGCATCAAAAAAGAAATCCGTCGTATTTCGGTTGGCATCGCTGAAATATTGCCGCCGGGTCGCGGTCGACAAGATACCGATATCGGTATTTTCCGTGCGCCGACCGGTCTTCACGTGACCGGTGAGAAGGAAGCCGGCGGAACTGACCGGATCGGCGATATCCATCCCGACGTTGTCGTCGTAGAAGTTGTATAGATCCGCCCGGGGCTCGACATACCACTGCTCGGCCTGCGAACCGCTCGCACCGAGCAGCCCAATGAGTAATGCCGCAGCAACGTGCGTCGCCTTGTGTCGTTTTATCATGGGTGGCAGCTTTTTTTCTTTGAGCCCACGGCTTTATCGTCAAGCCCCTGGTGGTGAAACGGTACGCGACAAGGATCGGTCCCTAGGGCACCACGACCACATCGCCGGCCTGCAGCACGATGTTCTGCTCCAGCTGCTCACCCCGCTCCACATCGCGGTAGTTAAAAGAAATAGATTCCTGATCGGGTAACTCGCCGCGCAGAATGCGGATCTTCTTCTCGTCGGCATACGGCGTAAGACCGCCGGCCATGGCCAGCGCCTGCAGCACGCTCACGGGACGAACGACCGCGAATTCGCCGGGCCGGTTGACGCGGCCCAGCACGTAGATCTTGTTTCCCGCCAGTTGCCGCAGGCTGACCGTCACCACCGGGTCCGGGATGAATTTTTCCAGCTTATCGGTGATCGCCTGCGAGAGCTCGGCCGCGGTTTTATTGGTGGCATCGATGTCGCCGACCAGCGGAAAGGAGATGCCGCCGTCGGCCCGCACCAGCACTTCGCGCTGCAGATCGGGTTCGCGCCACACCGAGATCTCCAGGATATCGCCGGGCTGGATACCGTAGCCGGCCGGCGCCCCTTCGGCGGCGAACGCCGTGTGACCGAAGATCAGAACAGCCAGCGATAACATTAGCTTTAGCGTGTTGGCGCGCAATGCGTTCATAGTCCCATGCCTCGTGAATATTGGATTCGACACTCCGCGTGTCGATGGTGTTGGTTAAGTTGTTGCGGTCGATGCGGCGCAGGTCCGGGCCAAACCCCCGTCGTCCGTGATTGTAAAGCGATTTTACAACCGGCTGCGGGACTTAGCTCGCACCCTGAATCCGACACACCGCTTTCTATTCGACTTCGCGGCTCAATTCTGCAATTTCTTTGCGCAATGCCTCGAACTCCGCCCGCTTGCGCTTGAGAAAGCGCAGCGTCAACCGGGCCTTGTGTTCGATACCCTGCGGCGTCAACTGATACATGTAGCCCAATTTGTTTTTGCTGTTGCGAAAATTGCGTGCTTTCACCCAGCCCCGCTCCACCACCGCCTTCAGGCAGTAGTTGGTCTTCCCCAGACTAATCCCGAGCCTGGCCGCCAGTTCACGCTGGCTGAGCGTCGGGTTCTCATCCAGTTCGCGCAGCACTTGCAAGTGCGCATCTTCTTGTAAATCGTGAGCTTCGGGTGTCGACATCTGGGAAAGCTACCGCCCTTCCGTTGCGGGCGCGGGTCGGATCGGCCCTTGTCATCTAAGCTGCACGATAAAGGACCACGGCACCCGTTCAGCAATTGAACGGGCACGGCATTTAATCATGCCGACCGAGTCTCAATCAAGAACGCCCTTGAGTCGCTGTTCCTAAGCCGCGGGCGCGATATTGTGCGGCGAGCAGGCGATGCGGTTGCTCCGGCCGAGCAGGTCCAGCAACAGCACCACGCGTTCCGCACCGGACTTGGCCTCGAATATCGCGGTCATACCGGTCATCGGGCCGTCGACGATCTGGACCCGGTCGCCTTTTTTGAAAATATTGGTGGGGTCGATCGGGGCCTGCTCATCGGGCTGCGCCTGCGACAGCGCGCTGATCACGCCGTCGGGCACCGGACGCAGCTCGTCGCCGAAGCGGACCAGGCCAATCACCCCCCGCGTCGAACGAATCGGGGCAATGCTTTGCGCCAACGCATCCAGCTGCACGAATACGTACCCGGGAAACAGGGGTTCGACCGCCGTTTGCCAACGGCCCTTGCGCCGCCGGGCGCCTGCGATGCGGGGAAGATAGGTATGGAAGGCCTGCCGTTTGAGATTGTCGACGGCCACAGCCTCTTGCCGAGCCTTGGTGTGGACTGCGTACCAGTGCTTCATGCGTCTTCCCCCCGGTCAACCGGCCCGACAGAAACGTCGATCGAGTCAGCGTTGGTTCTCTCGGTACTATTCCGATCCGGCGCTAGTATTCTGGAATCTGCGAATATTCGCAACTTCCCCTATTTCGCCTGCCAGCGGTAGCCTCCGTGACGCTAAACCCAGACAGCGGCGCCAAGCTTAAGCTATCGCAAATGCGCACTGTAGGGGCGGCGCTCCCGTCCGAAATCGCTTAATCGAAACCCTGCGCGCTGAATCACATATCGACCGCGATTGATAGAAATTAACCCTTAGGTTCGTAAAAAAATCGGTACAAAACGCACATTCCCCAATACGAAAACTTTCCCTCTGATTGTCGCATCGATGCGGCAAACCTCCGGGATCATGCTAGCTACCATGACAACGATCGGATCTGCGGCGTGAGTTAATGCCGTATTCAGTTGCCGGGCCCAATGTTCGGAAATATCGACGCCCTTCTCGCCCTCCACCTGTTACGCCAGTGCGTCGGCCGGGTGGCCTCCCAGCGCGCTAAGCCCGGCTGATACCATGAGCGTGTCCTCGTTTTTTGCTCGCAGTCGCTGGGTGAGCAGCCCTTCGGCCATGGGGCCGCGGCAGATGTTTCCGACACACACCACCAGTATTCGGTCGACGACGGCCATTCGGGCAAAATCACAACAGCTCGTATATATCCATACGCGCAATGCTTGATTAAGGAAACGTGATGGTTTGCTAAGCGCACGCTTTTATTGCGCAGGCAAATTGCATTAACATGCGGCGCATTCGCGTAAACCGATGCGATGGCTGCGTCGGCGCGGCGCTTGAATAAAAGCATCATAAGGAATTGGAATCCCTCCCGGTGGTTCGATACTGATTGGCGTTAGTTGATCATCGTTTGGTCTATGCGGTTCAATTTCGACCGCGAAGTAACGATACAGGTCAAAGGACCTAACCCAATGGCCAAAGAGGCAGCAATGAGCTCAGAAGAATTGGAAGAGCCGAACGAGCTCGAAGCACAGGATAAATCCGTCCACATTGCCCTAAAAAAGCGGTCTCGCCGCGGAGTTAAGTCGGCCAAGTACCGCTCGATGGAGAAAAAGGTCGAGAAGTACGGGCTCGCCCTGTGGGTGATGGCGGGGGTGGTCGCGATCTCGATAATCGGCAGCTACCTGTACGTCGATTCGCAGGTGCTGCGCACCCTGCAGCTGGAAAAGAACGAGCTGCGCCTGGGTGAGGAGATCAACAACCTAAAGCAACAGCTGCAGCTGCTGCGGATCAAGAACGCGCAACTGGTAGAAGGCCGGATTCCGAATCTGCGGCCGTTGACGACCGGCGAGGTGATGCGCAAGCCGGCAAAGTTCGTCGAGAGCCTGCTGTTCACCAAGACCAATTCAAAAGACGGCGACCGTTACGAGTACATGGTGGTGCTGAACAACGACGATGCACTGCCGGTCACGCCGCAGGTGGATATCCATCTGTTTGACGCGACGGGTGTGCAGGTCGGCGGTGCGCAGGTCACCATGACCCAGACCCCGCTGGGGCGCCGCGAGGCAACCTTGCACTCCAATCAGAGCCGCTCGCATTCGGGGGTGCTGGAGTTTCGATCGAAAGACGTGCCGAAGTACTTTCAGATCAAGTCGGAAGAGATTTAAGAAAGACGACCGACCCGCTAGCCGCGAATCTGCCCCTGGTTGTCCAGAAACCACTGATACGCCGACTGCATGCCTTCGCGCAGGCCGATGCGGGCCTTCCAGCCCAGGGCGTTGATCTTGGTGGTGTCAACCAGTTTACGCGGGGTGCCGTCGGGCTTGCCGGTGTCGAACACCAGGTCGCCCCGAAAGCCCACCACCTGGCCGATCATCTCGGCGAGTTCGCGGATGCTCAGGTCCTCGCCCACACCGACGTTGACGTGCTCCTCGTGCGTATAGCTTTCCATCAGAAACAGCAGCGCGTCGGCCAGGTCGTCGACGTGCAGAAACTCGCGCAGCGGCTTGCCCGTGCCCCACACCGTGACCTGGGCGTGGTGGTGCTGTTTGGCATCGTGAAACTTGCGGATCAGCGCCGGGACGACGTGTGATTTCTCCAGGTCGAAGTTGTCGCCGGGGCCGTACAGATTGGTCGGCATGGCGGAGATGAAGTCGCAGCCGTGCTGGCGGCGAAACGCCTGGCACAGCTTGATGCCGGCGATCTTGGCCACCGCGTACCACTCGTTGGTCGGCTCCAGCGGGCTGGTAAGCAGGTATTCCTCTTTCAGCGGCTGCGGCGCGAGCTTGGGGTAGATGCAGGTGCTGCCCAGAAACAGCAGCTTTTTTACCTGGGTGGCGTAGGCCGCGTGGATGACGTTGGTCTCGATCACCAGGTTGTCGTAGATGAAATCGGCCGGGTAGCTGTCGTTGGCCAGGATGCCCCCCACCCGGGCGGCGGCGAGAAAGACATACTCGGGTCGTTCGGATTCGAAGAAGCGGTGCACGGCGGCCTGGTCGCGCAGGTCCAGTTCGCGGCTGGTGCGGGTGAGGAGATTGGCGTAGCCGCGCCCCTCGAGGGCGCGCACGATGGCGCCGCCGACCATGCCGCGGTGTCCGGCGATGTAGATTTTGGCGTGTTTGTCTTGGGTGAATGCGTTCATAGCGGATGTCGATTTGATGTCTTTTAACCAGTTGTAGGCGGTTGGTTTGACCCCCTCACCACGATTCTTTCCCGCGGGAGGGTGATGCAAATGCCTTGGTCCCTTCTCCCGGCTGGGAGAGGGTGCTCTTGTTGCATACCCGCGTGCGTCACTAGCCCCCTCTCCCCCCGGGAGAGGGGTGGGGTGAGGGGGTCTCCAGCAACGCATTGAGGATGCGTTCCTGCACACTGTGCACCTCGTTCAACACGTCGTGGTTCCAGAATCGCATCACCCGGTATCCTCTGCTCTCCAGCACCGCCGTACGCCGCTCGTCGTAGCTCGCCTGATCGGCATGTTGACCACCGTCGACTTCGACGATCAGCTTAGCTTCCAAACAGACGAAATCGACGATATACGGCTCGACCGTGACTTGGCGCCGAAACTTGAAACCCTTAAGGCGGCGACCCCTCAATTGCTGCCACAGCGCGTTTTCTGCATCGCTCGCTGCTCGGCGCAGGGTGCGGGCCCGCGCCAGTAGTTGGTCGGATTCCGTCAATCTAACCGTTCCATTTCGGATAATCGATGCGATGGTTTTTATCCCCTCACCCTAACCCTCTCCCTGAGGGAGAGGGGACATTTACAACACCCTCCTGAGGGAGAGGGGATACATCCTGGTCTACTCGTAGTACTTAAACGCCTTGAACCCCTCGCGCTCGACCAGGTCGTCGCGACGGGCGAGGTCGAGGTCCGCTTGCATCATCTCCTGCACCATCTGTTCGAAGGTGATCTTGGGTTCCCAACCGAGCTTGGACTTGGCCTTGGACGGGTCGCCGAGCAGGGTTTCCACCTCCGTCGGCCGGAAGTAACGCGGGTCGACCTCGACCAGGCAGGCGCCGGTGTTGCGGTCGTAGCCCTTTTCCTCGACCCCCTCGCCGCGCCAGTCGATCTCGATATCGGCGTGACTGGCGGCGATGTCGACGAATTCGCGCACCGAGAACTGTTTGCCGGTGGCGATGGCGAAATCGTCGGGCTCGTCCTGCTGCAGCATCAACCATTGCATCTCGATGTAGTCGCGGGCGTGGCCCCAGTCGCGCTTGGCGTCCAGGTTGCCCAGGTACAGGCGGTCCTGCAGGCCCAGCTTGATGCGGGCGATGGCGCGGGTGATCTTGCGCGTGACGAAGGTCTCGCCGCGCACCGGCGACTCGTGGTTGAACAGAATGCCGTTGCAGGCGTACATGCCGTAGGCCTCGCGGTAGTTGACGGTTATCCAGTAGCCGTAGAGCTTGGCGACGGCGTAGGGCGAGCGCGGGTAAAACGGCGTGGTTTCTTTCTGCGGCACTTCCTGCACCTTGCCGAACAGTTCGGAGGTCGACGCCTGGTAGAAGCGGGTCTTCTTCTCCAGGCCCAGGATGCGAATCGCCTCCAGCAGGCGCAGGGTGCCCAGCGCGTCCGAATTGGCGGTGTATTCGGGTGACTCGAACGACACCGCGACGTGGCTCTGGGCGGCCAGGTTGTACAACTCGTCGGGTTTGACCTCCTGCATGATGCGGATCAGGTTGGTCGAATCGGTGAGGTCGCCGTAGTGCAGATAAAAATGCCGGTTGGTGGCATGCGGGTCCTGGTAGAGGTGATCGATGCGATCGGTGTTGAAGGACGAAGCGCGGCGCTTGATGCCATGGACTTCGTAGCCTTTCTCGAGCAGAAACTCCGCCAGATAGGCGCCGTCCTGACCGGTGACGCCCGTGATCAGGGCAACCTTTTTTTCACTCATATCCGAATATCCTGTTTGAAACCACAACCCGATCTCTCGTTTAAAGGGAGTTTGATTGATCCCCTCATCCCCGCCTTCTGGTCAAATATCATACGCCAGATTCGGCGCCAGCCAGCGCTCGGTCTCGGCGAGGCTCATGCCCTTGCGCCGGGCGTAATCCTCGACCTGATCCTTGTTGAGCTTGCCGACCGCGAAATAGCGCGCCTGCGGGTGCGCGAAGTACAAACCGCTCACCGCGGCGGTCGGCACCATGGCCTTGGATTCGGTGAGCCAGATGCCGGTCGCCTGCTCGACATCGAGCAACGCCCAGAGCAGGTCTTTTTCGGTGTGGTCGGGCGACGCCGGGTACCCCATGGCCGGGCGGATACCTTGATACTTTTCGGCGATCAGGCCGTCGTTGTCGAGCGACTCGTCCGCGGCATAGCCCCAGTAGTCTTTACGCACCCGCTCATGCAGCCACTCCGTCAAGGCCTCGGCCAGCCGGTCGGCGAGCGCCTTGAGCATGATGGCGTGATAGTCGTCGTGATCGGCCTCGAATGCCTTGATCTGTTCGTCGATCCCGATGCCCGCGGTACAGGCGAAGCCGCCGATGTAGTCGACCTTGCCGCTGTCGCGGGGCGCCACGAAATCCGCCAGACACGCATTGTAGTGCCCGGCGGGTTGCTTACCCTGTTTGCGCAGATTGTGGAAGGTCGTTTTGACCGTGGCGCGCGTGGCATCGGTGTAGACCTCGACATCGTCGCCCACGGCGTTGGCCGGGTACAGCCCCACGACCGCCGCGGCGCGCAGCCATTTCTCGTCGACGATCTGCGCCAGCATGGCCTCGGCGTCTGCGTAGAGCTTGCGTGCCTCCTCGCCCTTGTCCGCGTCGTCGAGGATCTTGGGGTAGCGCCCGCGCAGCTGCCAGGCGTGAAAGAAGAAGGTCCAGTCGATATAGGGGATCAGCGCCGCGATGGGGACGCGGTCGAGGATCAGAGTGACGCCGCCGCCGTTGTGCACCACCTGCGTGGGTTGCGCCGACGCGTCAAGGGCGAGGATGGAATGCGCGGGGTCGGTCCAGCCGACGGCGGCCGGCACCGACGGCTGGTAGTGCGCCCAGTCGATCGGCGTCGGGTTGGCGCGCGCCGCGGCGAGCGGCACCAGGTTCTTGGTCTCGTCCTTGCCGGCACGCCGCTCGCGTATCGTCTGGTACTCGCTCCTGGTCTTGGCGACGAAGTCGTCGTGCTGCTCATCGGACAGCAGGCTCGATGCCACGCCCACCGCGCGCGAGGCGTCCGGCACGTACACCACCGCCCGCTCGTAGCGCGGCTCGATCTTCACCGCCGTGTGCGCCTTGGAGGTGGTGGCGCCGCCGATCAGCAGCGGCTGGCGCATCCCCAGGCGCTGCATCTCCTTGGCAACGTGCACCATTTCGTCCAGCGAGGGGGTGATCAGGCCGGACAGACCGATGATGTCCGCGCCCTCGTCACGCGCCCGCTGCAGTATGGTGTCGGCCGGGACCATCACACCGAGGTCGATCACCTCGTAGTTGTTGCACTGCAGGACCACGCCGACGATGTTCTTACCGATGTCGTGCACGTCGCCCTTGACCGTCGCGAGCAGGATCTTGCCGTTGGCCCGGGACAGGCCCTGTTCCAGCAACGCGGCCTTCTCGGCCTCGAGATACGGCTCCAGGTAGGCCACCGCCTTTTTCATCACCCGCGCGGACTTGACCACCTGCGGTAGGAACATCTTGCCCGCGCCGAACAGATCGCCGACCACGTTCATACCGTCCATCAGCGGCCCTTCGATCACCTTGAGCGGCACGCCCAGCGCCTGCCGGGCCTCTTCGGTGTCGGCGTCGATATGATCGGTGATGCCCTTGACCAGCGAGTGTTCGAGGCGCTTGGCCACCGGCCAGCTGCGCCACTCGGCGTCCTGCTTAGCGTCGGCGACCGCGCCGTCGCCCTGGTACTTGGGCGCCAGATCGAGCAGGCGTTCGGTGCTGTCGGCGCGGCGGTTGAGCACCACGTCCTCGACCGCGTCGCGCAGTTCCGCGGGGATCTCGTCGTACACCGCCAGCTGACCGGCGTTGACGATGCCCATGTCCATCCCCGCCCGCACGGCGTGGTAGAGAAATACCGCGTGGATCGCCTCGCGCACCGGGTTGTTGCCGCGGAAGGAGAAGGATACGTTCGACACGCCGCCGGAGATCAAAGCATGCGGCAAATGGCCCTTGATCCAGCGCGTCGCCTCAATGAAGTCCACGCCGTAGTTCGCGTGCTCTTCGATGCCGGTGGCCACGGCGAAGATATTCGGGTCGAAGATGATGTCCTCGGCCGGAAACCCGACCTGTTCGGTCAGCAGTCGGTAGGCGCGCCGGCAGATCTCGATCTTGCGCGCCTGGGTATCCGCCTGACCCTCGGTATCGAAGGCCATGACGATCACCGCCGCGCCGTAACGGCGGCACAGCTCGGCCTGCCTGAGGAACGGCTCTTCGCCTTCCTTCATTGAAATTGAATTGACGATCGCCTTGCCCTGCACGCACTGCAGGCCGGCCTCGAGAATCTCCCACTTGGACGAGTCGATCATGAACGGCACCTTGGCGATGTCCGGCTCGCCCGCGCACAGCTTGAGGAACTGGCGCATCGCGGCGACGCCGTCGAGCATGCCTTCGTCCATATTCACGTCGACGACCTGGGCGCCGTTCTCGACCTGCTCGCGGCACACCTCGAGTGCGGTCTCGTAGTCGCCCTCCAGGATCAGCCGTTTGAACTTGGCGGAGCCGGTGACGTTGGCGCGCTCGCCGACGTTGACGAAATTCAGCGACCCGTCGATGTTGAGCGGTTCCAGCCCCGCCAGGCGACAGGCCGGCGCGGGCTGCGGCAGCTTACGCGGCGCCTGGTCCGCGACCGCTTCGGCGATGGCCCGGATGTGCTGTGGCGTGGTGCCGCAACAGCCGCCGACGATGTTCAGAAATCCCGCTGCGGCCCATTCGCCGATGTACTCGGCCATGTGCGCCGCGTCCAGGTCGTACTCGCCGAACTCGTTGGGCAGGCCGGCGTTGGGGTAGGCCGAGACGTAGGTCTCGCTGACCCGCGCCATCTCCTCGACGTACTGGCGCAGCATGTCGGGACCCAGGGCGCAGTTCAGCCCGATGGCCAGCGGCTTGGCGTGGCGCAGGCTGTTGTAGAAGGCCTCGGTGGTCTGGCCCGACAGGGTGCGGCCCGACTGGTCGGTGATGGTGCCGGAAACGATCACCGGCAGGCGCAGCCCGTCCTCGTCGAATACCCGTTCGCAGGCGAACACCGCCGCCTTGGCGTTCAGGGTGTCGAAGACCGTCTCGATCAGCAGGATATCGACCCCGCCCTCGATCAGCCCGCGCACGGCCTCGGTATAGGCATCGACCAGCTCGTCGAAGGTGACGTTGCGCATGCCCGGGTCGTTCACGTCGGGCGAGATGGAGGCGGTGCGGTTGGTCGGCCCCAGGCTGCCGGCCACGTAGCGCGGCTTCGCGGGCGCGCTGTATTTGTCGGCCGCTTCGCGCGCCACCCGCGCCGCGGCGACGTTCAGCTCGTAGGCCAGTGCCTCCATGCCATAGTCGGCCATGGCGATCCAGGTCGAACTGAAGCTGTTGGTCTCAACGATGTCCGCCCCGGCCTCCAGGTACTGTTCGTGGATCTCGCGAATCAGGTCCGGCCGGGTGATTGACAACAGGTCGTTGTTGCCTTTCAGGTCCGACGGCCAGTCCTTGAAACGCGCACCCCGGAAATCAGCCTCTTCAAGCTTGTGGCGCTGAATCATGGTGCCGTAGGCGCCGTCCAAAACCAGGATACGCTGGGCGAGGTGTTGCTTGAGTTCGGCGGTCAGGTCGCGGGACACGGTCGGCTCCGGTTACAGCTGGAATCCCGCCGCGATCACCGGCGGCGGGAGAATGAGAGGCGGGATTATACGAAAATGCTCAAGCGGATGCGCGAGGTGATGGCGCGCATGAGAGGCATCGCACCTCTCCCCTATGAATCGATAAACGGATTCCGGTTGCCCTGCAGCCGCTCGATGACGTCGTTGCGGCGCCGTTCCTCGGCGCTGGGCGGATCGTCCCGGTGCCAGCGCTGCATCAGCGTCTTGGTCTTCCGGTGCAGTGTCAAGCCGTGCTGCTGCTCCATGTAAAGCATGGCGCGGGCAATGTCGCCGCGCACCGCGGGGCGCGGTTCGGCGACGCGGGCCCGGTAGTCGATTTCGAAGTCGCACCCTTTTTCGACGGTGTTTTCGCCCTTGATGAAACCGTAGCGGTACGCACCGCGCGCCTTGTTCAGATCCTTGCGCGCCGGGTAGAGGTTATGCAGGTCGGATTCGATGCGGTTGAAGCGATCGCTGCTGGCGCGGCATTGCTGGCGGTCGCCGCAGCGCAGATCCTTGGTGGCCCAGCTCATCGGGAATACGTGCTCGATGTTGACGCTGCGATCGCGGGATTTGAACGACTCGCCGCAATACAGACCTTGACCGCCGTTCGGGTAGAGGTTGCGCCAGAACACCGGAATGGTGTCGAGATAGTTGTCGGGCTTGGACGGCCGGTTATCGCCGGCTCTCGGCCGGGCGATCTGCTCGAAACCCGGTTTTTGGTTTGCCCGGGAGGCGTCGATCTGGTCGAAACCGAGGTCTTGTTCCGGCCGGTTGATTTCGATCTGCCGAAAGCCGGGGCCGGCGGCGGCACGCTCCGGGGCGGCTTCGATCTGGTCGAACGGCGGTCTGGCTTCCGGGTCGGGCTTATCCGACATCGCCTGCGGCGCCCCTGCCAACACGACCGCCGCTAAGGCCACCAGCCACTTCGACATCCCATCCACTCCCAATCGAGCCACGAAAGCGCGCCATGATACTACGAACGGCCGGTGCGGCGGCGCATCAACCGCTCTCGATGGTGCGCCGTACCCAATCGATATGCTGTCGCAGGTGATACAACTGGCCGGCGAACGACAGCGGCACCTGCACGTGCCGGACGTCGCGCTCGATGCGTTCCAACTCCGCCAAGGCCTGGTTTTTTCCGTTCTCATCGAGCGTTGGCTCGCTCAGCATGTCATCCACCGCTTCCAGTTCCCGGTACCAACGATACACCCGCGAGCGCATGCGCCAGGTGTAGATCGGCGGCATGACCTTCATCATCGGGATCAGCAACACCACCAGCGGCAACAGCATGACCTTGAGCCGGTCCACCAGCGACGCCGCCCAGAACGGCAGATAGCGCTGCAGAAAGGGCGGGCCATGTTCGTAGAAACGCGCCGCTTCCCGGTTGAGCGGAAATTCCAGGAATTCGGCCGACGGGAAGCGGCCCGTCGCTTCGAACCAGCCGCCCCGTCCGTGGGCGTCGCGGGCGGCCAGCAGCAGCAGGTCAACCAGCGCCGGATGCAGGCCGGGGCCGGCCACCAGACCGGCTGCCGGCGCCAGCAGGTTCACGCTGCGCGAGGGGATGTTCTTGGCCAAATCGACTGCGCCCTCGGGCAGGACCTGCATGCTCAGGTAACGATAACGCCGCGCGTAGGCGGCGGCACGCTCCAGGCTGGCCAGTTCGATATCCGGGTCGGACAACAGCCGCTCCACCAGGGGCGCCTGCGCCGAGGCGACAAAAAAGGCCGCATCGACCTCCCCGGCGGTCAGCGCCGCCACGGCCGCGTCACCGCCCAGCGGCAGGGTCCGCACGGCATCCCCGAGCGCGTTGTCGTCCAGCAGGCGTTGCACCAGCGCGCGGGTACCCGATCCGGCGGCGCCGATCGCAACGCGGTGGCCGCGCAAGGCCCCCAAACGGTCGAACGTCAGCCCCTTGCGATGAAACAGCCACAGCGGTTCGAAATAGAGGCTGCCCAGCGCTTCGAGCACCACGTCGCCGTCAGCGGGCACGCCACCCTGCACAAAACCGACATCGGCCTGCCCGGTACGCAACAGCTCGAGATTTTCCAGCGACCCCGCCGTGTCGAGAATCACGACATCGATGTCCTCGCGCGCGAGATAGTCCCGATAGCGCTGCGCGAACACGTGATACGCGCCCGCCGGATCACCCGCGGCCAGGATCACCTCACGCGGCGGCGCGGGCTTGATGAACTGGTACGCCAGCACGAAGGCCGCCACTACCAGCACCCCCGCCGGGGCGTAGACCTGCAGGCGGCTTTTCCAGTCGTTGAGTTCGCGCATACCGGCTTGTGCCTCGATTGTTTCGTTTATTCGTGACCGTCGGGGTCCGCATCCGCCGCCATCAATTGCGCCTCCAGCGCCGCCAGGTCGCGCACCGTGAAATCCGGTGCCGGCAGATCTGCCGACCAGCCCTGATTGGAACGGTCGACCCAGGCCGTGCGCATGCCCAGCGCACGCGCCGCAGCCACGTCCAACCAGGCATCGTCGCCAACGTGCAGCGCGGCCGAAGGCGCGACCTCGGCAAAGGCCAGCGACGCCTCGAACAGGGCGGGGTGCGGCTTCGCCGCCCCGACCTGTGCCGCGGACAGCGAATGATGGAACAGGCCATCCAGCGGCGTGTTCTCGACCCGCGCGTTGCCGTTGGTCACCGACACCAGCAGGTAGCGCCGGCGCAGGCGCGTCAACGCCTCGACCACCTCATCGTAGGGTTCAACGCGATCGCGCGCCTCGCGAAACAACTCGGTCGCCGCGTCCGCCAGTGCTTCGTCGTGTTCGTGGCGCCGCAACAGGTCCCGCAAGGCGTACGCCCGCAACCAGGTCAAATCGTGCGCCTGGTCGGGGTGAGCCCGGGCGATGGCCAGGCGATGCGCACGCATGCTCTCGACCGTGTTGGCCTCGGTGACGCGCGGCGCGTGCCGCTGCAGCCATGCGTAGAGCCCGCGTTCCGCCGCGTATATCACCGGCGCGCAGGGCCACAGGGTGTCGTCGAGGTCGAAGGTGAGGAGGCGCAAATCGCCTTGCCGGTCAGCCATGCGGGGGCACCTGATCACCGCGTTTCAGACCGCCACGGCGGCGCATCTGGGTGAACAAATGCTTGACCAGCATGGCCGGCGGCATGCGCAGCCAGTGCGATCGCCAGTAAAGGAAGTTGATCGCCAGGGTGCGTCGCAGGCTGCGCTGATCGAAGGTTTCCGGCAGGATGCCACGGCACATCAGCGCCATCATGGGGGCCGGCCAGACAGGGGCGAAACGCTCCAGCCGCCCTAGCACCGGCCGGGGTACCGGGGTCTCGAGCAAGCGGCGGCTGCAGGCGACGCCGTAGTACAACGGGCGCTGCAGCCCGAGCGCCTGGGCGCGGTCCAGCAAGCGGTCCCAGTACGCGTCATCGGCGCCGAATGTCCGCAACAAGCCGTCCAGGTCCAGCAGTTCACGCAGCGCGTTGTTGAGTTCGCCGTCGTGAAACATATGCACGCACAGATGCAGCACCAGGTCTTCGTCACCCAGGCGCAAAAAACCCTCGACCAGCGGCACGGCCTGTTCGAACAGCCGCTCGGCGGGGATCTTCAGGCGACTCACCGGCGGCGCGACGTTGTGGTGCAGGTCGACGACCAGACCCCGGTGGGGGTTCACCAGCGGCGGCAGCTCGTGCATCCATTCACGGTAGTAGCTCTGATCGTAATCGTCGACCTTGTGGTATTCGTAACCCGCCGCCAGCAGAGCCTGCTCCGCCTCCTGCAGGTGGTTTGCCGGCACCATCAGATCCAGGTCGGACACTAGACGCCCGTCGGCATTGGCGAACCCGCCCAGCAGGTAGGCGCCGCCCTTCAGAACAATGACCGGGATATCCCGTCCGGCCAGTATCTTGCCGACGAAATAGCTTTCCCAGCGCAGCGCGCGCGCCTGTTCGTCGGCCCACATTGACGCGGAGAAAATCCGGTCGCGGGCCTCCTGCGGCAGCCGTTCGGCAACGCCGGCGCCGCGCACCCGCCGCCCCAGGCTGGACAGGAGCCGACAGGTCTCAGCGTAACGCAGCGCACCGTCCAATCGGGGAAGGGGCAGACGCGTCAAATCGTCGGGGCGCTGCAGCAGTGACAGCATCAGATCGGTGTGGGTCAATCGCATGGGCGCCTATTTTCGCGACACTTTGATTAACTGCAAGACCAATCCACCGTCAGTTAATTTTACAGCCGCTGATTTATGTCGCTGGGCCACAATTGGGTTATCTATTAGTTTCAATTCCTTAGCATCAATGGCGCATTTTTTGCAAATAAAAATTCATACCCATACATCGGGAAATCTGGAATAATCCCGTGCGTAAATAATCTGGAATTTGGACCAAACAGACTATGAGCATCAAAAAAAGTAAAACAATCGGGACAGCTGCCTCAGCACCCGAGGATGTATCGCGTCGGCTGATTCTCAAGGGCCTGACGGCCGTACCGGCTATTGCCACGCTCGGTGCCGCAGGCAAGGCGGCTGCGGTCAGTATCACGGCCTGCACGACCGACGTACCGAACCTGCCGGGTGCCCCGGGGGACATCGAGGCCGTTTCCGAAGCGGGTTTCACCTATAACTGCGAAGTTGACGGCGCCAACATTCTCACCAACTCCAATTGGGGCGCGGTGGATGTCGAGGACCCCATTGGGGGCGGTGTAGCCGTGGACAACCCCTTGCTCGGAACCGAAGGTGACGGGGCGCTGGCAGACACGCCCGCGACCACGCTGGGTGGACGCCGATGCGTATTGTATGTGAACCACAACCAGGTAACCAACGACTACCAGTTGTCGTTCGATTCGAGCGTCGGCAACCCGGTCAGGGCATCCTGTCTGGCATCTCTGGTCGGAAATGAAATCGTCTGATCGGATCCCGATCTGAACGAAAAGCAGCACTCCAGTTGGCGGGCCCACGGGCCCGCCGGTTTCGGTTGGGAAACGCTCGGTGAAGAGCAGTTTTTATACAACCCCTTGTCCGGCCAGACCCACGTCCTGAACCCGCTCGGCGCATTGGTGCTCGAAGCGCTGTCGGCGCAACCGCTGGACTCGAAGCAGTTGCTCGCGCTACTCGAAGAGCAACAAAGCGGCGCTGACAAGGCTACGCTCGACCTTCATCTGACCCAGCACCTGCGGCAGCTCGAAGAACTGGGCTTGATCGAAGCGGATACCGGCGCGTGACCGCCGATTGCGGCCCCGGCGTCGAGTCCGGAAAGAAATCATGAAACTCGCGGAGTGCGATCCTCGAGACCTGTCCCGCAGCATGCGGCGCGGCGGCATGCGGCTGCGCAGCGGCCCGTTCGTGGTGCGCCTGTACGGCCGGCTGCCGTCGCTGATCGAGCAACTGCGCCTGCTGTACCCCGACACCGAGATCTTTGCCGACACGGCGCCGGTGCTGACCGATTTCTATCTGGGCCTGGAACGCCCGCGGGGACTGCGGCGCTGGCTGCACCCGCAGATACGGCTGCTGACCGACTGGGAGGCGCCGTTCGAGCCCTTTCCCTACGATCATGCTCTGCCGTTGTTCGAGTGGGGACTGAACTGGCGCATTGCGGTGCAGGCACACCAATTCCTGATGCTGCACGCCGCTGCGGTGGCGCGCCACGATCACGCCATCATCATGCCGGCACTGCCAGGTTCGGGGAAGAGCACCCTGTGCGCGGCCCTGATGTTGCGCGGCTGGCGGCTGCTGTCGGACGAGTTCGGCCTGATCCGCCCGGACGATCCCGATCTGGCGCTGCATGCGCTGCCCCGGGTGATTCCGTTGAAAAATGCCTCCATCGAGGTCATTCGCCGCTTTTCCGACACGGCGGTGCTGGGCCCCACTTTCCCCAAGACGCGCAAGGGCGATGTCGCGCACCTGGCGCCGACGACCGAAAGCCAGCTCCGATGGGCCGACACCGCGCAACCGGCGATGCTCCTGTTTCCGCTTTACCAGGCGCAGGCCGACACCGAACTGACCAGGCTCAACGCCGCCGAGGCCTTCACCCAGCTCGCAGGCAACAGCTTCAATTACCGCTTACAGGGCGAGCGCGGTTTTCGCGCCCTGACCGCCTTGGGCAAGCGGTGTCCCGCCTACCGCCTGGTGTACAGCGACCTGGACGACGCCATTGGCCGCATCAACGCGTTGCTCGACCAGGTCGTCGAACGTGCCTCAACCGCCGCCCGCTGAAGTCCGTATCCGCTACGACAACGCGGGCAACACCCGGGTTTGAACAATCTGGCCGAACGCCTGCAGCTGCGGATAGTGGGCGGCCACCTCCACGACATAGCCCAGGGTACGGGGGATATCCGCCAGATAGCCCGATTTGCCATCGCGCCGGTGCAACCGGGCGAAGATACCGGCCGCCTTCAAATGGCGCTGCATACCCATCCAATCAAACCAGCGCTCGAAATGCGCTTCGTGTTCGGGGCGCAGCACCCCGGACTGGAGGGCGAGCTCGAGGTAGCCGGCCACCCACGCCTGCACCTGCGCCACCGGCCACGCGATGTAGCAGTCGCGTAACAGCGACGCCAGGTCGTAGGTGACCGGCCCCCACACGGCGTCCTGAAAATCGATCACCCCAGGGGTCGGCGGTGCGGCGATCAGCAGGTTGCGCGAATGGAAATCGCGGTGTACCAGGACCTGCGGCTGTTCCAGCGCGCTCGCGATCAGCTGGTCGAATGTCGCCTCGACTACCGCCTGTTCCGCCGCAGACAACACCAGACCGAGATGCCGGCCGACCAGCCAGTCGGTGAAGATCGACAGCTCGCGCGTCAGCAAATCACGATCGAAACGCGGCAACCCCTGATCGGTGCCGCAGGCCTGGATCGCCATCAGCGTGGACAGCGCATCGCCGTAGAGGCGGCCGACGCTGCCGGCGTCGAGTTCGTCCAGGTAGTGCCGGCTGCCCAGGTCTTCGAGCAGCAGGAATCCGCGCTCGATATCTCCGGCGTAGACGTGCGGCACGTGCACCCCGAGCCGCGCGAACATCCCGGCGAGCCGGACGAAGGGCGCACAGTCCTCCTGCTGCGGTGGTGCGTCCATGACGACGCGGGTCCGGCCGTCGGGCAGGATGGCGCGGAAGTAGCGGCGGAAGCTCGCGTCTGCCGAAGCCGGTTCGATGGTCACACCCACGCCGCAGACCGATGCGAGCCAGGACTCGAGTAGTGCCATGCGATCGGACATAAAAGCCTCGGTTGATGATGTGGGAGCCGCGCACGGCACGAGCGCACCCTACCCGATCGCAAGCCAAAAGCAACTGCGGGGATTTTGTCCGTTGCGAAAATCGGCGGGCGGATGACGCGACTTGCGGCACCCGGCAGCCGCAAATCGGTAAAAATCGCGGACCGAAGTTTGAAGAACGGCGTATTCTGTGCGATTTTACCGCGCTCAACCGTCGTACATGGCGACGCTCCGTTTTCGTTCGGCGCGCCGGACCCAGCTGCCAGCCCGAGATTAGGACGTGCCCAAAGACACGCAGATCGTTCCGCCACACTACCCAGGAGGTCCGTGCGCGACCCGCTGGCACGCAGTCGCTTTGGGTGCCGTGCTCATTTCCGGCACCGCGCTGGCCGGTTGGGATTGTCAGCCATCCGCCGCGGGCGGCTGGATCTGCAACGCCGAGCCCGCCACCGGCACGACGCCGGACCCGACCGACCAGCCCGCGGATGACGGCCGCGCGGGCGACGTCACGCCAGCGGAACAGCCGCCACCGGCACTGCCCCTAGCCCCGCCCCCGGCCGCCTTACCCGATGCGCCGCCACCTTCACCGCCTCCCGTTGAAGCTACACAACCCGCGCCGGAAGCCGCACCACCGCCCGCTGCGGCGACGCCCTTCACCCCCCGCGCGCCCGATCCCGAGCCGCCGGCTGCGCCCCCGGCGCGCACGACGATCGACACCGGCGCGGACACGACCCCCGTTGGCGGTGCGGCAGAGGGGCCGGAACTCGCCGAGCGCGACGCTACCCCGGCCGCTGTGGTCACCCCGGTCGAGACAGCCGAAACGCCGGTCGAACCCACCGCGGGCGAATTCACAGAATCGACCCCGGCCGCAACCGAGCGTCCTGTGATGGTCGTGATACCGCGTGCCGGCGAGACGATGGCGGGGACGGATTCGGTGCGCGACCTGGATACCGGCATCGATTGGGAGCGTTGCGGACCGGCAGCGGGCACGGCGGCCTTTTTGACCGCCGCGCCGGATTCCGGGCTGGCCCCGACCGTCATCGAAGCCGAAGCGGACGCCGCTGAACTGGATCGGGACACCGATAGCGCCCTGCTCACCGGCAACGTGAGGTTCTTCTATGGCGCTCAAACCCTGGCGGCGGACCGCGTGGTCTACAACCGCGGCGAAGGACGGGTCACGGCCGAAGGCGACGTCTTGCTGCAGCGTCCGGACGCCCGCTTGGCGGGCAACCACCTGGAGATGCAGATCGACGGTCAGAGCGGCACGCTCACCGCTGCTGAATACCGGGTACCGGCGATCAACGCCCGCGGCACGGCCGATCGCGCCGAGTTCGGCGGCAACCGCGTCAGCCGCTACGCCAACATCACCTACACCACCTGCCGCCCGGGCAACGACGACTGGCTGCTGCAGGCGGATGCCTTGGAGCTGGACCACATCGAGGGCGTCGCCACGGCGGACGCCGCCACCCTGCGCTTCCTCGGCGTACCTATTGCCTACCTGCCCCGCTTCACCTTTCCGATCGACGACCGGCGCCGCTCCGGGGTACTGGTTCCGTCGGTCGGCTACTCGAGCAACACCGGCGCCGATATCAGCGTGCCCTACTACCTCAACCTGGCGCCGAACTACGATCTGACCCTGGTGCCGCGAGTCATGAGCAAGCGCGGGATCGCGCTGGGGGGCGAATTTCGGTTTCTTACTCCGCAGCACCAGGGTACGGCGGTCGCCGAGGTCGTCCCGCACGACCGTGAGTACCTGGACGGCACCGCCCGCGGTTCGGCCTCGCTGCTGACCCACAGCGCCTGGGGTCAGCGTCTGGAGGGCGACATCCGCTTCAACTACGCGTCGGACGACGACTATGTTGCGGATCTGGGCGACAGTCTGGCGGCAACCAGCTTGCGGCAGCTCGAACGCACCGGTGAACTGAACTACTTCGGCAACGACTGGCGCTTGTTGGGACGGGTCCAGCACTACCAGACGCTGGATCGGGACATCACCATCGCCGAGCGCCCCTACGCGCGCCTGCCACAGGTGCTGTTGACGCTGCAGCACCCCGACGGCGTCGGTGGGCTCACCTATCACCTGCGCGGTGAATATGTGTACTTCGAGAAGGAAGGCGGCGTCGACGGACACCGCCTCGACATCAACCCCGGTGTCAGTCTGCCGCTACGTCGCCCCTGGGGCTACCTGGAACCCAAGCTCGCGGCGCGCTATACCCGTTACGAACTGGACGATCTGTCCCTGACCAGCCTGAGCGACGATGCGCCAGATCGCAGCGTGGGAATCTTCAGCCTCGACAGCGGTCTGAATTTCGAAAGGCGGGCCAGCCTGTTCGGTATTTCGACCCGCCAGACACTGGAGCCGCGGCTGTACTACCTTTACGCATCGCATACCGAGCAGGACGATCTGCCGGTGTTCGACACCACCGAGCTGGATTTCAATTTCGACAATCTGTTCCGTGAGAACCGCTTCAACGGGGCGGACCGGCACGGCGACGCCAACCGACTGACCGTGGCGCTGCAAAGCCGCACCCTGGCGAGCGCCACGGGCGCGGAAATTCTCAAGGCGAGCCTGGGACAGATTTTTTATTTCCGGGACCGCAAGGTGACCCTGCCCACGGGAGCCCTGGACGAGGACGACCGCTCAGCGGTCGTCAGCGAGCTTAGCGCCAGACTGAGTGCCAACTGGCGGGTGCGCGGCGGTGTGCAGTGGGACCCGGACGACGACTTCCAGCAGGGCCTGGCGCAGCTGCACTACAGCGACGGTCGCGACCGGGTGTTCAATGCCGCCTACCGTTACCGCGACAACCTGCTGGAACAAACCGACGTGGCCGCCCTCTGGCCGCTGTCGCCCGCCACCAGCCTGATCGCGCGCTGGTATTATTCGCAGCGGGAAAACCGCACCTTGGAGGCGCTGGCGGGCATACAATACGGACGCTGCTGCTGGCGCGTGCGCGCCGTCGTGCGCAGGTTCACCGACAGCGACACCGACCAGTACAACACCGCCTTCATGCTGCAGCTGGAGTTGAACGGGCTGGGCAGCCTGGGCAACGATATCGACAGCTTGCTGGAACGAGGCATATACGGATACCAGGTAAGAAATGACGACTGAGACTAAGAAACGCGCTGCCCGTATGCTGTTGGGATGGGTACTGACAACCGGCGCCGCGGCCGGTGTGCACGCCGAAGAACTGTTGGAACGCATCGTTGCCGTGGTCAATGACGATGTCGTGGTCCTGAGCGAGCTGCAAGCCGAAGCATCGCGCCTCTATCAGGACGTACGGCGCATTGGCACCCGCATACCGTCGGAGGAGAACCTGGTTCGCCAGGCGCTGGAGCGGCTGATCATGCGCAAACTGCAGATGAGCACCGCCGAAAGCCAGGGACTGAGCGTCGACGACGAGACCGTGGCGCAGGCGGTTGGCAATATCGCTAAAAAGAACGACCTGACGCTGGAGCAATTGCGCGAAGTCCTGGCCAGCGATGGCATGTCGTTCGCAGAGTTTCGCGAAAATCTGCGCTCCGAAATCCTGGTATCGCGCCTGCGCAATCGCGAGGTGGTGAACCGCATTCAGGTCACCAAGGCCGAGGTGGACAGCTATCTCGCGCGCGGCGGCGACCGTCCCGGCGGACGGACCGAATTCCACATTTTGCACATCCTGGTCGCCACCCCGGACGGGGCTTCGCCGCAACAGATCGAGAGCGCCAGGCAGCGCGCCGAAAAGTATCTGGCGGAGATCAACGCCGGTAAGGATTTCCGCGCCGTGGCGCAAGACCAGTCCGACGGCCGCCTGGCGCTGCGCGGCGGCGACCTGGGATGGCGTAAAGCCGACGAAGTACCGACCATCTTTGCCGATGCGGTCGCATCCCTGCCGCGCGGCAGCGTGGCCGGACCATTACGCAGCGCCAGTGGTTTTCACATCATCAAGCTGGAAGACTTCAAGGGCGGTGACCGGGCGATCGTGGCGCAAACCCAGGCGCGGCACATCCTGATTCAGACTAACGAGCTCACCTCGGATACCGATGCCCGCCAGCGCCTGGAGCGTCTGCGCGAACGCATCGTGGGCGGCGAAGATTTTGCCACCCTGGCGCGGTCGCATTCCGACGATAAGGCCTCGACCATCAAGGGCGGCGATCTCGGCTGGATCAACGCCGGCGACACCCTGCCGCGGTTCGAGGAGGAAATGGCGCGGCTCGCGCCCGGCGAGGTCAGTCAACCGTTCAAGACCGCGTTCGGCTGGCACATCGTGCAGGTGCAGGAACGACGTGAATACGACGCCACCGACGAGGTACTGCGCAACCGGGCGCGCGAGGTGATTCGCGACCGCAAGGCCAAAGACGCCATGGAACTGTACCTGCGCCGCCTGCGCGACGAGGCCTACGTCGAAGTGCGACTGCAGGATGACCTGTAAACCGCGACCGATGTCCGGGCCGACCGCGCGCCGCTGAGCGGCCGCGAACATGCCGCGCCCGCTTGCGCTCACTCCCGGCGAACCGGCCGGTATCGGCCCCGATCTCACGGTCCGGATTGCCCAGCGCACGCTGGCGCGTCCGCTGGTGGCCTTCGCCGACCCTGCCTTACTGCGCGCCCGGGCGGCGCAGCTGGGGCTGACGCTGCAGGTACACGAACTCGACGCGGGTACACCGATACCGACGCGACCCGCGCCGGCCGGCACGCTGTACGTGCACCCAGTGCCACTGGCGGCACCGGTCATCGCCGGGCGGCTCGATACCCGCAACGCACGTTACGTGCTGACCACCCTGGAGCAGGCGACGCGCGGCTGTTTGAACGACGACTATGCAGCCGTCGTGACGGCGCCGGTGCACAAGGGGGTGATCAACGACGCGGGAGTCGCCTTTACCGGCCATACCGAGTTTCTGGCCGCCCTCAGCGGCGGCCAGCACCCGGTCATGATGCTGGCCTGCCCCGGACTGCGGGTCGCCCTGGTCACCACCCATCTGCCGCTGCGCGAGGTCGCCGACGCCATCACTGCGGCACGCCTGCAACGGGTCATCGAAATTCTGCAGCGGGACCTGCAAAGCAGGTTCCGTATCGCGGCTCCGCGCATTCTGGTGTGCGGCCTGAACCCGCATGCCGGCGAAAGCGGACACCTGGGGCGCGAGGAGATCGAGGTCATCACTCCGGTCCTGGAAGCGTTGCGCGGCCAGGGCATGAGCCTGGACGGCCCGCTGCCGGCCGATACGCTGTTTACACCCCGTTATCTGGAACAGGCCGACGCCGTGCTCGCCATGTATCACGATCAGGGGTTGCCGGTACTCAAGCACAAGGGGTTTGGCGCAGCGGTGAACATCACCCTGGGACTGCCCATCATCAGAACGTCAGTGGATCACGGCACGGCGCTTGATCTGGCTGGCAGCGGCAAGGCTGACTGCGGCAGCCTGCTGGCAGCGATCGATCACGCCGCCGAGTTGGCTTCGGCCTAGATCAGGGCGTACGCGACACCCACCGGGGAGAGGTCTGCGTCACCACGTTCAAACAATGTTCGTCGTCGACCGACGGTGCGATCTCGACCGCCGGCGCCTGACTACGCGGGCCCGACTCGCATACGCCCGGTGGTTCGAGCGCGCGCAAGGCGCGGGTATGCAGGGCCATGGTGACGGCCAACGCCACCACGACTAATGCAAAATAGCGACCTAGAAAGTCACCTTTTCTATTTCTATGCTGGGAGGACATCGTCTTCTCCTCCGGTTCCCCTGACCCTGTAGGTTAGAAACCCACTCCCCGCAAGGCAGTGATCCGGTTCACATTCCGTAACATTCTCGACCCGTTCTCCGCACCCTGAATTCAACTGCACAAAACGCTAATTTTCTTACTTCGCACCCGCTGCTCCGCCCTTGGCCGTATCGTCTTCGGTAGCACCGGCGTCACGCAACAACGCCGCAATTTCTTCATGACCGCCGCGTACCGCATTGGCCAGGGCCGAGCGTCCCGCACCGTCTCTGAGGTTGACATCGGCGCCGATGGCAACCAGGGCGTCAACCACCCGCCGGTGGCCGAACGCGGTGGCCGCCATCAGCGCGGTCGTTCCGGCCTTGTCGGCTGCGTTCACGTCGGCTCCGGCGGCCAGCAACGCACGCAGCGTGCGCTGGTTGCCGTTGAACGCAGCCAGCACGATAGCAGGCCGGCCGGCAGCGTTTTTGCTGTTGACGTCGACGCCCTCCGCGATCAGGTCGCGCACTTGATCGAGCCGCCCCGCACCCGCCGCGGCCAGCAACTGCTCGGCGTCGCCGCCGAGCGCGTCACCCGCCAAAACGAATACCAGCAGCCACAAACACTTAATGCGCATTATTCACCCAGGTTCCTTTGTCCCTGTAACGTCAGATTCCCAGGAAGCTTAAGTTGCAATCACGGCGAATAAATCCGACACGAAGGGGTACTTCGCCGGCGTCCGCATCGGCCGAGTGCACACCCAGCGCAGGCAGTTTGTGGCAGACGGTATGCCCGCGCCTGCCGCCATGAGCCCCCTTGCGCTGAGCGCCCGGTCGCTATAGCTTGTCGCTCAGCGACTCGAAAACCCGGGCTCACACGAAATGTCAAAAACAGAACACCAGATTCAGGTCGGCGTGGAAACCAACTACGTCAACGAACAGTCGGATCCGGATGCCAACCGGTTCGTCTTCGCCTACACCATCACGATAAAGAACGCCGGCACTCTACCCGCCAAGTTGCTCAACCGCCACTGGGTGATCACCGATGCCAACGGCAAGGTGCAGGAAGTACGTGGCGAGGGCGTGGTGGGCGAACAGCCGTATTTGCGCCCGGGTGAGGCCTTCCGCTACACCAGCGGCACGATCATGGAAACGCCCGTCGGCAGCATGGAGGGTGAATACGAAATGATCGCCGACGACGGCGAGCGGTTTCTGGCCAATATCGCACCCTTTTCATTGGCCAAGCCCCAATTGCTGCACTAGGTCACAATCCAGCGGATGACCCCATGAGTACCCATATGCGCCGCGAACCGGTGGCGTTGATGGCCGCCATCACCGTCGCCCTGGTCATTTCAGGCATCGCACCCAAGGACCGCATGACCTGGGTACTGGAAGCTCTACCGGTCATGATCGCCCTGCCGTGGCTGGCCCTGACGCTGCGCTCCTTTCCGTTGACGCCATTGTTGTATCGATTGCTCAGCCTGCACGCCCTTATTCTGCTGCTGGGCGCGCACTACACCTACGCGGAGGTACCGCCCGGCCTCTGGCTGCAGGAAGCCTTCGGAATGCAGCGCAACCACTACGACCGTCTGGGCCACCTGGCGCAAGGATTCATCCCCGCAATATTCGTCCGTGAACTGCTGTTGCGGCGCAGCCCCCTGGAGCGCGGGCCCTTGCTGTTCACGCTGGTCACCAGCGTCTGTCTCGCCTTCAGCGCCTTGTACGAGTTGATCGAATGGTGGACGGCGGTGCTCGTGGGTGACGGCGCGGTGGCCTTTCTCGGCAGCCAGGGTGACCCCTGGGACGCGCAGTGGGATATGTTTCTGGCCCTGCTCGGCGCCATCACGGCGCTGCTGTCACTGCGTTCGATGCACGATCGCCAAATCAACAAACTGCCCGAGTGAAGGATGAGTGCGTAGAATAGGGCCTTGATTACAGACAGGATCGAACCGTGGCGACTTACGCAATAGGCGACGTACAGGGATGTTACCGCGAACTATGCACGCTCTTGGACCTTTTGCGCTTCGAGCCCGCCGCAGATCAGGTGTGGTTCGTCGGCGATTTGGTCAATCGCGGCCCCGATTCGCTCAACACACTGCGCCTGGTACGCGACCTGGGCGATGCGGCCATCACCGTGCTGGGCAATCACGACCTGCATCTGCTCGCCATTGATGCCGGGAACGGGCGCAAGCACGACGGTGATGCCGGCGTGGAGGCCATACTGCAGGCTAAGGACCGGGAAGAACTGCTGCATTGGCTGCGGCACCGGCCGTTGCTGCACCGCGACGCCGCACTGGGTTTCACCATGATCCACGCCGGCCTGCCGCCGCAATGGGATATCGCCACCGCCGCCGCCTGCGCGCGCGAGGTGGAAAAGCAGTTGCGTGGTGACAATTACACGGCCTTTTTCAAGGAGATGTACGGCAACAAACCGAAACGCTGGCATGCCGATCTCAGCGGTATGGACCGCTGGCGCTTTACCACCAACTGCCTGACGCGGTTGCGCTATTGCGCTTTGGACGGCCGTTTGGGCCTCAAGGAAAAAGGACCGCCAGGCAGTCAACAAAAGGGCCTGATTCCCTGGTTTACCCATCCGGGGCGAGCCAGCAGCGACGAGAGAATCGTTTTCGGGCATTGGTCAACGCTTGGTTATCGGGCCGAGCACAACGTCTGGGCACTGGATACCGGTTGCTTGTGGGGCGGAGCCTTGACCGCGTTGCGCCTGGACGGTCCGGCCATCGAACCCTTGCACCACCCCTGCCGCAGCCAGGCCGATCCCAGGGCGTTTGGGTAGGCGCAACCCGCACCCCGGCATACTAGCGAGCGGAGGGCAACAGCAATGCGCTGTCATGAAGTCGACTACGAAATCAAAGGTTCGGAAATGCAACTGGTCGAGATCGAGCTCGATCCCGGCGAAACCGTCATTGCCGAAGCCGGCGCCCTCACCTACCTGGAACAGGACATCGATTTCGCCACCAAGATGGGGGACGGTTCCGACCCCGGGCAGGGCATGTTCGGCAAGCTGTTACAGGCCGGCAAGCGCATGGTCACGGGCGAGTCGATCTTCACCACCCACTTCACCAACACCGGCGCGCGCAAACGGCGGGTCGCGTTCTCCGCGCCCTACCCAGGAAACGTCCTGGCGTTGAACATGGCGGAGCTCGGCGAGCGCATCACCTGTCAAAAGGATTGCTTTTTGTGTGCGGCGCTGGGTACGCGGGTCGATATCGCCTTCCAACGCAAACTGGGCGTCGGCCTGTTCGGCGGCGAGGGGTTCATCCTGCAGAAGCTGGAAGGCGACGGCATGGCCTTCGTGCAAGCCGGCGGTACGGTGATCGAGAAGACGGTCGGCGGAGAAAAGCTGCGCGTCGATACCGGCTGTCTGGTCGCGTTTACCGACGGGATCGAGTACGACATCGAGCGCGCCGGCGGGCTCAAGTCGATGCTGTTCGGCGGTGAGGGCCTGTTCATGGCGACGCTCAGCGGCACCGGCCGGGTATGGTTGCAAAGCCTGCCTTTTTCGCGCATGGCCGACCGTATCTTCGCCGCGGCGCCGCAGGGCGGCGGCAAGGACAAGGGCGAAGGGTCCGCACTCGGGCCGATCGGCCGGATGCTGGACGGCAACTGACCGGGTGCGGTATGCGCGTCTGACTCGGGTACGCCGCGCTCGTCAACCAACAACACCGGTCCGAACTGTTAGAAATATCTTTTCCCGGCTTGATGCCTCCGTAATCCCCCCGCCCCGTATACCCCCTGTAACTGGTACATCGCCGCGTGTGCGCAGACCCGGTGATCCAATCTCGCGCCAACCGCGTATGACTTGGTTAGCGAGAGCCGACAGCCGCGGCACACGGGAGGGGACGATTGAACACCAGCAATTTATCTTGGCCGACACTGTGGCTGATTACCGGTATGGCGCTCAACCCCGCATCTGCGGGACAACCCTACACCCCGTCGTCTGCCACCGAGATCGTGCAGTCACTGCCACGCCTGCCCTGGCGCACGGCGGGCGCCGCAGACTCAGTCGAAGTATCACCGTTGCGCGCGCAGAACGACGCCAAGCGCTATATCGCACTCAGCCAGCGCACCGGGGATGCCCGCTACCTTGGGTATGCACTGGCGGCAATCACACCTTGGCTCGATGCATCTGAACCGCCACTGGCGCTGCTGCATCAGCACGCACTGATCCAGCAGGCGCAGCACCGCTTCGACGACGCCCTGGTTACGCTGAGCAAGATCGTCGCGCGCGATCCCTCGTATGCACAGGCGTGGTTGACCCGCGCCGTCATTCTGCAGGTCCAGGGACGCCCGGCCGCGGCGGTCCAAAGCTGTCGGCGCCTGACCCACCTGGTCAGTCCATTGGTATTGACCACCTGTACTGCCGGCGCGGCGCGCTTGACCGCGCGGGCGCCGCGCGCCTACCGGCTGCTGCAACGGGCACTCGACGACGCCACGGAACGGGATCGAAGCCTGCTGCCATGGTCCCTGACCGTCCTGGCGGACCTGGCCGAAGCGGCCGACGACGCGGACGCCGCCAAGGAGGCGCTAAGACAAGCCGTGCAGCTCGATCCCGCGGACATTCGACCACGCCTCGCTTATGCGGACCTGCTGCTGCGCCTGGGCGAGGCGCAGGCGGTGCTCACGCTCGTTGCCGACGACACCACCGAACCGCTGCCGTTGTTGCGTCGCGCGCTGGCCGCCAAGGCCCTGGCCCTGCCGCAGACCGCCGCGTACCGCGCCCGCCTCGAGGCGTATTTCACCGCGTCAGCGATGCGCGGCGAAACCTTGCATCTGCGCGAAGCGGCGCTGGCCGACCTCCAGCTGTTCGATCGGCCCGAGCGCGCGCTCGAACGGGCACGGCGGAACTGGGAGCAGCAGCGCGAATTCGCGGACACCCGGTTGATCCTGGATGCGGCCATCGCGACCGGCGACTTACCGGCCGCCCGGCCAGTCGTGCGTTGGCTGGAACAAAACGGCAGTATCGACGTACGCCTGGCGCGGCAAGCCCGCGCACTGCGGCGCGGAGGCGGGCCCGATGCTACCTGAGCGCCGCCATACCCTGGCCTGGCTGCTCGCGTTGCTGCCGGCCATGTGCCTCGCGCACCAACCGAGCGACAGCTACCTGACGCTGGATCTGCGTGTAACACCGGCGCAGCTGCGGTGGGATATTGCCCTGCGCGACCTTGAGCAGGCTATCGGTATAGACCGCAACGCCGACCGACAGATCTCCTGGGAGGAAGTCCAGGGTCGCCACACCGCAATCGCCGCCTACGCGTCGGCGCGTCTCGGCGTGCTCGCCCGGCAGTTTCGCTGCAACCTGCTCGCCGGTCGGCAACAGCTGGTTGATCACAGCGACGGCACCTACGCGGTGTTGCCGCTGTCGGTGGACTGCGCCGGCGCGGTGCCGACCGCACTGAACTACGGGCTGCTGTTCGATATCGACCCCACCCATCGCGGTCTGCTGCGCGTGCTGACCGACTCGGGTGAAAACGCCCATGTGCTCTCGCCCGACCAACCGCGCGTGATCCTGGGCGCGCTGCATCGGCCGGGCATCCTGCAATCGTTCACGGACTATCTCGTCGAAGGTGTCCGACACATCTGGATCGGTATGGATCACATCCTGTTCCTTTTGACCTTGTTGCTGCCGCTCGGGTTGCGCCGTCCAGGCGAGCAAAGGCATGCCGCGCGGTCGGCCGGAGATGTCGGCCTTGACGTGCTGTCGGTGGTGACCGCCTTCACCGTCGCGCACTCGATCACGCTCTCGCTCGCTGTATTGCAGGTCGTCGCCCTGCCCAGCCAATGGGTGGAATCGGCGATCGCGGCCACGGTGCTGATCGCGGCCATCAACAACCTGCGTCCATTTCTGCCCGGACGCTTGTGGGCGGTTGCGTTCGCGCTCGGACTGGTGCACGGCTTCGGTTTTGCGTCCGTCCTGCTCGACCTCGGGCTGCCCGCCACGGCGACCGTCATCGCGCTGGCCGGGTTCAACCTCGGCGTGGAGATCGGGCAGTTGGCGATCGTGCTGCTGTTCGTGCCGCTCGTCTATGCCTGCCGCACCAGCCGGCTCTACCGGTTGGCCGGCGTGCCTGTCGGCTCCGCCGTCATCGCCGCCATCGCGCTGGTATGGCTGCTCGAACGCAGCCTCGATCTGGAACTGCTCGCACTGTGACCGACGCGGTTCGCAACCGCACACACACGACCCTAAACCGACAAAACTAGAGGACGAGGCAATGAAGCGAATACGACCACGGCTCCACCATTTCAAGCACGGGCTGCAGCT
The DNA here is from genome assembly GCA_965368585.1 of uncultured Chromatiales bacterium. Lineage (GTDB taxonomy): Bacteria > Pseudomonadota > Gammaproteobacteria > Chromatiales > Chromatiaceae > JARRQB01. The sequence continues at coordinate 11,776 of CBDUNM010000005.1, read as the reverse complement.
GTTGTTGCTGACCGGCCTGATCGCCCCTGCCCAGGCGCTGCAGATCCAATCGCTGGCAACTGACCTGGGCGGGTTGTTCCATTACGACGTCACGGTCCTGAACGACGATCCCATCCCGGAACTGCTGCTGGTCTCCATCAGCGATGCGCCGCTGGGCGACGGCCTGATCGAGAGCTCGCTCACCGCGCCGTCGGGCTTTCTGGCGAGTTACAACGCCGGACTCGGACTGCTCGATTTCATCGCCGATACCACACCTATTTTCCCGAGCGGGCCCACAGGCCTGTTCAGCTTTGACAGTTCCGCGCCGCCCGATGCCGCCCTGACCACGTACGAGGCGATCGACCTCAGCGGCGAGCTCTTCACCGGCACGGTGGACAGCCGACTGGTGCGCGCCGTCGCGGCGCCGGGCGTACCCGCATTGTTCACGCTGGGCCTGGTCCTACTCGCCCATCGACGGGTCGTCGAACGTCAACATCCATCCGCCGCTCACCCGGCATAACCCCGACAGGAGAACACCATGTACACCTACCGCAGACGACTGGCGAGCGCCGTGAGCGCCGCCTTCCTCACCGCCGTCGCAGCGTCGGCCATGGCCGCCAGCCACAGTGACGCACCGCTCATCAAGCAGGATCCGCAGGCCAATCTCACCGATGTCTACGCCTTTGTCGGCACCCGCTACGACGACCCGTCGGAGCAGGTACTGAACGTTGTGGTCAACGTGCGCCCTTTCTCCGAACCCGGTGACGGCGTCATCTACGATCGCTTCGCCGACGACGCGTTGTACAGCATCCACATCACCGACCCGTCCACCGGCGTCACCAATCTACGCTACGATTTCCGGTTTTCGCCGGTGGACATGGGCTACAAGAACCTCGACACCATATTGTCTTATGGCCTCGGCAACGACGCCGGCCCGATCCAGACGGTCGACGACGACCGGCAAAACTACACCCAGACCTATCGGGTCACCAAGACGGTGGCCGGGAGACGCAGTATCGTCGCCGACGGTCTACTGACCCCCCCGCCCAATGTCGGCGTGCGCACCACACCCGCGTACAACGACCCGGTGACCGGCCGCTCGGTGTCCGGCGCTGCATCGCTGAGTGCACTGGACAGTTACACGCGCGACACCCTGTATACGGTCTCGACCGGCGAAGCGGTATTCGCCGGCCCGCGCGAAGACGGCTTCTACGCCGACACGCCGGCGATCTTCGACCTGCTGGATACGCGGATTCTGGACAACAACGGCGATCTCGGCGACGGGCTGGGGCAGGACGGCAACGGAGTGGACGGCTTCAAGGGCTTCAATGTCCTCACCTATGGGGTGCAGATTCCGTTGCGCGAACTTTCACCCAGCCGCTACGCGGCGGCATTCGCCGACCTGGGCAACAGCGCAAACCCCGTGCCTTCGGTGGCCGAAGCGACCGGCGTCGGGGTCTATGCATCGGTCAGCCGCAAGCGCATCCGCATACTGCGTTCGAACCGCGCACCGATCAATGCCGGCTCCTGGGTACAGGTCAACCGCATGGGCAATCCGCTGTTCAACGAGGTTCTGGTCGCTCTGGCCGACAAAGACAACTATAACCGTTCCAGCCCGGAGCACGACATGGACTTCATTACCTACGCGGAGAACCCGGAAGTCGCATTCCTGATCAATTTCGTCTTCGGCACCAGTCTCGCCGAAACCGGCCGCGGTGATCTGGCGCTGGTCTATGTTCCCGACGTACTACGGGTCGACACCACCACCGGCCCGGTCGCCCTGGCGGGTCAGGCCACGTTCAACCGGCTCGGGTTCATCGGCGGCGACACGGTTACCGCGGCCGACGGCAAGGTCAAATCCAGCGGCTGGCCGAACGGGCGGCGCTTCGGCGACGATGTCGTGGACATCGCCCTGACCGCAGTCGCCAGCGGTCCGACTTACTCGTCGGTGCTGTTGGTGGGGGATAACATCGCGGCCAATGACCAGCTGTACCATCAGGTGTTTCCCTATGCCGGCACCCCGCATGCAGGCCCTTCCAACCGAAAAGATCCGTAACGCGCGACTCGACAGGCAAGCCGCCGTGCCGTTAACGTCGGGCAGCGGGTGATCCAAAACCGCCCGCTGCCCGTATCAACTGTTATGGATACCGACACCGATGCGTAGTCACGAAGACGCTGCGGAGCAGGCGACCGGCGATCAGGAGGACCCGCCGGCCGTTTCGCGCACCCAGTTGTGCGCCTGGCTGGAGCGTGTCGGCGCTGCGCGGGACAAAGCGGCCTTCGAACACCTTTTTAACTATTTCGGTCCACGTTTGCACGGCTACATGCGGCGTACCGGGAGTGACCCGACGCAGGCCGAAGAACTGGTGCAGGAAACCATGGTCGACGTTTGGACGAAGGCACACCAGTACCGCTCGGCCTTGGGCGCACCCAGCACCTGGGTATTTTCCATCGCGCGCAACCTGCGTGTCGACCGACTGAGAAAAGACCACCGCAGGGACGAACTTCCGGCCCTGCCCCTGCACGACGACCTGCCCTCGAATCAACTGAGCGATGAAGTCCGCGTCGACGCGCTGCAACTGATGAACCGGCTGCAAAGCCTGCCGCGCGAGCAGGCGGCGATCCTCGAGCTCGTCTACCTGGACGGCTTGTCGCAATCCGAGATCAGTGATCGCTTAAGGGTGCCGCTGGGCACCGTCAAATCCAGGATTCGCCTGGCTTTCACCAGCATTCGACGCACCTTGCGGAACCCGTCATGAGCATTAAACACCATCCCGACGACGCGACCGTGGCCGCCTACGCGGCCGGCAGCCTGCCCCCCGCGCTGGCGCTGGTGGTAACGGTCCATCTGGAGATGTGCGCGCAGTGTAGTGAGACGCAACTCCTCGCGCTCGAAACGGGCGGTGCCCTGTTTGACGCACAAGCGGGCCTTGCACTGCCCGCGCACAGTCTCGACCTTTGCTGGGCGGCCATTCAGGCGCGCGCCGGCGCCGGCGAAGCCGACGCACCGGCGAGCGATACCGTCGCGCCTCGGCCTGCGACAAGCGCACTGGACAAGCACCTTCCCGTTACGCTCGACAAGCTGGCGTGGCAGCGATTGACGCCCAACGTGGCGCAGTTCGTGGTCCCTGGCTTGCAACACGGGCGCGGCTGGGCTCGGCTGTTCCGGTTCCAACCAGGCACCATCGTGCCACGCCACGGACATCGCGGCGAAGAGTTTTCTCTGGTGCTGCAGGGCGCCTACACCGATCAATCCGGGCGGTTCGGCATTGGCGACTTCGCGCAGGCCGATACCTCGTTCGGACACCAGCCGGCGGTCGCCGACGACGCGCCCTGTATCGCCCTGATCGCCGCCACCGACGCACTGCGTTTCGACGGCCTGCTGTACCGTGCCGCGTCGCGTCTGGTTGGTATCTGAACGCATCCGTCACGACTCGCGGCCTCCAGTACACAGTACCTTCGGGCAGGTTCTGCGCCGCCGGCAACCTTTTTGCTTTGATCCACACCCTGCAATGCGCCGACGGCAGGCCCAACGAGGAGCGCCGTTCCGCACGACAGGGCCACACTTGCTAACCTGCAAGTTGCACCCGCCGATCATGGGCCAAACACCGAAACCCGATGTAGCCGCTTCGAATCCTCTTTTTCCGGGGTTTTCTGCAGGGTACGGTTGGTGACCGGCCCATGATCTATCCGGGCCCTCGCTTGTCCAGGCACGCCTGCACTGGCTGTTCACTCAAGTCGTAGCGACGGCTATGCCGTTCGCTCCACAGCGGCGTCCAGCCGCACCTATCCGGCGCGATCATCCCGGATACTGGTGCAACATGCAGGCTGAATTGGCGAACATCGTCAATTGCGGGACAAGGCTGAGTAGCCACGGCGTCAAGACGCCGCGCCGGGGGTGAATAGCAATCCGGCCTCTTAAGGTTCCCTTAAGCCTCGCCCTTTATCGTGCCGTTCCATGAACCCGAACAGGCACACCAGGATGAGCAAAGTAGCAGCAGGCCGGCGAGCACAGTTGATTCCCACACTGGTGCATCTCAAAGGTCCAGCGGCCGAGGATCGCGCGGAAGCCGAAAGCTTCGTCCGACACGGATTTCAGCGCGCTTACCACGCGGAAATCAGCCAATTCATGCCCACCCTGATGGGGCTTCGCTCCGATTCGGGGGTGCTGCTGGCGGTGTTGGGTCTGCGCGATGCGCAAGCCGACACCTTGTTTCTCGAGCACTACCTGGATATGCCGGCCGAGCAGGCACTCAGCGCCGCGGTCGGCGGGCCGATCGATCGCGCCGGAATGGTGGAGGTCGGCAATTTTGCGGTCGGCGCCGCGGGCGGCGGACGCTGGCTGATTACGGCGTTGACCGCCTACCTGCACACGGCCGGACGAAACTGGGCGATATTTACCTGTGGACCGGAGTTGCGCAACGCCTTCGGCCGCCTCGGGATCGAGTTGATCGATATCGCCACGGCGAAACCGACCCGCTTACCAGGCGATCAAGCACGACACTGGGGCACTTACTACGATCAGCAACCCCGGGTGATGGCAGCCAATGTCGCACACAGTCACCAGGTGCTGGCCGCCTTGTTCGATCACGAATGCACTCTGCGCGCCCTGTGGCAAGGCGCGTTACAAGCCGGCGGGCGCGCGGCCTGAGCATGTTCAACCGCTTGCGCATGCAGGCTCGCTTCCGGCCCCATCTCACGGCGCTGGAATGGTCTGAAGGAAAAATCAGTTACGCCACGTTGTGGTCCGAGGTGCAAGTCCTTACCGACGAACTGCGCCAGCGTGGGGTCCGCACGCTGGCGGTCGATCTGGACAACGGGCCCGCCTGGGCGATACTCGACCTGGCCTGCCTGTACGCCGACATGTGCCTGATACCGCTGGCGCGGTTTTTTTCTCAAGGACAACTCGCACACATCATCGAGCGGGCCGGCGTCGCGGTCGTTGTCAGCGATCGACCGGGCGAGCTTTCCCGGCGCCTGGGTACGGAGCTGTCGCCGGAAGCCGAGCCTTTGGCAGTCGCCGGGCAAACGCTGTCCTGGATCGCCATCGGCAACGCCTCTCGCCCAGCGGTGAAGATTCCACCCTGCGTGCACAAGATCACCTTTACCTCGGGTACGACCGGCGAGCCGAAAGGCGTCATGTTGGCGCGACGGCATATCGAGTCCGTGGTCCACTCTCTGGCCGACGTCGTCGGTGTCGGGCCCGCGGACCGTCACCTTGCGTTGCTACCTCTGGCCGTATTGCTGGAAAACATCGGCGGCCTGTACGTACCGCTTTGGGCGGGCGCGACAACGGTGCTTCCCTCGATGTCGGAAATCGGCCTGACCGGCGCCTCGAAAGTCGACGGTCTCGTCATGACCCGGGCACTGGACCGCTACCGGGCGACCACGGCCATCTTTACACCGCAGACCCTGCAAGACGTTATCGAGGCGATCGAGCACGGCGAACCGAGCCCAGCCACGCTGCGCTTTGCCGCCGTCGGCGGCGCACCCGTGTCGCCGCGGCTGTTGCAACGCGCCGCCGCGCTCGGGCTGCCGGTATTCGAAGGCTACGGCCTGTCCGAATGCGCGTCGGTCGTGTGTTTGAACGTACCCAAGCACCACAAGCCGGGCAGCGTCGGACGACCGCTGCCGCATGTCGCCCTGGCGTTGAGCGACGATGGTGAAGTCGTCGTCCAGGGCGAGACCTTTGCCGGATATCTGGGCGATGCCGGCACACCACCCAAGCGCTGGCCGACCGGCGATCTCGGCAGGCTCGACGAAGACGGCCACCTGCACCTCACGGGCCGCCGACGCGACATCTTCATTACCGCTTTCGGGCGCAATGTCGCGCCGGAATGGGTCGAGCGCGAACTGACCCTCGAACCGGCCATTGCCCAGGCGGCGGTGTTCGGCGAAGCCCGGCCCTGGAACAGCGCGGTACTGGTAGCTGCCGACGACGCCGATGCCGATCGTATCCAGGCGGCCGTCGCCCGCGCCAATGCAGAACTGCCCGACTACGCTCGTGTGGCAAGCTGGCTGCTCGCCGGCGCTCCTTTCACGCCGGCCAACGGCCTGTTGACCGGCACCGGGCGGGTGCGAAGACAGGCCGTCTTGGCGCACTACGGCACCCGGATCGAATCCCTTTATCACAAGGCCCATGCATCATGAGTGACTTTTACCAACAGCTGAACGAAGCGACCGAGACCGAGCGCAACGAACTGCTCGCGATACCCTTCGTTCAACACGGCTGGAAGGGCGAGTTATCGCTGGCCAGCTACGTCGCGTTCTTGTCCCAGGCGTATCACCACGTCAAGCACACCACGCCGCTACTGATGGCCTGCGGATCACGCATTGCGCACGACAACGAATGGCTGCGCGATGCGATGGCCGAATACATCGACGAGGAAGTCGGTCATCAGGAGTGGATACTCAACGATATCGCGGCGTGCGGCGGCGATGCGGAGCAGGTCAGAAACAGCTTGCCCGGTTTGGCGGCTGAACTGATGGTGGCTTACGCCTATCACGTGATCGACCGTATCAATCCGGTCGGTTTTCTTGGCATGGTACTGGTACTCGAAGGGACCAGCATCCGAGTCGCCACTGAAGCGGCGGAAAGACTGCAACAAAACCTGGGCTTGCCCAAAAAGGCCTTTTCCTATCTGACCAGCCACGGTTCGCTGGATGTATCACACATGGATTTCTATCGAAAACTCGTCAATCGGATCGAGTCTGCAAGCGATCGCGCATGCGTACTCCATTGCGCCAAACGGTTCTACACACTCTATGGGGGCGTCTTCCGCGCATTGCCATTGACGCTCAACCCTGCTGTAAAGGCCGCGTAGCGAACCTGCCAACGAAACGCTTTCAACCGCTGGGCTAGCTACGCCAGATACAAGAGGCCATGCATCACGCTTTCCTGATCGCAACGTTCGGCCAGGGATACGGCACCCCCACAATCACGCCGCATTGATAAAGGTGCGGGGAGGTACAACATGAGACTTGACGGAACCCGCATTCTTATCACCGGCGCCACGGGTGGAATCGGCTCAGCCGTGGCCGAATTGCTGGCTGCGCGCAGGACGCGATTGGCGCTCATTGGCCGAAATGCGCAGGCACTGGAAGAGCTTGCGGAGGGCCTGGGCGGCACCGGCAACAATGTACACACGATTAGCGCCGACCTGCTCGACCCCGTGGCGCGCGCGCGGGGAGTTCAACAGGCACGCGCGGCGTTAGGGGGTATCGACCTGTTGATCAACAACGCCGGACTGCTCAGCTTCCGCCCGTTCGCCGAAGAAGACCCGGCCGTATTGGAGCGCATCGTGCAGGTCAACCTGACCACGCCGATGCTGCTTGCCCGCCAAGTCCTCCCCTGGATGCTCGAACAGGGTGGCGGGCGCATCGTCAACATCGGATCAACCTTCGGGAGTATCGGCTTCGCGTGGTTTGCCGGGTATTCCGCGAGCAAGTTCGGCTTGCGCGGACTTTCGGAGGCCTTGCGCCGCGAATTTGCAGGCAGCGGAGTGACGGTGACCTACGTGGCGCCGCGCGCCGTGAAAACCAAGCTCAACACCGCTGCTGTCTATCGCATGGCGGAAGCGACCAGAATGCATATCGACGACCCGAAGTGGGTGGCAGAGAAGATCGTTGCCGCTATTGAATCCGACGCGAAGGAGGTCTTCCTCGGATTTCCGGAAAAATTCTTCGCGCGTTTGAACAGCATTCTGCCTCGTCTGGTGGACAACGGACTGAGAAAGCAAAATCGGATCATGGAGTCCTTTGCCCGGGGGGCGTGAATGCAGACCGCCGTATACGGCGAGGTTCACGAACGAACCCGTACTCCAAACGTCGATCAACTCGATTCCTGATTCAGCGCGGCGCGCATCGTTCGAAGCGGATTGAATCCACCGGAAAATCAAATACCATCCCCATACTGAACCACGTAATGGCGGTACAGCCCATTGAGAGTTCTGTTGGTCGAAGACGATGAACTGCTCGGTTCCGCGATCCTGGCAGGCCTGCAGCAATCCGGTTACGTCGTCGACTGGTTGCGCAACGGCAATCAGGCCGCGGCCGCGCTGCGTAGTGGCGAGCCCGACCTGTTGGTTCTCGACCTGGGTCTGCCGGGCCGCGACGGGTTGAGCGTGCTCAGCGAGCTGCGCGCCCGCGGGTCCAAACTGCCGGTACTGATACTCACCGCGCGCGATACCGTAGACGACCGAATCGCCGGCCTGGACCGCGGGGCCGACGACTATCTGATTAAACCATTCGACCTCGGCGAGTTGACCGCTCGCCTGCGCGCCATTGCCCGCCGCAACAGCGGCCGGGCAGCACCGAAGATCGAATACGGGGACCTCGAATTCGATCCTACGACCAGGAGCGTTTCGCTCGCGGGCGAACCCGTGGCATTGCCGGCGAAGGCCATCGCGATACTCGAGGCGCTCCTCGACCGCCCTGGCATACCGATGTCGCGCGAACGCATCGAAGAACTCCTCTATGGCTGGGGTGAAGGCGTGGAAAGCAACGCCGTGGAGGTCCACGTTCACCACTTGCGCAAAAAACTCGGCAAGGAGCTGATTCGTACCATTCGCGGCCTTGGCTACATGATCCCGAAACCATGAAACCTCAACCATCTCTGCGACGGCGATTGCTCACGTCACTGATGCTGACCATCCTGATCACCTGGCTGGTGGTACTGTTGTTGGTATTCGCATCGGCGCGACATGAGGTGGAGGAGGTCTTCGACGCCGACCTCGCGCGCAGCGCCCACGTTTTGCAAGCGCTGCTGCTGCATGAAGTGGAAGAGGAACAACTGGTCGACAAACAGGCCAAGCTTGTCATGGCGGAAGTCGGCTCGGACGAACTGTCGCACTACCCCGCCCTGGCAGCGATACTGGCAGGTTACCTCGACAGAAGTGGACTGGAGCAGCTCGAGTTCAAGGATCTTGCAGAGGAATATACCCACAAGTACGAATCCAAACTGACCTTCGTCGCGCGTTACTCCGATGGCACGGTGATGCTGCGCAGCAACGGGGCGCCGGATGTCGCCCCGGGCAGCAAAGGGTATCTGGATATCATCGAAAACGGCACCAAATGGCGGGTGTTCAGCCTGCACGACCCGGTGACGGGGCTCAACGTACAGGTCGGCGAAAGTGCGGAAATACGGCGCGACCTGGTGCGTTACATCACACGTGGCACGCTGACGCCCCTGATTGTCGCCTTTCCCATTCTGGCATTGCTGATCTGGCTGGCCGTGGGTCGAGGAATGCGACCCTTGCACCGTGTCGCGACGGAGGTGGCGCGCCGCGCGCCGGATTCGCTTGAACCGATTTCCGATCATGGGGCGCCACGTGAGATCCGCTCACTGTTGCTCGCGCTCAACCAATTGTTTCAGCGCGTTGGCGACGTGATTCAGCGTGAGCGACAGTTTACGGCGGACGCCGCACACGAATTGCGAACACCGCTGGCGGCATTGAAAACGCATCTACAAGTGGCCCGCAACGGATCGCGAGATACAGCTACCCGTCAGTCTTTGGATCACGCATTGACCGGCGTGGATCGCGCGACGCACTCGGTCGAACAATTGCTTGCATTGGCTCGTGCTGACGCCGGCCAGCGTCGGATGCTGGTACACGCGAGAGTCGACTTGCGGGAAATTGCCACGGGTGTGGTTTCCGCGCTGAGTCAAGAGGCGTTGGACCAGGAGATCGACCTGGGACTGGACGCCGCCGCGTCGCTATACGTAAACGGCGACTTGACGTCACTGCAGATACTGTTGCGCAATCTGGTTGACAACGCGATTCGGTACACGCAGCGCGGCGGAACGGTGACAGTGGCTGTCGAACTGCTGGAAGATCACCCCACGCTTGAAGTGGCCGACAACGGTCCCGGTATCACAGTCACGGAACGCCAGAAAGTCTTCACCCGTTTTCACCGTGGTCCCGAAGAACAGGCCCGAGGCACCACCGGTAGCGGATTGGGCCTGTCGTTGGTACAGCGCATAGCCGAGTTGCACGGCGCCGAATTGAATCTGGGAAAGGGAATCGATGGCGCCGGCTTGGGGATCGCTGTGCGGTTTCCAGCCGTTTTCGCAAGCTAAGGGCTCGCGCAGAAATAACATCGTATTTTCAGGCATCGAGGTGCCCGTCTGTCAAGGCGCGAATAGCCGGACTATTCAAGCGACGAGCAACACAGACGGACGGGATGAATCGGCGTGTCAAAATGTGAAGTTTTTTTGCGCGCGCCCTGAGAACATTGAACGGAAAACCGTGACCCAGGCTGTGCAACAATCCGCTAAACGAAAAATTAAAGCTGCAGGCTTGCCGGTCTGCGCCGCAACGACGAAATCACCATTATGCGTCTGTTCGACATCATAGCGATTCTGATCACCCTCTCTGCCCTGTTCAGCTGGGGCAACCACCGTTTTTTGAAATTGCCGACCGCCATCGGGCTGATGCTGATCGCACTGCTGATGTCGCTGGTGCTGTTGTTGCCGCTGCCGTTCATGGACGGTTTCGAGCACGAAGCCCACCGCATGCTCGACAACATCGATTTCGATGAAACCGTGCTGCATGGCATGTTGAGTTTCCTGCTCTTCGCAGGGGCCCTGCACGTGAATCTACACGACCTCGCCAAGCAGAAGTGGGTGATCGCGGTTTTGGCGACGGCCAGTGTTACGGGAGCGACCGTTCTCATCGGCGGCAGTGCCTATTTACTGTTCAATCTGCTCGGACTTACCGTGCCGCTGCTCTATTGCCTGGTGTTTGGCGCTCTGATTTCGCCGACGGACCCGATCGCCGTACTGGGTATTCTGAAAAGCGCCGGAGCACCCAAGAGCCTGGAGACCAAGATCACCGGCGAATCCCTGTTCAACGACGGCGTCGCCGTCGTGGTTTTTCTGGTGTTGGTGAAAATCGCCGGCGGGACCGAACAGGTGAGCGCGGTCGAGGTGCTGGAACTGTTGGCCTACGAAGCCGTGGGCGGACTGGCCTTCGGCCTGGCGGCCGGCTGGGTCGCGTATTGGATGTTGAAACGCGTTGACAGCTATCAGGTGGAGGTGTTGATCACCCTTGCTCTGGCGACGGGCGGCTACGCAGCGGCCGAATACCTGCATTTGTCGGCCCCCATCGCAATCGTCGCCGCCGGCCTGCTAATCGGCAATCACGGGCGCGCCGCGGCGATGTCCGACAAGACGATCGAGCACTTGGACACGTTCTGGGAGTTGGTCGACGAAGTGCTCAACGCCGTGCTGTTCGTACTCATCGGCCTGGAGTTATTGGTGATCTCGCTGAGCGGTCAATACCTGCTCGCCGGAGTGGCGCTGATCCCGCTGGTCTTGTTGGCCCGGCTGGTCAGCGTCGGCCTGCCCATCGGCATCATGCGCCGTTTTCGCAGCTTCTCGCCGGGAGTGGTGAGCATTCTGACCTGGGGCGGTCTGCGCGGTGGCATCTCCGTGGCGCTGGCCTTGTCGCTACCCCCTGGCGAGCATCGCGATATTCTGGTCACTGTCACCTATGTGGTGGTGGTCTTTTCGATCCTGGTCCAGGGATTGACGCTGGGGCCGCTGGTACGCGCCAAGGCTCAACGGGCGGCGGTGGAACTGGAACGGGCTTAGCCTGCATGTTGCAACAGCCGATCATGGGCCAAATACCGAAAACTGGTGCAGCAGCTGCGCATCCTCGTTTTCCGCGGTTTTCTGCAGGGTACGGTTGGTGACCGGCCCATGATCCATCCGGCCCTCGCTTGTCCAGGCACGCCTGCACTGGCTGTTCACTCAAGTCGTAGCGACGGCTATGCCTTTCGCTCCACAGCGGCGTCC
>CBDUNM010000004.1:0-85439 GCA_965368585.1 uncultured Chromatiales bacterium | reverse complement strand
GCCGTCGCCAGGACCACCAGGAGCGCCGTGGCGGTGAAGACTTCCTCATTCCTGGTTTGCGACAGGAGTCGAAACAGCGGCCTGACTACGTAGCGGCCGATCACGATCGCGGCGAGAAAAGCAACGCCGGCCTTCACCACCGCCAAGGAGACGGCGCTTGTGAGGGTCGGCGTGGTGGTTGACGAGCCTCCGCTGTCGAGCGAGGCGGCCAGAATCAGGAGGAAGATGGCGCAGATGTCCTGGAAAATGAGCACCGCCGTTCCGGTCAGTCCCACCGGGCAGTTCTGCTGCCGCCGCTCCGCGAGAGTTTGGACCACGACTGCCGTTGACGAGAGCGCGAGGGTGCCACCGAGAATCATGGCGTATTCTGGAGCAAGGCCGAAGGCGAGCGCGACTCCGCCGAAAGCGAACCCGCAAAGTACAATCTGCAGCGGCCCCAGACCGAGGATGTCGCGACGAGCCTCCCAGATAGTCGACAGCGAAAAATGCAGCCCGATGTCGAACAGAAGAAAGACCACACCGAGTTCCGCAAGAAGACGTGTGGTCGCGCTCTCTTGGATCAAGCCAAGCGCATGGGGCCCGATAAACACACCGGCCGCAAGGTAACCGACAATCGGGCTGAGCCCCACCTTGCGCGTGAGCGTAATAGCGAAAATTCCGGTCAGCAGCAGAATGATGGTGGGTGCAAGCGCGTGAACTTCATGCATCGGTTTTCCTTTCGCGTTTCACATTCGAATTCGACAGCCTCGCTTCGTTTACGGCGACCGCGTAGGACCCTGCGCGGGTGCGCTGTCGTGTTGAGGATAACGCCGCCGTTATTGCTCTGGCCACGTCTCGAGCACGCGCAGCACCTCCGGTGGCAACCAGCCCCTGGCACGCAACCCATCCCAGTCGCGCTTCACGACGAATGCGCGGATATCTTTCGAGCTGACGGCCTCGAGCGGACGTCGTAACTGCGTGGTATCGATCAGTAAGAGCTGTACGCCAAGGTGCGCTGCCCAGGGTGCCGTATTCTTACGGAGGTGTTGCGTCTCCGCACCGCTGTTCGGGCCCGGGCGGATTAAACAGCCGATGACTCTGCCCGGAAACCAAGCTTCGCGTCTGCCTTTTTCTTCCTTGCGCCATACGCTCCATTCCTGGTGGGTCTTATCGAGGATACGCATGGCGGTATCCGAACCCATGATCTCTATTCCCGTCAAGGAGCGTCCCGCCAGGAGAGCGGTACAGTTGTGCTCCAAGTAGTCGCGAAGCCCGATTCGTACCTTGTTGCTGCTGAACTCGCCCCACGGGCAAACATCGACCCAATCCGATTCGCGTGTTGCCGCTTCACACAACTTGATTCTCTGCGTTATAGACCACGCACTTTTATCAGTTTTCGACTTTACATAGTGGTCGTCGGAAGGTGCGAGAAAGCCGCCGACCACTGTCCAGCCGAGACGCTCGAATTCCGTCCGTACGATTTGAAGAGCGCGTATATGCTGTGTGTGCACAGGATTCAATGCACCCGACAACGCCAGAAAGGCCAGCCGTTTGGCGTTAGAGCAATCGGCATCGGCAAGACGAAGCTTGAACTTCTCAATATCAAGCCGACCGAGCGCAGGAGTGCTACCGCTCAATGTCCCCCTCCTGTCAAACGTACCCTGACATGAAGATAATATGCACCCGTGATTCGGATGTAGGAGGCCCGCCCGCTGGCCGATATGCCGTTGCTCGGACGCTCATCGCCGAGAGGAATTGGTCCCTAGGATTGTTGCTGTCTGCTGCGCAGCCATTGCAATCCGATGATCGTTTTCGCATCGACGATCTCACCGTCGTCCAGACGCCTCAACGCTTCGTCGAGCGGCAGCTCGATACGACGAATATCTTCACCGGCCTCGCTGCATCCTCCGCCGGCCGTGACGCGTTGATCGCCCGTGACCGGGATGTAGTAGAGATGCACCCGTTCGGATGAAGCACCGACGCTGGGATAGAAAGACCCGATCAACTCCGGGTTCTGTACGCTGAAACCGATCTCTTCCAGGATCTCGCGCTGCAGCGCGGTAACCGAGTCCTCCCCCGATTGTTCCGTCACCATGCCTGCGGGGATCTCCAGTACCCAGCCGTGGCCCTTGCGGCACGCCGGGTAACGAAACTGCTCGACCAGCACGACAGCGTCCATCTCGAGGAGATGCACGATGCCTGCCACGCTGTCACCACGTTCGAAATTGAGACGGATGATCTCGCCGCTCATCGCGCCGTCGTATCGCTCGTACCGGAAACGCGCCCGCTCCAGGCGGAAGCCGCTCTCTTCGGCAAGTACCTCGACAGCAAGAAGATCCACGCGTTTGGACATCGGTTGCGCCGACCTCAGGTCTGTTTGCGGCTGCCCTTGATGGCGGCCACCCACGCTTCCAATACCTCGGGCATTTCGGCCCACATTTCGACCGAAGCGAGATTGAACGCGCGCGCCGCATCGTCCAGGTTTTCCCAGGCGTCGGGCACCCGGAGAGACCAATCGGACCCCATCGCGTGAGCGGTCTGGATGTAGACCGCATGAGCCAGGGCCGCAGCCTTTTCTTGGTCAGGCAGATGCGCGGTTGACTGCAGAATTTCACTCGCAATGCTCATGTTGTTTGCCCCTCTCAAGACATTTTTGGTCGTACGACCCTGATACGAAACCCGACGCAACTGTCGCGATCCACCGGTGCGTTGCGGTATCGAGCAGCGATCCGGCAAAATCGTGCCGCGTCCATGCAGCCGCCGCCCTTAATGACCCGATGTTGATTCCATGCTGCACCTGTCCAGTCCCAGGTATTGCCGCTGAGCCCGAAAAAGCCGGCGGCGTTGGCTGAGAAATCGCGTGCGGGCCGCGGCTCGGCCGCAGCAAACGGCCGCTCAAACCACGCCAGCCACCACTCAATTTCGCCATTCGCGGTAGCATACGCCACTGCATCGACGCCGCCCTTGGCGGCACTTTCCCACTCCGCCTCGGTCGGCAATGAGCCACCTGCCCAAGCCGCGTAGGCGCTGGCCTCGAACCAGGTGACGCCGGTAACCGGGGCATCGGGACAGCGATAAGCTGCACGCGTCCAGGTCGGTGGTTCCGGCAGGTCGGTGACGCCCAGGAATGTGGCGTATTGCATATTCGAAACGGGGGACGTACCCAGGTAGGTGTCGGCACAGGCTGGTACTGCGCGCATGCGGGATTCGTCTCTGGAGTTTACGAAGTCATTCCCGTCCCAGACCAGCGACGCGCGCCGACGACCGAATTCCAAGCGGAACGAATCCAGCCAACGGATGGATTCGCGAACCGTTTCCGCCCTTTGCCTACGCGCGCTGTCTTCATCAATCTTCGGCAAAGATTCGCTTGCTGCCGAGGTGGGCCTTGCCAGCCCCATCTGCTGAATGCAGTGGAACAGTTCCCGGCGCGTGACGGGTGTTGAGCCGCCGCCGGGCCGAGTTGCGGCCATTCCACCTGCCGGCACCGACAGTATCGGCCCGGAAAACGCGCGCCGCTCTTCGTCGACCCAGGGCGACGCCTCAGCCCATGGTGACTCCAGGGCGATCATCGCGGAACATTGCAGCAATTGCTCACGCACTTCCTCCCGCCAGAAACAGGCGCTGCTGGGCAGGACGGGATCCTTGAAACAGGCGATACCCTGCTGCGTGAGTTGGGCTTGCAACTGCTCGGCCATCAGATAGTCCTCCCGCGCGTAACTCAGGAAGAGCATTCAACGCTCCATCTCCACCCGGGCCGGTTGCCTCGAGGGCACCCAGCCGGGCAGCGATTTCTTCAATCGTACCAACTGCCGCACCGCCGACGCCCAGTTGTCGAGCACTTCGCTTTCGCGCCCGAAAATCACGCCCAGCGCGACTGTTTGCCCGTGTTCGTCGGGCAACCACGCTTCCCCGTCGCTATTGATTAGCAGGTAATCGCCAAAGCGTGACGCGAGGCTGCGGAACTGCACCCGCGGCATTGTTCGTCCATCCGTCGCGGCGACCTGCAGCCGCTCGCGTATTGCCTCGCAAGCCTCGACGAAGGCGTGATCCGTAATCGCCATTTCCCGGTTTGACCCATCCGCCGCCTGGTCGGTCGGCGTGTACTGAAAAATACTCCAGTCGTTCACGCAGGGGTGTGAGGCCACGACGGCCATGATCCGCGATAGTCCTTTGATATTGAGGCGATGAACCAAGGTGTTGATGACCACCGCTGTCGGCCCGGCCGCCTCGTCCAGGGCGTCGAGCAAGGCGGTCGTTTCATCGAACAGCTCCGCGCGCCCCTTGCGGAACAAGGTCACCGTCTGGTTGGACCAGCCGTCCAGAGGCAGCCCCAGCATGTCCACCAGCGACAGCAGCCGTTGGCGCGAACGCGGACCGGCACGCACGGGATCACGGCCCGTGATTAGACTGGTGCCTACCGTGTCTAGTTTGATCGATGTGACGCCCGCGCCTCTCAGTTCCTCAAGAAACTCCGGCAGGCCGCGCAAGGTGAGGGGGTCTCCGCCGGACAGGGTGACACGGTCAACTCCAAGTGCCACGAAACGCCTCACCGACGCGGTAAACGCACCCAGGTCCGGCTCGGCATTGCCGAAGAAGGTATAACAACCGCGACACCTGACGAAACAGCCGCGTGCCAGGGCGAGATTGAGTCGCTGCGGCCGGTGCATTGTCACGGCGTCTCGTGGGCCGGTTCGGCTTCCGCCAACCCCAGCGCATCGGCGGCCTTGCGGAGACCATCCCGGTGCGACGCCGTCAATGCAAGCAGATAGGTGACCTTGCATTCCGGGTGCCGACGCATTTGCGTATGCACGGCCTCCAGCAGGGCATGTGTCGCTTCCTCGGGATCGCGTTTGGCGGTCCCTGCGCCGAGCACCGGAAACAGCATGCTGCTCAGACGGTGCTCTGCGGACAGTTCGCCGAACCGCTCATAGGCGTTGGCCACGGCCCGGTCGAGCCGGTCCAGCACCGAATGGTATCCCTCCCCGGGCGTGCCTTTGACAGACGCAAGATGGAACACGAAACGGATTCCGCGCTTGGCCAGTTCCGTGGTTGGCGAAGGAATCACGGCGCCTGCGCCCACTGGAAGCTTGACTTGCTCTTCGGTTATCGTTCTCAGCAGGGTCGTGTTGAGATTGTCGTCTCTGACGTGGCCGTCCATGCCCTTGGTCGCGTCGAGATAACGCAACAGTCCTGACATGGACGTATCGTAGTAACGGGCCATCTGCAGGTCCGTGTTCTCAGAAGAAACGACCACGTCGATATCGGACAGATTCTCAATGCTGCCGCACAGGATCTCGATGCGGGCATTTGGATTACCCGCCACGAGGAAACTCCGATCCCGCCCCGACGGCAACGATTGCCGACGTCCGGTTTCTACGCGGCGGCGGATTTCGTCCTCGAGATCACTGGCCGTGTAAAGTCTGGGGCCGAACGGATAGAGCTGAAAAAGACTTGCCGTCCGCCAGTCGTTGTTCGCGACATGCGCCACGAAGTTGCGCACCTCTTCGGCATACCGTCCGTCGAAGAAGTAGTGCGACCAGAGATCGTAGTAAATAGTGCGCAGGTCCTTGATGTCGAAAGGCAGGTTGCTGCCTTCTTCAGCCAGCACAATCACCGGGCAGCCCGCAGCCTGAGCGACGGCAAGTTCATAGAACACATTGGGATTATGACCCGACACCACGGCGATACACAGATCGGCCTGAAGAATCTCGCGAAACATCTGTTCAGAAATGTTCCCCGGTTCGGCCATGTGGTCAGACCGTTGAGTGTGAACATCGAAATCGCGCATCGCGGGTTCGATGATAAAGCGGAACACACCGTCCGCGGCCTTGCGCTCCGGAGAATCCGGCTGACCGATAGGACTGATGACAAAGCAAGACCGTTGCTTCATGCGTGTTTGGAACCTGGTCGTGTCAACGCGCGATAAATTCAGGCAAGAAAAGCTTCCCGCCTCTGCATCAACCATAGCGCATTCCGCGTGTGGAGAAAATTCTGACCGGGTGCTTGAACATATGCCGCAGCCCCTGCCAATGACGGCGACAGGCCGTGCTCATTCAATCTGCACGTCGGCCAGTTTATTTCCGGCACGCCCGCGCTCGTTATGGGGGCAAGCCGCTCGTACGACACGTCGCCCTGTTCGGGCTCAGGCCTCGCTGGGCTTTGCAGCCGGACCATCGAGTTGGGGCCAAATTCTTGATTCCGGGCCTCCTGCCCTCCGCTTTTCCGGGCCCAATGCTGCGCACGGTTCAAATCGGCACCAGGCGGATTTGTCGGCCGACCACCCCAGGTGCGTTGCCCGGCACAACGTCATTCGCGAATTCCGGAGTGCAATAGGCGGTGCAGGAGGCAGATTACGGGGTTATCGGAGTATTCGTCATTTAAATTAACAGCTTATAGCCAAGTGGCGAGTGTGTGCCGACGGCGATTAGGACGTCTGGCTCGAATGCGATACGATTTCCGCTTCGGTAAAAAATCGTGAGAACATACTGCATGGTCAGAAAGTCGCGCTCGAGCCGAAAGCGCGCTCTGAAAGGCCCGCCGACCCTTCGGTATCGGCGCATCGTGACGGGATGTAAATTCGCACAAATAAAGTTGGATACGCCAAACGTCGCACAGGGAATCGAGGTCCCGGATAGCGACTCCGACCATCGGCCAGTTATGCTGCAATTCAATCGAAAAGCTGGCAGCCTATAAAAATATCAGCAATCGATTATTCGGTAATGAGGGCCGGTAACGATCGGTTCAGCTTGAATTCGAAGAATCCGCGCGGCTATCCCCGTGTGTGCGTGGTCGATGACGCTGGTCATGGCTGCGTCTTATGAATATTCGGGCGGAGTGATGCCAAACGCATAGCCAAAGTCTTTGGAATTCGTTGCTGTAAATGATTTATATGATGGATTAGTAAAGGCGATGGGGAAGGATTTCGTCAGTCATGGAAACGGCTCCTGAGAAAACGATAATAATGAAAGAATTGTATGCGATCTTGGTAAATTGCCTATAGTCTCTTGCTGGCTGAAAACGAAGGTATAAATGCTAATCAACTCCAGCCCTTGCCGTGATTTGTTTGATGCGGCCCCTGTCAGTTTCGTTGAGATCGATGTCAAAGGTCGTCTGGTTTCGATAAACGCCGCCGGTCTGAAGCTGATCGGCGTCACCGATCCCGATGAAGTACGGGGGCGTCACTTCATCGAGATTGTCAGCCCCGCGGATAAAGACCGAGTGCAACGCTTGTTGAATCATGCCCTTGCAGGTCAGGCTGCAGCGTTCGAATTCGCTACCGCTGGTAGCGATTTTCCTCGATGCCTGAGTTCATGTTTCATTCCCTGTTCTGACGATAAGGGTGCGATCACGTCGTTGGTGAGTATTACATATGATAACAGTGCGTTAATTGAAACGAGCCGAGAGTTACGATATGCCCGGGACGAACTTCAGCTCATCCTCGATAATGTACCGGCCTACATCTTTTACAAAGATACCCGCAATACGATAGTCCGTACGAACAGGAGTGCCGCAGAATCGTTGGGACTAAAGCCAGAAGACATGGCCGGTCAACCTTCACGGTTGTTTTATCCGGAGTACGCCGAACAGTATTACAAGGACGATAAGGAGGTTATTGATTCTGGCGAGCCAAAGCTCCACATCGTGGAGCCTCTACGCGTAGATAAAGATCAAGTTCGCTGGATAGAAACGAGCAAGATCCCTATTACCGACGCCGAAGGCGTCGTGACCGGGATACTTGTTTTGGCGACCGACATCACCGATCGCAAGCATGCCGAAGTAGTGATGGAAGAGGCAAGGGTGGCGGCGGAGCGGGCTAACGCGATCAAGTCGACTTTTTTGTCGGCCGCTAGCCATGACTTACGACAGCCGCTGCAGACAATCGGCTTTCTGACCGGTGCCTTGTCGAATAAAGTGCACGATCACCAGGCGCGAAGATACATCGATGCACTTGAGAGCGTCGTTGAAACCATGCGTGAAATGCTCGCGACGTTTTTGGATGTGAGTAGACTTGATAGTCAGGCGTTCAAGCCCGAAGTCCGGGCTTTTCGGGTCGGAGATTTACTCGACAAGATCAGGGTGCAGTTTCGCCCAAGCGCCGCGGAAAAAGGACTGGCGCTTCGCGTTGTGCCGTCGCGCGCCACCGTTGTCAGTGATCCAGTGCTACTGGAACAAATCGTACGGAATTTTGTCGACAACGCCATACGTTACACGAATTCGGGAAAAGTGCTCGTCGGGTGTCGAGCGCAGGGCCGCATGCTGCGAATCGAGGTATGGGACACGGGGTCAGGCATTCCACCCGACCAGTACCGCAATATATTCGAAGATTTCACTCAGCTGGATAATGACGCACGCGACCGGAACAAGGGATTAGGGCTTGGACTCGGGATAGTGCAACGCATGGGATGTCTGCTCGGGCACGGGATCGATGTGCGTTCATGGCTTGGGCGCGGGTCAAGCTTCAGCGTTACCGTGCCGCGAGATTACAACGCGATCGCGCAGTCGGACGTTGTCGATCGGCATGATTTATCCGAAACCAGTGCAGCGGGGGCAACGATTCTTCTGATTGAAGACGATCCTGCGGTGCAGGAGGCAACCCGATTCCTATTAGAGGGGTGCGGTTATTGTGTAGTTGTCGCGACCTCTGGCGCGGATGCGTTGCGGCAATTGACGGCAGGCAGTAAGCATCCAGATCTCATCATTGCGGATTACCGTCTGCCCGAGGGAGAGAACGGTATTCAATCGATAAGACTTGTCAGAATCGAAGTAGGTCAACAATTACCCGCCATCCTGGTAAGCGGCGACACCGCATTCCCGATGCAGACCAATCCTGAGCAAATTGAATTCAGTTACCTGCAAAAACCGGTAGAGTCAGACAAATTGCTGGGACTTATCGAACGACTCATAGGAACTGGCCGCGATACGATCGATTAGTGGTTGATCGGATATGTACGGATCGAGTCGATGCCGCGCCTTTGGTGGCAATTGTCGCCGCTCAGCGGGTCAATAGGGCATCAGGTATTGGCACACACCGGTAGTGCTCGATACATACCCGCAACAGTAACAGCAGCAAAACGGCGATCAGAAGATGCCACATAGAATGGGTGCCGTTTGCCATGCTGTCGCACACTTCCAAATCGACGGTGCGCAGCAACAGGGCGACGACGAAGATGCACCCCGCGAACAAACAGTACCTCGCCGGCAGATGCCGTAGTCGCCTGAGCCTGATGCCGCTGGCAGCCAGTCCCAGCAGCGCTTTGGCACAGGCCAAGGATCCGTTCAGCACCTCAGGACCGAAGCTGCCGAGCCGTAAGCTCAGTGCGACGTAGAGCGCCACCATGATGACTGCCGGTACCGTCGACAGGTTGAGCACCTTCTCCAAGGTAAAGCCGAAAAACACTCACGAGAGTCAAAGTATCGGTATCCGGTCTACCGGCATCGACCAAAATTCCGCGCAGGTATGGAACAGGAAGCTGTCGATGGCGATCGTCACGGCCAGGGTGGCGAGCGCATAAGGCCAAAGGCGGGATTCCCTGCCAGTCAGGCGATGGGACCAGCGAAGTCCCGTCAAACCCGTTGTCATCATCGCCGGCTTACTCGGGGCAATGAACGGTTCGGCCAGGAATCCGGGGAGTCACGCGTTCGCAATAGTACAGCCAGTCCACAATAATTCCTTTTCATACCATGGTTGTCGGGCAGTTCGATCGCCTGTTCCAACGACTTTGTTTTTCGCCTGATTGCAACGTCCTCCTACAGTCCGCGCACGGCCGGTCATAGGGCTCTGTTCACAGGCGATTGGGCGACAGCCCTGGCGCGATTGGCGCGACCCTGTCCGACCAATCTGAACGGAACGGTCGGCAACCAAATCAATCTAATCGTATTGACTGCTCAAAAGCTACGGTGGTTCTCAGCCATGGCCACGATAAGTACCGCGCCTTTTCCAGACGAAGCAGACTGGCCGCGCATTGGAGACTATTTACTCGAGCGTCTGCGCTCGGCTGGTGTGAATCACGTGTTCGGCGTGCCGGGCGACTACATCCTGCGCTTCTACGATCAGTTGTGCAAAAGCGCTATCACGCATATTGGCACCACAAGGGAAGACACGGCGGCGTTCGCTGCGGACGGTTATGCCCGTTGTCGCGGCCTGGGTGCCTTGGCGGTGACTTATGGCGTGGGCGCGCTCAATACCGTCAATGCGGTCGCGGGCGCCAACGCGGAGCACTCGCCGGTGGTCGTCATCAGTGGGGCGCCGGGTGTCATCGAACAGCGCGACGACCCGCAACTGCACCATCGGTTCGGTCCGTTCAGCTTTCAACGTGAAATTTTCGACCGCATTACCTGTGCGAGCGCCGTACTCGACGATCCCTACACGGCGCTGCGCCAAGTGGACCGCGTTTTGGCGGCCGCACGCCGCTACAGCCGCCCGGTCTATATAGAGCTACCGCGCGACCGCGTGGACACACCCGCCTATCCGTTTCCCAGGGAGCCCGAGAGCGTGACGGCCAGTGACCCGGCGGCTTTGGCTGAAGCGGTGGCGGAAACGCTGGCGCTATTGGAAAAAGCGCGATCAACCGCGGTACTCGCCGGCGTCGAAGTGCATCGGCGGGGCCTGCAAGACCATCTGGCGCGCCTGTTGCTCAAGGCAGGCGTTCCGGTGGCAGCAACCTTGACGGGCAAGTCGGTTGTCGGTGAACGGCATCCCGCCTATGTCGGTGTTTACGAGGGCGCCATGGGGTCCGAGGCCGCCCGTTATGTCGTCGAGCAGTCCGATCTGTTGCTATTACTCGGTGTCACAATGAACGATGTCGACTTGGGGATATACACGGCTCGGTTGGACCCAAACCGTATGGTACGGGCGAGCCAGGAGGAGGTCTGTGTCCGCCACCATCGTTATCCGCAAGTCCACCTGCGCGACTTCCTCGACGAACTGCAAGCGGCGGTGCCCCGGTGCTCGGAGCCGGTGCCTAGATTTTCCTTACCGGTCACGGCACCGGATTTCCCCGCGCCGGAAAAAGCCATGACGATCGAACGCCTGGTGGCCCGTCTCAACGACGTCTTGACCCCGGCAATGCAAGTGGTCTCCGATACCGGCGATTGTTTGTTTGCGGGTCTGGCCCTGCAGGTGCACGAACGCAGTGAGTTTCTGGCTTCTGCTTTCTACACTTCCATGGGTTTTGCCGTGCCGGCCGCCCTGGGCGCGCAGATCGCCCGGCCTGAGTTGCGTCCGCTGGTACTGGTGGGCGACGGCGCATTCCAGATGACCGGTACGGAGCTCACCGCCGCCGCGCGACTGGGCCTGAATCCGATCGTCGTGGTCTTCAACAACGGTGGTTACGCGACCGAGCGATTCATCCTCGACGGTCCGTTCAACGATATTGGAACGTGGCACTTCCATCGCATCGGAGAACTGTTCGGTCCGTTACGGGGGTTCGATGCGCCGACCGAAGAGGCGTTCGAGCAGGGTCTGAAGAACGCTTTGGAGTTTGAAGCCGGACCATCGGTGATCAATGTACGTTTACGTCCTGATGAAACCTCAACGGCACTGCGGCAGTTGTCGGACCGGTTACGGGCGCGCGTCACCGGCGATTGAACCTTGTTGGCTTGAGTCTGTTGGTGTCGGGTGACTACGTAATCGGCCGGATCTCCTTGAGTCGGTCCGGGGCCGGATATGCCTGTGAGTAGGGTTCTTGCTGTCACCGTAGTTCGGCGCGCGATGAGCACCACTCGCAGACGATTATGAAGAAATGCACCAGTAAACCCTCATGTCGGGTGCAGGTTAATCCTTCACCCGACATGAGGCTTTATCGGTGATTCTCTTAGTACATAAGCTGCCGGACAAGCTTTCAACCTAATCGGTGGCAACGGACAGAAAGATCGGCGTACCGTCCGTTCGCAACCACAATCCGTTTCTGGTCGACGACTGCAGTTTTACCCTGGTGCCAAGCCCCTCGCCCGGATCCAGTATTTCGAGGGTGCCGCCGACTGTGGTAGGCAGTACTCTGGCAGGTACGACCAGGTTGTCAGAGCTTTTTTTGGGCAACACAAGACAGGCGCGTTCACCCGCGACCACTAGCGATAAGAACTCCCCGTCCTCGGTAATCTCGGCAGCGCTGATCGCGCACTCGGCGGAGTTCTGACTCAGTTTTGCATTCAGATTTCTGATCACATGAAAGCCGAGGCGCGGGTTGTGAAATGCATCGAGGACCCCGACACGCGGGAAATACCCCCGATCGACATCCGCCAGCGTATCGATGAATACACCCGTCGTCGGATAAGCGTGCGACATTGCCAGGGCGCCGGCTACCCGGTTTGCCACCCAGGTTTCGTCCCACCTCGGTTCAGCCGGATTCTCGTTGCCCATGCGGACATGCACACTGGCCAGCTTTCCGGAAAGTTGCGCGGTGTCATGCGCAAGCTGAATTGCACGCCCAATATCCTGATCGCAGCCAACGCGAAATATCCACCCGGCAAGAAGTTTTTGTACACCTGGGTGTGTCGACAAGGATTCGATCGCCGGATCACCCGTTGCCGAAAAGCCATGGTGGACGACGTGCCAGTACCCGTCGTCGGCGGGTTCGACGTCTTCCCGGGTTTGCAGCTTCGAAAAATAGATCAACGGCCGGCTGCCAGTGTCGAGAACCGACAGCGCATCGACCAGGTCGGTGACGCGATCCAGCGGTGCGGCTATTTCCCAGGCCCTGATCAGACTGCCGTGCCGGCTGATCAGATCGATCAACTCTTTGTCGGGCACGCCGCAGGAAAACAGAGTGAATTCGAAACCCTGATGCGTCAGCGCTTTGAGGCGCTGGCGGTGCCGTTTGACAGTAAGATCAGTTTGGGGAATTCGCAACTGTCTGACGCCCATTTCCAGCAAGGCCATGATCGGGTAATCGTTGCGCGCCAATTTGCGATCGAACTCGTCGAAGCCGCCCGATGGGGGAATCGCTGTTGGTGCAAGCCAATCCTTGCGCATGTCAAATCCGAACCGCGGCGAGGTTCGTTGGCGCGGATGCGGCGGGAAGCTTAAGCGTAGACTCGGCGGTAGCTGCAGATCGCGGTCCGAAACAGCATGTAAGCGACCTTCGGTCCTGATCGGGCGATAAAAATGCCCGCGCTCGTAAACCTCCAGCAGGGCGAAGCCCAGCTTCTGTTTGTCGTTACGCCCGAACGCCATATTCTCATCCGGGGCCGCGCGAAACATTTCGCTGTAGTCCTGCCTAGCATGCGCGGTGGACGGGACCAAATAGCAATCGGTATCGGCGTGCCTGAAATACCAAAAGTGATGGGCGTGACCGGCAAGCAGTGCCTCGGCGTTGTAGGTTTCCAGCAGCGCCAGTAACCAGCTTCTGCCGGGTTCGGCGATGTTGTCGTAGTGCTCATGTTCGTCGGCGGAAAAAAGATAGGGCGGGTAATGCAGGCTGATGAAGAACCGCTGTCCGCGGTTTTCATCCAGATAGGCCTCCAACCAGGCACTCTGCCGGTGTTCGCTGTCTAAACCGCTATTGATCAATTGCGCGTTTAGTACGACAAAGTGGCACCGATCGCGTTCTACAGAGAAGTAGTTGGGACCGAAATTTTCCTGCCATAAAGTTACGTGGTCTTCGCAAATGGCGCCGGCCGGTCCCCAGTCGATCGGTTTGTCGCCGACGTCGTGATTCCCCGGCACCAAATGCAAGTCCATATCAATATCGAGAGTCGCGATCTGATCGCGAAAACAAGCCACCGCCTGTTGGTACAGGCGAGGCACCGCGGGGACCGGATGCACAATATCGCCGAGGTGCATCACGAAATCGGGGGACAGGTGCGATACGGTCTTCAGAACATACCGGAAACGCTCATTGGCCAGTTTGTTCACGGCGGAAGGTGGATTACACTCCCCGTCCGCTTCGCTCAGATGCGTATCGGCGATAACCGCTACTGTAAAAAGGCGTTCACCCAGTGTGTTCATATGCCCCCACCTTGTCGCGCAAACCCGATCGATCGCGGTTGTACGCCGCGAGCGACAGAATAAGTCTCACTACGCCTTCATGTCTTTGTGTCGGGTACCCCGATCCCGGTTGACCAGATGTTCATGGATTGCCAGCCAGCGGGTCGCTTCTTCGAAGCTCATGTCACTGCTGACTATAGTAGGCATTACGCAGTCCGACTTGCACATCGATTCCAAAATCGTACATACGGCAGATACAAAGACCTCGCAACGCGCAGTGGCCTAGCGAGAGTGATGGCGTTGCGATGAATCACGCCGGCAAGGAGCGCAATCACCCGGCCCAGGGTCTTGCCGGACTTGTCGACGGCATGATCCTTCGGCCTGCTATCGCGGCCTTGCGTGTGTTCGATGATCTTCAACAGGCGCTTGGCTGATATCAGTCTTCGCGCAGGTTGACGATCAGCGCCACGCGTCGGTTGCGGGACCGACCTGCCGCCGTTGCGTTGCTCTCCAGTGGGCGGGTGTCGGCGTAGCCTACTGCACGCAACCGTGCGGGATCCAGGCCTTTGCCGACAAGATAGCGGGTAACGGTGGTAGCCCGGCCTGTCGAGAGTTCCCAGTTCGACGGGAACCGGGCGTTGGAGATCGGCTGGTCGTCGGTGTGACCCTCCACGGAGACGATTCCACGGTGGTTCTGAAAGATCTTTGCCAGTTCATTCAGCAGGTGCTCGCCTTCGGCCTTCAGTTCGGCGCTCCCCAGCGCGAACAGGACGTTGTCCCGCACCTCGAGGTAGACGCCTTCGGCCAACAGGGAGACCTTCACCTTTTTCTCCAACTGCGCCTGCGTGAGTTCTGTCATGAAGCGCTGTAATGGGTCGTTGTCGCCTTGCACGGATACGGGCAATGAACCAAGGCTTGGCCCGGGCGGTGGCGCGGACGCGGGCTCATCGACGGACACGACCGAGGTGGTGTTCGTTGGATCCGGCCGATTGCTGAAATCCTCGTCGCTCGACTGACCTGCGACCGGCCTGTCGATTGCCGGTAGATCGGGTTGGGGCGGAGCGCCAGGGTTCCGGGTTGCGGCGACCGATGTATTGTTCGCCACCAGGTCGGGTTCGGGTAGTACGGTAACCTCCTGGCTGTCGGCGGTCTGCGCATAGCTTGTCGTTAGATCGAGTCGTCGGAGTCGCGCGGCAGCGCTCTGATCGTCTGCTGCCGACGCCTCGTTCGACGGTGGGTCGGGCTCGGGTGGTGTGTCGTCGCTAAGATTTTCGGCGGCCGGCGGATCGTTTGTCGACAGGTCCAGCCGGGGTGGTTCAGTCGCGCTCTGATCGTCGACGGCCTGCATATCGGGCGTCGGCAGGTCGGTTTGGGGCGCTGCCGTATCGTCGGCCGGTGCGACGAAAGTCGTCGGAGTGTAGGCCGCGAGGATATCCATGGCCGCATCGTTGGCGAAGGGTGAATCCGCGCCGGTTGCGGCGCTGCCGCTTGCTTGCGGCGACTCCACTCGTGTGGCTGCGGTGTGGGGCCTTGATCGGCGTTCGAACTGCTGCGGAGAAAACTGCTCGTATTCGCCCGGATCCGCCTCGATGGGCGGGGATTCGTCGTCAGGTTGCAGTATCAGCAGGACGACGAACAATGTCAGAAACAACGTCAGAATGTCGATATAGCTGAGCAGCCAGGTTTCGCGATGTTCAAAAGATTCATCCAGCGCTTCCCACGGATCGTTGAACGTACCTGATTCCCGGTTGGAGCCGGTGACGTCTGTTTCGGTTGCAGATTGACTGTTCAACGTTTGTGCCGGTTTGCTTTGCTACACATTCGCCAGTGTTGCTGCGGGCATGACACCCGGCTGCGGCTCCATCGGTTTGCCGGTGATGAAGGCGTTCAAGGTTTCCTTGATCACCGTCGGATGTTGTTTTTCCAGCAGCAGCAACAGCAGTTCGTGTTTGACTTGTTGCCAGGCTTGCTGCTCCCGCAGGCGTTGCTCCATCTTGATCGCCACCGGTCTGATGAAGAGGTTTGCCGCCACCAGGCCGTAGACCGTGGTGATCATGGCGAAACCCATGGCCGATCCGACTTCATCCAGGCCGCTGTCACCCAGACTGAACAATAAGCGCACCAGACCCAACAGAGTGCCCAACATGCCGAACGCGGGGGCGAAGCTGGTCATCCCGTGCAGGATACGCAGGCGTCGTCGTTCCTGCTCTCTGGTGTTCGACGCGTGCCAGAGCAAGGCCCGGTCGAGTTCCTTACGACTGCAGCGGTCAATGACTAGTTGTGCCCCGAGGTTGAGATAGGGGTCGTCGATCGCCTTTATTTGCATCTCGGCGCGGCGCACGCTGCCGCGCCGGTACAAGGTGGTTACTCGCAGGAACTTCTCCTCATCGGTACCCAGACTAGGGTCGCTTTCGGAGAATACCGAGGGCAGCCTGCGCATCAGATCCTCGACTTTTTCGAAGCCTTCGCTGATCACCGCGGTTAGCAGGGTTCCTCCGATAACGAAAAAGAAACCCGCGATTCCCACCAGCCAGGGGGACGTCGCTCCCATAAGGAGCGTCAGGCCGGCGAGAAAAATACTAAAAAAGAGCAGGGCGATAGTTGATTTCTGGTTCACGAGTCGGCTCCCGATTTACGACAGCCAACGGTCATTGTTCTCGATTTCCCGTGGCTGAACATCTGCAGGTGAAAGCTTAAGCAATAGCCGTACCATGAATGTTGCGCCGTTCGTGCAGCGCAGCGGAAAGCTCGGGAGGTTTTCCGGTCAGCGCGTTTCGGCCGCTTGGACGGAAATTCCTTGCCGCCAGGCGGAAATGAATAGCCGCATGGGCGAGTGTTTATCTGCAGCTTCAGGCTGCTTGCCTTATTTGGCGGGGGCTCAACCAGCAAGCAGCCCGCTAGGCACAGGGTCAGAGGCGCACTCTATGGAATAGACGAACTGCCGTCGAAATCGATTGCAGCGAAGCCACCGGGACTGCCGCCCGCAGCGAAACCTGTGCCGGTCGGTTGCGCGTGGGCATGACAAAGCGACGCGTACAGCAGCGGGTACGTCGCGCTACGAATGGATGAAATCGAATCCCGGACCAGTTACGCGGCCGACCTCACAGAGCACGCGACCGGCGCGCTGCGGGGAATCGGACCGAACGGGACAGGCGCGAGTGTATGTACAACTTGAAACGTCGTCAGGTATTCGGACTTCCCTCGCATATATATATAACGTGCTCATTGCCGCTAGGAACTATTGACTATAAATCTTTACTGTTTTTCCTGGTTTAGGAAAATAAATATAACTGCTAGATAAACGTATTCAACTAATTTTACATACCGCTAAGAATAAACCTTCTACATATCGGTAATAGGGTAAATTATTCATTTAAAACAGTATGTTGAGATTATGGCATATATCGTGCTTTGGGTTGACCACTTGCAGTATCGAGTGGCTGGCTTGGTTGGCCGCTGACAATCGACACCAATGCACTATTTGGAGATTAAGAGTAATGAATACTACGAAAACACGCCTGGCTTTGATTCTCGCGTTAGCCCTGGGCGGCACCGCAACTGCTGGCGCAACCACTATTTCACTCTACGATAATCTAGGCTTGGGCGATTTCTCGCAAGCTGTGAATGGCGGTGGTTGGATAGCCAACGAGTTCTCGACCGGCACCGACTGCCCGACCGGCTGTAAGCTGGAGAAAGTCACGTTGGTTTTGAATACGACCGACGATCTGGGGCTCAACGACACCAGCAATCTGCGGCTTGAGATCACTACGGACGGCGGTTCCGTACCGGGCGCCGTGACGATCTCGACCTTGAACAACCCCAGCTCGATAGACTCGGGGGGCGCATTGGCGATGTTCACGCCGCAACTGGATACGATGCTCGACGACGACACGGAGTATTGGGTCAAACTGAGTTCGCTTCTCGATCCGCTCAGCCCTGGCGAAGTTTCGTGGGAATATACCTTCTCAGGGTCCGGCGGCTGGGCCTTTGCTGACCCGGCTTTCGGCGAGCTGAGCGGCAATGAAGGTCCGTTCCTGATGAGCGTGGAAGCGTCGCTACCTCAGGCTACGGTTCCCGCCCCGACAGCACTTTGGCTGATGGTACCCATGCTCGCCGGCTTTGCCGTGCGCGCACAAACAAAGCGCAAGTAGTAGCCCATATATCGGGGGGAGAAATGATGTTCAGTTTGCATCATTTCTCCCCCCTTTCAATTTCCCCTCACAGACCGTTGACGGCTTGTACCGATAAGGTATGTGGTGAGTTTGGGAGCGACTCGGCCGCGCGGCTCTGCACTCATCCCGTTCGTTGAAGCGTTACGTGATTCCCCGCCTGATGTATCGACGACGAAAGATCCTGCTAATCGATCATTCTCGTTAAATAGTCGCCACGAATGTTCAGCGCATCCCTGCGCTTCACCCCGGCGGCCCGAAGGGTGGAGGGCAGGATGCCCGGCATAGAAATAGCCCTCAATATGGAACGCACTCGTGACGACCGCTATTCTCGGACCGCCTCCCAGTTGCCCGTGTTACAGGGTCTCAACCGGTCCCCGTCAACTTTCGCTTCACAAAATCCATACTCCAGCGACCGATCAGCCGCGTTCCCTGACGGGAACGTAGTCCCGCGCGTTGGCGCCGATATAGATTTGGCGCGGACGATCGATTTTCGGTGTCGGCCGTAAAGAGACTTCGCGCCACTGGGCGATCCAGCCCGGCAGGCGGCCAATGGCGAACATGACGGTGAACATGTCCTGTGGAATGCCAATCGCACGCAAGATGATTCCACTGTAGAAGTCGACGTTGGGGTACAACTTGCGCGAGACAAAATAATCGTCTTCGAGCGCGACTTCCTCGAGTTGGCGGGCCAGATCGAGCAACGGGTCGTGCACGCCAAGCTTCTCCAATACCCGGTCGCAGGACTCTTTGATCAACTTTGCGCGAGGATCGAAGTTCCGGTACACGCGATGCCCGAAGCCCATCAGTCTGACCCCGGATTCTTTGTTCTTGACCTGGTTGACAAAGCTGCTCAGGCTTTGGCCGCTGTCGTGCAGCCTTTGCAGCATCTCGATGACGGCCTGATTGGCACCGCCGTGCAGCGGTCCCCACAGGGCACAGACGCCGGCTGCCACGGACGCATATACATTGGCCTGGCTCGAGGCGACCATGCGCACGGTCGACGTCGAGCAATTCTGCTCGTGGTCGGCGTGCAGGATCAGGATGCGGTCTAGCGCTTCGACAATATCGGGATCCGCTTCGAACAGGTCGAACGGCTCGGAAAACATCATGTGTAGAAAATTTGCCGTATAGCGCAGGTCAGGACGGGGATAGTTGACGGGGCGGCCAACCGAGGTGCGATAAGAGGCGGCGGCAATGGTGCGTACCTTGCTCATCAAGCGCGCTGCCGCCTCCATGAAGTGATCATCGTCGCCCGGCTTGGTCAATTCCGGCTGGAAGCAGCCGAGAGCGTTGATCATTGCCGAGAGGATTGCCATCGGGGGGGCGCCTTCCGGAAAGTGATGAAACAGCTCCAGCATATTCTCGTGAATATGCTGGTGACCGGTCAGCAGACGGCGAAACTCGCTATGCTGTGCGTTGGTGGGCAGTTCACCAAAGATCAATAGATAGGCCGTTTCCGAAAAGGTGGATCTTTCGGCTAACTGCTCGATCGCGTAACCGCGATAACGCAATATGCCCTTGTCGCCGTCGATGTAGGTAATCTCGCTTTCGCACGATCCGGTATTGACGTAACCGCTATCGAGCGTGATCAGTCCGCTCGTGGAACGCAGCGCAGAGATATCGGCCGCCTTCTCGTCCTCCGTGCCGACGACAATCGGCAGTTCGTAGTTCTTACCTTCGTAACTTAGTACCGCATGGTCTGTCATGGTGGTTGCACTCCCTCATCACGGGTTAGCTTTAGAACGCTTTCGATCTCTTTTTAATATCCAGATACCGCGTGCCGGGAGGCCCGCCTAAGGTTCTGGCGCAGATTGCTGCAGTGCAACAATTATCGACTGTCTATCGGCGTTTGTCCATACTCGCGCATACCGGCGTGGTTCGGGCAGCGGTGCCGGTGTACGGCGAGTTGCTCGATCGAACGGTAAACCGGGCGCTTCACACAATGCTACGGCGATCTCGTATCTTGTTCGCCGACCCTTGGTGCGCTTTGCAGGGCAGCTGGGCTTGCGTGCATGACGGATCGCCATCGAGGGTTTGGGTGCGAACCACGTTCTTGCTAAGTTTTCCTTCCGTACGGAGGCGGGGCGTATCGGTACGCCGGATAAGGCGTTCGCGCGGGTGTGCGTGGCGCTCGAAGCCCGCTCCGCTTTCTTCCAGCATTCTCGACCGCTTTGCGGTACTTTGGCCTCGCGGGTAGCGACTTGAATTCGTCTTGGTTAAACGAAGGTAGTTAAACATGACACAGTTGGTCGAATTGTTCGATAACAACCTGGCCTGGGCGGATCGGATCAAGGCCGAAGACCCGCATTTTTTCCAGAAACTGTCAAAGCAGCAGGCTCCAAAATATCTGTGGATCGGTTGCTCAGACAGTCGCGTGCCGGCCAATGAGATCGTCGGCATGCTGCCGGGGGAGTTGTTCGTCCATCGCAACGTAGCCAACCTGGTGGTGCATACCGACCTGAATTGTCTGTCGGTCATCCAATATGCTGTCGATGTGCTGAAGGTGAAACACATCATCGTTTGCGGTCACTACGGTTGCGGAGGTGTCGCCGCTGCCGTAAACGGCGGCAGTCATGGGTTGATCGACAACTGGCTGAGGCATATCAAGGATACGTTTCATCGATTTGGCGATCGGTTCGATTCCTGTCTGGATGACGAGGAACGGGTCGACCTGTTGTGTGAATTCAACGTGATCGAACAGGCGGCAAACGTATGTCACACCACGATCGTGCAGGATGCCTGGAGGCGGGGTCAATCGCTGGGCGTACACGGCTGGATCTACAGCATTCGCGACGGCGTGCTGAGAGATCTGGATGTCACCTACGAAGCGCCCGCGCAAGTGCCCGAGGTGTATCGCCATACGGTGGAGGGTAGAAGTAAATGAATGATCCGTGTCGGGCGCTGGAGGAGATGCTGCATAGGGAGATTCCGCTTGCCGGGCACATGCAGGTCAGGGTGGAGCGATTCGACGGCAACGACCTCATCGTCGCGGCCGAACTAGAGCCCAATATCAATATTCACGGCACCGCCTTCGGCGGCAGTCTTTACAGTATCTGCGCCCTCACCTGCTGGAGCAGGCTGCATCTATTACTGGCCGAACGGAACAGCAATGCTCAGATTGTGCTGGGAAAGGCTGCGATACAGTATCTGAAACCGGTACGTAGCCAAATTCGGGCGCGTTGCCGATTGCCTGAAGGTGACGTGCTGCGTAGCTTTTTGCAGCAGTTATCCGACGGCGACAGGGCAGCGATCGATTTGCGTGCCGAAGTGCTCGACGGAGACGCGGTGGCAGTGTGTTTTACGGGGTATTACTCGTCATTTTAAACCGCCACCGCCAGATCACCGAAAGTGTAATTCGTGCGCGCCTGGCCAGAAAAATACCCGTTGCGCCGAAGCAGAGTTTGGCCTGTGTCTTGGCTTGTAGCCACGGCGTCAATAGGCGGCGAACGCTCCCCGCATTGAAATCCGGTGGCTCGCTATTCGGTCGCTGCGTAATTGCGTTGAAGTTCGGGCGACTCGTTTTGTCCTCAACAAAAGCAGCCACTACCGCGTGAGTGTAATCCGCACCGACTGTGGCGCGCCAAATTTTCTCGCAGGAAGTATAATTTTGTCCAGAAAGTTGTGCGTTCTATATTTGGACGTTTGAAGACTGTGTGTAAAACACTGGACGTGCGATAGCCCTGGTCATTACCACAGATCTATCCGAATCTGAGGTTCATCTGCAGTGTGGAGAACATGAGGTCTTGCCGCAAAACAAGACCGTTTCCTGCGTTTAAGGACCATCTTTGGAGCGTTTCGCGCGAAACTCAAGAATCGAGGAAGGCGTCGCAAGCGGCGACTTGACGCCGACCGGAGATGATCAACCGCTGCCAATCCCACGCCATTGTTGCTTTTGAAGAGAGATTGACTAACCTGTGTACAGATTGTGACTATTGTAGGTGGGTGGCGCCGGCGTCAGCCGCGCAGTAACGACATCCGTTTGGCGCGCGTAATTTCAGATGCGCCACTGATCGCCGAGTCGCGTCCACGGTGACTCCGACACGCCTGGACGCCGGCGCTGAACTTGATGCCCTGGAGGAGACCACAATGACAATTCAACCCGTTTACTTGACCGAGCGTTCCGAACTCAGCCGCGAGGCCATCCTGGTACGCGACACGCTGATCGAACAGGGCTTGGAAACGCCGATGACCGATACAGGCATGAATTCGAAGCAGAAATACGAGCGCATCAAAGCGTTGATGACCGAGGTCGTCAGCACCTTGGGGCTCGACTTGAAAGACGACAGTCTGGCCGAAACGCCGCACCGGATTGCCAAGATGTACGTCCACGAAATATTCTCCGGCTTGGATTACGGGCGTTTCCCCAAGTTGTCTCTGATCGGCAACAAGATGGGCGCGAACGAGATGGTCAAGATTCGAGACATCAGCCTTACCAGCACCTGCGAACACCATTTCGTCACCATTGACGGTGTTGCCAAGGTCGCTTACATACCCAAGGACAAGCTCATCGGCTTGTCGAAAGTAAACAGAGTGGTACGCTTTTTCGGCCAACGGCCACAAGTCCAGGAACGCCTGACCCGCCAGATACTCGTTGCACTCCAGGCGTTGCTTGAAACCGACGATGTCGCGGTGAGTGTCGATGCCACCCATTATTGCGTGAAGTCACGTGGCGTCATGGATACCAATTCGCAAACCAGCACAACGGCCCTTGGTGGCTGTTTTATCGACAATATTCACACGCGTGCGGAATTTCTCAATCCGTGAACCAAGCGGCGACTCCGCTCAGGCCAGACCGTGCGCGAATATTCGTCAGCCAGGATATGCGACCGATCGTATATTGCCCCAGGACGACGCGCTTGATCTGAGCTAAGGCATCCGCTTCAGAAACCGGTCGAGGTCTTGGCTTTTGCGCGAATACCCCTGATACTTGAGCCACAGTTGCAGCCGCACTGCTCGGCTAAGCAGGTATAGACAAAACCAAAAACGCTGCTCGATCGACGATGTTGGTCGTTGCACTACCCAGCACCTGGAAGGACTTCGTGACGGCCAAACACATCACTCACGAACCCAAGGTTGCGCCACGCGACGCGCCGCCGTTGTTGTTTGTACACGGCGCTTACGTGGGAGGTTGGTGTTGGGCCGAAAATTTTTTGCCCTATTTCGCCGCGCTCGGATATCGCGCCTGCGCCGTCAATCTGCGTGGCAGCAACAACGTACGCAGAGGCGGTTCGCGCGCGCTGCACGCGTCGCTGTGCGACTACCTTGAGATACTCGAAAGTTCGATTGCGTCGTTGGGCGAGCCACCGGTACTCATCGGTCACTCCATGGGTGGATACCTGGTGCAAGAGTATCTTTCGCGGCAGTCCGCGCCAGCCGCCGTTTTGATGGCGTCGGTGCCGCCCCAGGGGCTGTTACCGGCGACCGCCTGGTTGGCGTTTACCAACCCGCTGCTGCTGCACCAGATGCACGTCATGCAATGGTTCGGTCCTCGCGCAGTGTTTACGCTGTACGGGGTGGACGGTGGCCGCCTGCCGCTGTTTTCGCCGCACCTTCCGGACGACAAGGTACTGCGGTACGCGTCGCGCGCTCGGGTTGAATCGCCCTGGGCGATCCTGGCCATGGCGCTACCGGTACGCGCCCGTCACTCAGATGCCGGGTCTGATAAAGCGCTCGTGATGGGCGCCGCGCTCGACAGCCTGATTCCCGCGTCGGCGGTTCACGCGACGGCAAACGCGTTCGGTACTGACGCGGTGTTCGTCCCCGAAATCGGCCACGCGATGATGCTCGACCACCACTGGGAAGATGCCGCAAACGCCATTCGAGACTGGCTGTTCGAGCAAGGTATGTAGCACCGGCATGCGATTCGCCGACTTGGGTAAATCGCAGCCGATATTTCCTCCGCTCAGTCGCAATCGTCGTCTTCAACGGCGTAGCCGCCCGTCGCCTCGTCCATCAGCGGCTCGTTCGCCACGTCCGTGATGACCGTGCGCACGAACATCATATTGGCTACTCGGCCGAACTGCGTTTCCATCGCGTGCTCGATGTCCGTATCCCGCAACCCGTCATAGATATACACGCGCCCGGTTGCGTCCAGGGCCCGGTCCTGTGCGGTGGGTTCAAGGAGCTTTTGCAGCTGCCATTCGCGGTAGTCGGATTCCGCGGCAACGGCGTTAGCCGCAAGCGAAGCCGCGGCGAGAATCAAACGAGAAAGAAGCTGTTGCATATCCGTACCCTCTTATTGACTGAATGAAAGACGTTTGCTCACGTGACTTTCGATACCTCGATAGCCAAACCTATAGGCGTGCGGGCACACCGTTGACTCGATGGAAAGGCGTCGGAAAGCGGACGAAAAAACGACTACGAAGTTTTTGTAGGCAAATCAATGGGTAGTGATCTCCACCCCGCTTCGGCGCCAGCGCGTTACGAGCCGGTGACCGAGCAGTGAAGCGGCCTGCGGCGGGCGAGGACGGCCAGAATCACGGCGCGTTTCGACTCGGCGACTGGTGGGCGCAGCCGGAACTAGGGCGTATCACCCGGGCGGATGAATCACACCGGCTCGAACCCAGAGTCATTGCCGTTCTCGCCCATTTGGCGCAACGCCAGGGCGAGGTCGTGACACGCGAACAGCTGGAGCTTGAGGTGTGGCGCGGCGCCCTGGTCAGTTATGACGCGGTTACCAGCACCATCGTCAAGCTACGTAGGGTACTGAAGGACAATCCGAAACAACCCCATTTTATCGCGGCGATTCCCAAACGGGGTTATTGCCTGATCGCCTCCGTCGCGCATCGCACGATGTGGAACGGGAATGGGAACCGGGCCGATACCGATATCACCGTCGAACCCGGCGACACCCAGGACGCCGAGCCGGCGATCGTGGCAACCGATGGAATCCGCTCGTCGCCACACGAGTTGCGCATCGCCGACTGGACGATCGACTACCGCGCGCACCGCATGACCGATGGGCGGCAGGAGATAAAGATTGGAACCCAGGGTGTTGCAGGTACGCGCATATCTGTCGGAGCGGGCGGGAGAAACCGTTTCGCGCAATGAGTTGGCGCATGCCGTTTGGCCGGGTGTGATCGTCGGTGACGATGCGCTTTCCAATACGATCAACGAAATTCGCAAAGCCTTCGGCGACGACAGTCACGAATACGCGATAGTAGAACCCTTCCGAAAACGGGCTATCGGCTGTTGGTGAAACCGCTACCCGGGGCGGGTCTTGAGTCCGATGAGATGGTTGGCGGATCCGGGGTCAAGCCTGTCGTCGACCCCAACGACGACTACTTCAGTGACGGAATGACTGATGACCTCATTACCGATCTGTCAGAACCGGCGGGTCTTTTTGTGATATCGCGACACTCGTCTGTGCGACGCCACACAGGTATCTATTCGACGACGCATACGGTGAGGGCGAGGTCTGGATGCAATGGTTGAAGGCGCGTGGGGCCAGCCCGATCACATTGCGTGGACACTCACTGGGGGCAAACCGGGCGTTGAGCCTGGCTGTCGAGAGCCACGACGCCGCATTCGCCGCATTGGTGTTGCTTTCACCGATGACGACGGGACTTTCGAATGGGTTGCCCGCCTATCGGCCCTGCTGAAGGTCATCGGCAGGCCATTTTTTTCGCGATATCAACCTTGAAGAGGCGATCAAAGAGACGGTCGACTTCCTAGTGGGCGGCTTGGTAAATTCGGCAACGGGGCTCTGAGAGTCAACGAATTTACCAAGCCGCCCGCTAGATTCGTTGGAGAGTCATAACTAAAACGCGCGGAATGCGGAGCATTACACTGCGAGTTGGAAAAGCTCTCGCTTCCGTGCCCGTCAGGCTTCGATCGATTTGACGTAGAAGTCGTAGCAGTGGTCTTTGTTGTCCTGGTCGGCGCGGAATTCCATGGCGTCACGGGGATGTTGGTTCAAATGGCCGCTGACCCCGTAGATGTCGTTGAAGCCCCATTCGATTTCTTTTCGCAGGGGCACGAACTGTTCCTGGATCACCTTGTATACGGGTCGGACGTCGAATTTCGGGTTTTTTAGAAAATTCAGCAACAGTTCCAGATTGCAATTGCCGGCGCCGCGGCCGATTCCGTTGATGGTGGCGTCAAGCAGGTTCACGCCGTCGATGATGGCCTGCTGGGTGTTGGAGAAGGCGAGCTGCTGGTTGTTGTGGGCATGGAAGCCGAGTTCCTTGTCCGGCGCGTACTTCTTGTACATGTCCAGATAGTAGGTCACCTGCTCCGAGTAGAACGCGCCATAGCTGTCGACCAGGTAGAGGTAATCCACCTCGTCGGCCTTATTGATCTCTTCCAGGCCTTCGATCAGTTCGGTTTCGATGGCGGCCGAGGCGGCCATCACGTTGATGGTGGTTGCGTAACCCAGGTCCTTGCAACGTTTGATCAGGTCGATGCCCTTATCGATCTGGTGCACGTAGCAGGCGGTACGGACCATGTCGATAGGGCCCTGGTCGCGGGGTTGGAGCTTGCGGACATCTACCCGGCCCACGTCGTACATGACGGCGATGAGCGGCCGGTATGCGGAGTCGTACGAATCGATGATCTCTTGTAGATCGTCGTCGCTGCAAAAGTTCCACGGGCCGTATTTGTCCCGGGTGTATTCGTCGCTGACTTCGAGTCTTTTGCCCAGTTCAACGATATCCACGGCGGCATCGCAGGTTGCCCGGTAGACCGCTTTCACAAAGTCCTTGGAGAACTGGTAGTTGTTGATCAGACCGCCGTCGCGGACTGTGCAATCGAGGACCTTGAGCTCTTTGCGGTACATTGGCGGATTCCGTAATTCAGGTGGGGTTGAACGGTGTGGCACGGACGTGCCGCTATTGTGCAGTGCATCAAACCATTAGTAAATACCCGATGAAACAGGCGTCGCGGTCAATTATCGGTCACTGCGCTGGGTGCGATCTGGGCCTGTGTCGTTTTTCAAAACGACAAAAAGGGAAAAGAATTTGACCGTAAGCAAAATGTTATCAATGGCCGGGAAATGATTGCGGGCTTCGGCGTTTACGATCGCGACTGACTGCTAGTATTACTTGTTGCCCCAAGGCGACCGTGGATACCGCGCTTGGTGGGTTTGACTAAAGCAAGTGGAAGACGCGTCGCCCAGTTTCCATAGAACCGTTCTAAGGTGCCTTTGTGCGATCCCGCCGAAGTGAGGCACAAACGCTGCCGCTGGGCAGCAGGAGGAGGAAGTAATGCAACAAGCCGAGGCCAAGGTCGCGCTGAAGGAGCGGGCTGAATCCAGTCCCGAAATCGGAACCGCAGCGGGCACCGGTACCGTCCGGGAACCAACCAAGAGCTATAAATACCCGGGAATTGCAACGGTCATCCACGGCAACGGCGCCATTGCACATGTGATGGGACATGTCTGCGGCGGTGTGATTGGATACCCGATCACGCCGTCCACCGAGATTTCGGAGCTGTTCGAGGCGTATCGCGCCAAGGGTGGCTGTAATGTCTGGGACAAGCACCCGTTTTTCTTCGAACCTGAGGGAGAACATTCGGCTCAGAGCGGCGCGATGGGCGCTGCGTTGACTGGCGGCAAGTACATCTCGAACGCCTCGTCCAGCCAGGGAATACTCTATGGCCTGGAATCCCACTACGCGACTGTGGGAAAAAAGGTCGGCGGGTTCGTGCTGCAGGTCGCCGCGCGCGTCGTATCCAGACACTCCCTGAATGTGATGGCGGGGCACGACGACGTCTATGCCCTGTTGCCGGCGGGCTATACGATTCTGTTCGGCAGTAATCCGCAGGAAGCGGCCGATCTGGCCGCCATCGCCTACAAAGTAAGTGCCCGGTCCCTGGTTCCCGTTGCCAACGCGATCGACGGCTTTGCAACCAGCCATATGCAGAGCGAGGCCCGCATGCCGGAGCCAGAACTGCTCAAGGAGTTTCTGGGCGATCCGGCCGGCAGAATCAAGGCGCCGACGGTGGCGCAGGAGATACTCTTCGGGGCCAAGGGCCGCGTCCACCAGCTCCATCAGTATCTGAAACGCCACGCGGGCGACATCGCGCCGAGCGAACTCGCCGGGCTGCGCGCGTTCCTGGACGAACGCAACAGCGAGATCGAGGCAGATAACACGGGCACGCTGCTCGGAGAGACGCTCGCCCTGATTCCAGAAGAACTGCGTGGTCAATGGCAACGGCAGTGGCTCAATGCGTTCGAGAAGGGCACCCGGCAACTGGTCCCCGCGCTGGTCGACATACAGAACCCGGGACTGACCGGTGGTGTGCAGAATCAGCCTGATTTCCAGGCGGGTTCCGTCGACCACTTCACCCACTTCGTCAGGGACGTGCCCGATTTCGTCAAGCAGGCGATGGCGGAATACGGCGCGCTGACCGGCCGTTTTTATGCGCCGGTACAAACCTATCGGGCCGAGGACGCCGAGCACGTCATCATCGGACTGGGATCCGTGACCGACGACGCTGAGGCGGTGGCCGCCCACCTGCGCAGACTGGGCAAAAAGGTCGGTGTGGTCTCGATCAAGCTACTGCAGCCCTTCCCGGAAGGCGAGTTGATCGCGGCGCTCGCCGGAAAGCGGGCCGTCACGGTACTCGAACGCTCGGACCAGACGGCGCTCACCGATCGGGTGATGAAGGCGCTGTTCAAAGCGCTCGAGAACGGCGGCCTGATTCGCCACCAGGGTATTCCGGCCATCACCGAACTGCCGAAAGTGAGTACGGGTATCTTCGGGCTGGGGGCGCACGATCTGCAGCCCCGCCACCTCATTGCAGCGTTCAAGAACATGGAAAGCGCGCTCAGCGTACCCTTTTTCTACCTGGGCTCGCAGTTTTTCTCGGACAAGCCCGACGCGGCGAACGCCGAACTGCAGGTCAGGTTGAGGGCTGCCTATCCGGAAACCGAGTTCATGGCGCTGGAGACCGAAGAAAACCCCTGCCTGCTCCCGCCGGGAGCCTTCCGGGTGCGTTTTCACTCGGTGGGCGGCTATGGCACCATCGCCACCGGCAAGCTGCTGACGGACATCCTCGCGGGGGTGTTGGGATTGCATTCGAAGTCCGCCCCCAAGTACGGCTCGGAGAAGAGCGGCGCACCCACCAACTTCTATATTTCACTGAGTCCTGAACCGATCAAGATTACGAACGCGGAGCTCGAAGATGTCGAGGTCGTCGTTTCGCCCGATCACAAGGTCTTCAGTCATACCAATCCGCTGCGCGGTCTGGCCGAGGACGGCACCTTTATTTTGCAATCGCATCACACCCCACTGGAGGTGTGGAAGGAGCTGCCCGCCTTCGCCCGCAAGACGATACGGGAGAAAAACATCCATCTCTACATCGTGGATGCATTCGGCGTTGCCAAGAAGCACGCCCCTGCGCCCGACCTCGAAATCCGGATGATGGGTATCGCATTCATCGGCGCCGTATGCGGGTTTATACGCCGAGTATACGTCGACGCATCCGAACAGACGATCTTGGACAAGATCCGGCAGCAGGTGACGAAGAAGTTCGGCTCCAAGGGCGAAAACGTCGTGGCAAGCAACATGGCGGTAATAGAGGAAGGGCTTGAGGCGATGCTCGAGGTAGACTACGGCGACCCGGTCTTCCGCGAGTCGGATCAACTGGCACCGGTCAAAGCAGGGCCCGGTATCGCGGTATCGGCCTCCATGGTCAAGGCCTCGGACAGCGAGGGCAGTGCCGCGTTTTTCGACAAGAAGTTCTACGACCAGGTCATGGCCAACCGCTGCAAGGACGGCACCATCGGCGAGGACCCGGTCATTCCGGGCGCCGGCCTGTTCATGCCGATTGCGAGCGCCGCCTGGAAGGACAAAGGCTTGTTCCGTCTGGACGTGCCGAAGTACACCCCCCACCTGTGCACCGGTTGCATGGAATGCGCCTTCGTCTGCCCGGATGCCGCCATACCGAACACGGTGCACGAGATCCACGACCTCCTGCTGACTGCCATTCGCAGTCTGAATGTGACCGAGCAGCAGATGGGTTCGCTTACGGGTCACGTGTTCGATCTTGCCAAGGCGATCCGCGACGCCTATCGGAAGCTGCCGAGTAAGGACCCCAAGCCCTTCCACGAAATCGCCAGCAAGGCGGTGGACGGGCTGGATATCAGCGAGATCACCCTCAAACGCGGCTTCGCGAAGATGGTCGAGGCGCTCGCCGTTCTGCCGGTGGTCAAGACCCGGCCGTTCTTCGACGCGATGGAAAAAGCGGTACCCGGCAGCGGCGGGCTGTATTCGGTAAACGTCGACCCGTGGAAGTGCAGCGGCTGCCTCGAATGCGTCGACGTCTGCGGTCCCGGTGCGCTCACTGCCCAACGCCAGACCTCCGAGGTGCTCGAATCGCTGCAGCGGGAGTTCGAGTTTCTGAGCAAAACCCAGAACACGCCGGCGCGCTTCTGGCAGAACGCGATCCAACCCGGTGGCGACGCCAAACGCCTGGTGCTGGATCGCGACAACTACTACGCCATGACGGGCGGTCACGGTGCCTGCCGTGGTTGCGGCGAGGTGACGGCAATACGTATGCTGATGGCCACCAATCGGGCCATCCACGAGCGCAAGCGCAAGGACCAGATCCAGCAACTGGAGGAACTCATCGACGGTCTCGGTGCCAAGCTGGACCAGGTGCAGATCGACGAGCAGGACCCGGGGCGGTTGGAGCGCATGGGTCAGACCATCCGCGCGCTGGAGACGCGCCTCTATCATCTGGAGAGCGGTCCGACCGGCAATGGCCCCGCCCGCGCCGCGATCGCCAACGCCACCGGCTGCAGCAGCGTGTATGCCTCGACCTTTCCGTTCAACCCCTACACGGACCCCTGGGTGAACAGTCTGTTTCAGGACGCGGTGCCCTTGGCCAAGGGCATCTTTGAGGGTTTGAGCGCCACGGCCGTCGAAGACTTTCGTGCCCTGCGCACGGCCAAACTGGATTTAGAGGATCAGTACAACCCGGAGATCCACGATCGCTTTTTCCGGACTTTCAACTGGGAGCAGTTTTCCGCCGAGGAACTGGGGCTGTTGCCGGGCGTCATCAGCATGGGTGGTGACGGCGCCATGTACGATATCGGGTTCGGTGCCTTGTCGCGTCTGTTGGTTACGAGTACACCGATCAAGGTGGTAGTGCTGAACACCGGGGCCTATTCCAACACCGGCGGGCAGGCATCGACCGCCAGCTTCACCTCCCAGGATTCCGACCTGACGCGGTTCGGCGTCGCCCACATCGGCAAGCATGAGGATCGCAAAGAACTGGGCCTGATCGCCGCCTTCCATCCCAAGGTGCTGGTCGTCCAGACCAACGCCGCTCTGCAGAGCCACTTCATGAAAAACGTCATGGAGTTTCTCAACTACCACGAGTCCCCGGCGGTGCTCGATACCTATACGGCC
This sequence comes from uncultured Chromatiales bacterium, assembly GCA_965368585.1. Lineage (GTDB taxonomy): Bacteria > Pseudomonadota > Gammaproteobacteria > Chromatiales > Chromatiaceae > JARRQB01. The sequence goes on along the minus strand of CBDUNM010000004.1, from coordinate 54,009 downwards.
TGTATGTCGGAGCACGGCATCGCCGACGACGCCGGCAGCCACCGCGCCGGGCTGGCCGTGGAGAGCCGCATGAGCCCGGTGTTCGTGCATGACCCGCGCCGGGGCGACACCCTGGCCGAACGCTTCGTCCTGGACGGTAACCCGGATATCGGCAAGGACTGGACGACCACCACGCTGGAATATCTCGATGGCGACGGTCAAGCGCAGCTGATGGAAGTGCCGTTCACCCCAGCCGATTTTGCGCTCCACGAGGGCCGCTTTAAAAAGCATTTTCACCTTGCCCGGGCAGACGACGATACGGTACCGGTGCACGAATACATCGATTTGCTGCCGGCAAAGCGCCATGGCAAGACGCCGTTCGTCTGGTCGACCGACGACGACCATCGGTTGGTCAAGATGGCCGTTTCCACGGCGATTATCGAGCTGACCGAAGAGCGCCGCAGAAACTGGCGCATGCTGGAGTACCTCGGCGGCCTGCACGTCGATCGCCTGCACGCGAACCATCGCAAGGAGTTGGAGCAGTGGCAAGAGAAATACCGGCAGTCGAATGCGGCACGCGAGAGTTCGATCGACGCCATTGCGAGGGGCATGGCCGAGATTGCCTCGTCCTCGGGGGCGCCGTCACCGTCGGCCGCGAGCACCTCGTTATCCGTCGACGAGATCACGACCAGCGTAAAGGAACCTGCACCGCCGCGAGCCGGCGCGCAGACCGGCGGCGATGGACCGTTGGTGGAGATCACCGCCAACGACATGTCCAGATGCACCAACTGCAAGACCTGCTATCAGGACTTGAGCGAGCTGTTCGAGAAGACCAAGATAATGGTCGACGGCGAGCCGAAAGAGGTGAGCCGCGTGATTCCCGGAATTTTCGACAGAATCGAGCTCACCCCGGAGTTGATCCAGAAAGCGGCGCGGGTCGCCGACGATTGCGATGCCGAGATCATCCGATTCCGTCAGCCGAGCGCCTCATGAGCGCCGGATGAGTCGGGGGCTCGATGGCACTGCGGGCGTCGAGGAAGTCCTCTGGCGTCGACATTAACGCTTTGGAATGGGTAACAGCATGTCAACTCAATTTGGTGAAAACTCGACACAGGCCGGCGCGGACGCGCAGAACCATCCCGCTTGCCAGTACCACCGTGAAGACGTGGAGCGCTACTATCGGGCCAGTCTGGAGATCGAATCCAACCGCAACCGGATCCACGATGCCAGGGAAGCCGTGCAGGAACTGGAGCACAGCGAGGCGGTGGAGGTATTCCGCAAGCAGATCGGTCTGCTGCAAAGACGCCTGGTCGACGATCCCAAGTTTTTCAACCAGGTGTTCATTTCCGAGGGTATCAACGCCATCGCCTGGGAGTTCCAGCAGGACGCGCTGAGCGAATCCTTCACCAATACCTTGTGGAACTTGCTCCTCAGGGCGGACGATATGAGCACCGTCCTGCTCAGATTCATTTGGAACATTCCGTTGAAATTCAAGCGGAAGTTCATCCGCGCCATCGATGAGCACCTCGCGGAACGCTATCCGATGTTCAAGGGGCTGTCGCAGGACTGGCCGGGAAACAACAGCATCCCGCCTTACATGCGTCCACCCGAGGAACGGTCCAAGGATTTTGACCTGGTCAACCAGGGCTACCTCGGTTACATGGGCCTCGGCTACAGCTATCGTGAAGTGGAACTGCTGGTTTGGCTGGAGGTGCTGAGGGACAAGCAGTGCGACGACCGCCCCTGCGAACTGGGCCTACCGGTCATGGACAAGGGTGAGAACAAGGGCGGCTGTCCGGTCAAGATACACATCCCTGAGGTGTTGCACCTGATGGGAGAGGGCAAGTTCAGACAGGCGTTCGAGCTGATCAAGGAATCGAATCCGCTGCCCAATGTGACAGGCCGGGTATGCCCCCAGGAGATCCAGTGTCAGGGCGTGTGCACCCACAACCAGCGGCCCATCGAGATCGGGCAACTGGAGTGGTATCTGCCCCAGAGCGAGAAGATCCTGAACCCAGACAAGTACCTCGATTTGCCCGAAGTCGTCAGTCCCTGGGCCAAGGCCGACCGCCCGCCGATCGCGGTCGTCGGGTCTGGTCCGGCCGGCATGATCAACGCCTATCTGCTCGCGAAGGAAGGCTATCCGGTCACGGTGTTCGAGGCCTTCCACGAACTCGGCGGCGTGCTGCGCTACGGGATTCCGGAGTTCCGCCTGCCCAACGAATTGATCGACGACGTGGTGCGCAAGATCGAGCAGTTGGGAGGGAAGTTCGTCCGGAATTTCATCGTGGGTAAGACCGCGACCCTGGAGGCGCTGAAACGGGCGGGTTTCTGGAAGATTTTTGTTGGCACCGGCGCCGGCCTGCCGCGGTTCATGAACATTCCCGGCGAGCACATGCTCGGTATCCTGTCGGCGAACGAGTTCCTCACCCGGGTCAATCTGATGCAGGCCCACAAGGAAGGCTACGAGACGCCGCTGCCCGCGACCAGGGGCAAGCAGATTATCGTCATCGGCGGCGGCAATACCGCCATGGACGCGGCCCGGACAGCACGGCGCTTGGGCGGTGAGGTCACTATTGTCTACCGTCGCACCCAGGCGGAGATGCCGGTGCGGGTGGAGGAACTGCATCACGCCCTGGAGGAGGGCATCCAGCTCAAGGTGCTGCGAGCGCCGCAGGAGTTCATCGGCAACGACAAGACCCACTTCGTGACCCACGCGATACTCGATGTCATGGAACTGGGAGAACCCGACGCGTCCGGACGGCGACGCCCGATCGCGACCGGCGAAACCGAGAAGGTGCGTGTCGATCTGGCCATCATGGCCTTGGGCAATTCCTCCAACCCAATCGTCAAGGACGCCGAGCCAGGACTTAAGACCAGCAAGTGGGGAACCATCGAGATCAGGTCGGGAACCCAGGAGACCTCCGTAGACGACGTCTACACCGGCGGCGACGCGGCGCGCGGGGGGTCCACCGCCATCAAGGCGGCCGGCGACGGGCAGGAGGCCGCCCGAGAGATCATCGGTGCGACTCCCTTTGAAACAAGCGAAATACGGTCCCTGGTCGAGAGCGCGGAACGCTACACCAAGCTGGGCCAGGCACCTCAGGCGATTCGCGAAAAGATCGATCTCGCGGCCGGCATCGTCGAGTTTGTCGTGCACTCGCCGATGGTTGCCAAAGCGGCCAGGGCGGGTCAGTTCGTGCGGGTCCTGGCTTGGGAAAAGGGCGAGTTGATTCCCCTCACCCTGGCGGATTGGGATGCCGACGCAGGCACCATCGATTTGGTCATCCAGGGGCTGGGAAGCAGTTCGATCCTGATGAACAAAATGGAGGTCGGCGACGCGTTCACCGGTATCGCCGGGCCGCTTGGGCTACCCAGTCAGCTGCATCGATACGAGCAGGGCGAGACGGTGGTCTTCACCGCCGGCGGCGTCGGTCTGCCACCCGTCTATCCCATCATGCGCGAGCACCTGCGCATGGGCAATCACGTGACCCTGATCGCAGGCTTCCGCACCAGGGATCTCATGTTCTGGGCGCAGCCTGATCAGCGCATTGGTCTGCTGCAGGCCGAGTTCCCGGAGACCCTGGAGGTGATCTATACCACCAACGATGGCAGCTTCGGCGTCGAAGGCTTCGTCACCGGGCCGCTGGCAGAAATGCTGGAGGGTGCAAAGGGCGGCGTCGGTCGTAAAGTCGTGGAGGTCGTCGCCATCGGCCCGCCGTTGATGATGCGCGCGGTCAGCGATCTCACCAAGCCCTACGGCGTGCGTACCGTCGCCAGCCTCAATTCGATCATGGTGGACGCGACTGGCATGTGTGGGGCCTGTATGGTACCCGTGACCGTCGAAGGCAAGCTGGTCCGCAAGCACGCCTGCATCGACGGCCCGGAAATCGATGCGCATATCATCGACTGGGATAAGTTCATTCCCAGATTCCAGCAGTTCAAGAGGCAGGAAGACGAGAACCTCGAGCGCCACGGACTATAGTTGCGTATCTGCCAAACGCAGGGATACATGCTAAGGGCCAATCTCGGCACCCGGCTGATCAATCGGATCTTCCTGGAGACGGTAGAGTACCGCGCGCGCTCTACCTATCCGGGCGGACGTGCGCCGCATGCCGCATTCCCGGTCGACGACGCCACGTAATCGATTATGATAGCCAGGTGGAGCTGTTATTCAGCTTGAACCTGATAACGGCGGATTGCGAAGCCGAGAGAACGGGAAGACGAGCATGGCGATCAAAGATCTCGCGATATCTTACAATGCCAGCGCCAACGCAGAGTCGGCGCTGTGCATGGCCGTACAGATGTGTAAAAAATACGACGCAACCTTGACCGCTCTGCATGCCAGTGTACCGGTCCGTTTTGAAGGCAAGATAGAACGCTGGATTTCGGATGACGTCATGCGGTCGTTAAAGACGGCGGAGGATGGCTTGGCGAAGTCCATCGAAAAGACCTTTTTTCAGCGTGTTGCCGAACAGCAGTTCGATGGAACAGCTAAATGGCTGCACGATGAGGGACGCCCCAATGATATTTTGACCCGCTATTCGCGGTACTTCGACCTGATGCTGATGGGTCAAGTGTCCGACTTGAGTGACAAGAAGCAGCACATCAGGGCCGAAGATATCGTCACCCGATCCGGCAAACCCTTGCTTATCGTTCCCGGCGGCTACGAATGCCGCCAGTTCTCGGAATACGCAGTGGTGGCGTGGGATGGTGGTCGCGCCTCGGCCCGGGCGCTGACCGACGCGATGCAAATACTTGAAACCAAAACACGGCTCGATGTCGTCACCGTTGCCAGAGACGCACAAGACAGCAGGGCGCACGGGACGAACGGCGTCGACATCATCAGGCACCTGGAACGGCACGGGATCGATGCGCGGCGTATCGTGCTCGAAGTGTCTCCTGCGGGCAAAGGTGCAACGATTCTTGATTACTGCAAAGATAACAACCCCGACTTATTGGTCACCGGGGCCTACGGCCATTCACGCTTGCGCGAAGATCTGTTCGGCGGGGTCACGCAGTACATCATGCAACACATGAACGTGCCGGTTTTCATGTCTCATTGACTGCTCTGCTTGCCGAGCGCCCTTTGGTACTTGTTCGGGCGCCGGTGGTTACCGCGTGAACCGTTTTTTCAGATGCGCGAACACCGGCAGAAAGAACAGCACGAAAGAGATCACGATGATAACGGCGGCTATAGGCCGGTCGAAAAACACGCCGAAAGAACCGTGGGAAATCAGCAGTGACTGGCGCAGGGACGTTTCGGCAAGCGGGCCGAGTACGATCGCCAGAACGGCAGGGGCCATCGGGTAATCCAGTTTGCGCAGCAGATAGCCGACGACGCCAAACACTAGCATCAGCCACACGTCATGCATATCCTGAGTGGGTGCAAATCCTCCCACGATACACAAGATGAAAATGATCGGCGCAAGAATGGTAAACGGGGTCCGCAAAACCTTGAGGAACAGGGGAATAAACGCGATGTTGATTAGCAGCGTAAACAGATTTGCGATGTAAAGGCTGGCGATCAGCCCCCATACGAAGGTCTTGCTTTCGACAAACAGCATGGGTCCGGGTTCCAGACCCCAAATGACCATGCCGCCCAACAAGATAGCGGTAGTCGGCGAACCGGGTATGCCGAGCGTCAACATGGGCAGCATCGAACCCGTGCTTGCGGCGTTGTTTGCGGATTCGGGTGCCGCCACGCCCTCCACGTTGCCTTTGCCGAACGAGTCCGGGTCCTTCGAAATGGCCTTGGCGATGCCATATGCCATCAATGAACCCGGCGTGGCGCCGGCGGCAGGCAATATGCCTACGAAATAGCCGAGAAAAGAACCGATCGTCATTGCCTTTATCGAGCCTTTCATATGTTTGACGGCATCGATAATCCGTCTGAGCGACAAGGTCGCCTGGCTGAGCTTGACCTTCCCTTCGCTGGATTCCAGTGTCCACAGCATTTCGCCGATGCCGTATATCCCTATCGCCAGCACGAGAAAATTTATGCCGTGAAAAAAGCCGGGTATATCGCCGAATATAAGCCGTGGCTGACCGCTGATGATGTCCAGCCCGACGGCGCTGAAGACCAGTCCGATGAATATGGAGAACAGGGTCTTGGGGATGTCGTCCCCGCCCAGGCCGATGAATGTCGCAAATGCGAGCAACATCAACGCGAACTCTTCGGGTGCCCCAAACTTCAATGCTACGTCAGCCAGCGGAGGCGCAAACATGGTGAATAAGATGATCGAAACCGTGCCGCCCACAAACGAAGCAATGGCGGCGGCTACCAGCGCCCGGTCGGCGTGGCCTTGCAGCGCGAGCGGTCTGCCGTCAAAAGTGGTTGCTACGGCGGTTGAGGCGCCGGGTATGCCGAGCATGATGGAACTGATTGCGCCGCCATACATTGCGCCGTAGTAGATCGCCCCCAGAAAGATGATCGCCGACGTGGGTGGAACCAGGAATGTCATGGGCAACAATATGGCCACACCGTTGACCGACCCCAGCCCCGGCATCGCGCCGATGAACAGGCCCAACGTACAGCCGGCGATCACCAGCGCCAGATTCAATGGCGTGATTGCGACCGCAAAGCCTTCAAGCAGTAAGTGAAAGATTTCCATCGGCTACAGGAAGACGTCGTATAGCGGGTAGAACAGGGGTTCCAGATAACCTTTCGGCAAGGTGATCGTCAGCGCGACTTCGAAAAAGAAAAACGTGATAATCGGAACACTGAGCGCAATGAGCAAGGTTAGCGGCCACGGGTGGCCGCCCAGGACACGCATATAGAAAATCATGAACAGGGGCGTTGAACCGTATACGCCAATGACGTGGATCAATCCGATCATCACAGCCAGCGAACCTGCGCCGAAAACGAACAGCCGTGTCGCCGTCTTGCTCAGAAACGGTTCTTCGGATCTCGACGGCGGGCTGGCTTTCCGAATCCAGTTGACGATTATCCACACGCAGCAGACCAACATGCCAAAGGACAACCAAAACGGGAAGGCGCCGCCGCCGGGTCCCTCGCCGGGAATCCAGCCGATGGGCAGCTCGGCACTCTTGATCATCAAGTAGACAGAGAAAACCGCCATGAAGATAGCCATGGCGATTTCAGCTTTGCGTACAGTCATGTCCGGGGCTCTAGTTCTTGTCCAGTCTGGGTCTGACGGACTTTCAGATTTCGCCGATTTCCTTGAGCATGGTTTCATGCACCGCCTGTTCGCGAGCCCAGTATTCTTTGAGTTCGTTGCCGGTCAGGAATTCGCCGCGCAGGCTCTTCTTTTTCATATACTCCTGCCACTCGTCCGAGTTGTAGACTTTCTGAAAAACGTCGCGATAGTAAGCCTGTGCCTCGTCGCTCATGCCGGGTGCGCCGACTACGCTGCGCTGCATGAAGTAAACGAAATCCTTGCCTAGCTCTTCGAACGTAGGCGCATCGGGAAACAGTTCCAGGCGTTCTGGCGTGAAGGCCGCCAGCGCACGAGTCTTCCCGGCCTCGTAAAAGCCGAGCTGCTCGGACGGATTGTTGACAGTCGAATGCGCGTTGTTGCCGGCCAACTCCTTAGCGACACGGCCACCGCCTTTGTAAGGCACGTATTTCATCTCCAGACCGTATGCGCGGTTCAGAAAATTGGTCAGAAGCTCGTCCTCCTGGCCCTTGCCGGTACCCGCCATGATCCAATCCCTGCCTTTGGCCTTGGCCGCTGTGACGAAATCGTCGACGGTCTTGATGTCCGTGTCTGAGTTGACCCACAGGAGGAAGGTGTCTTCGGCCATACGCCCGATTGGTGCGAAGCTCAGCGGATCAACGCCCAAGGCAGGCTGGCGCAACGGTGTGGTGTAGAAACTGTTGAGGGTAACCATCACGGTATGGTCGTCCCCCTTCTTGCCCTTCATGTGGATCAGCGCTTCAGCACCCGAGCCACCCGGCTTGTTCACGGGAACGAACGGTTTGCTCGAAAAGTTGTGCTTTTCTATCACCGTTTGCATCAAGCGCGCCATCTTGTCAGCGCCCCCGCCTTTGCCTGCCATGATGACAAACTCGATAGGTTTCCTCGGCTTCCATTCTGCCGCCGCGTTTGACATCAAGCCAATTGAAACCAGCCCGAGTACGCAAGTTGCAATAGTTCTTTTAAACATCTATCCATCCTCCGCGATGGTTATGGTGTTGATAGTCGTGTGTTTTATTCGTATCTGCCGCCTGGCGAGGTCGTATCGCGACCAGACGAAGCACGCGTATTGTAACTGCAGCCAACGTTGGTAAAGCGGAAGCGGCAGTGCGCTCCCCGATCCCCGTCAAGGATTACTCAGCCTGTTCAACAAATCGATTGCTCAGTGTACCAATCCCCTCAATAGTAATCTCGACCACCGTTCCCGGCTTCATCGGCAATGCGCCGAGGGAAGTGCCGCAGGCGATCACATCGCCTGGCTCCAGCGTCATGTCGTGAGAAATCAAACTGACCAGGCTTGCCGGCGAAAATATCATGTCCGATGTTTGGTAGTTCTGTCTTTCGCGCCCGTTGACCAAGGTCTTCACCGTCAGCCCTGCGGGATCATCAAGCTCGGCGATGGTGGGCCCCAGCGCGCCGAAGGTGTCGAAACTCTTGGCTCGCGTCCACTGCTGGAATGATGCGTCCTCGTGGATCAGTTGCATTGCTGTGACATCGTTGACGCAGGTATATCCTTTGACGTGAAACAAGGCGTCCGCTTGAGATACGGACCGACAGGTCTTGCCTATCACGATACCCAGTTCGCCCTCATAGAATATTCTGCCTGCATACGACGCCGGTTTCACGATCAACCCGTCCGGGCCGATGACGCAGCTCGAAGGCTTGATAAAATACAGCGGTGAATCCGGAACTCGATTGTTTTGTTTTTCCGCCAGTGCGTGGAAGTTGTTCCACAAGGCGATGATCTTGCCAGGTTTGCAGGGCGGTAAGATCACCACGTCGGCGGCGGCGAATTCCTTGCCTGAAGGCGTATTCCCGCCGAATAACGTGCCCTCGTAAACAAAGATCACATCGTTTTCGAGTACGCCGAAAAGAATTTGGTCGTTGTGAGCGAAGCGGACCCAATTTGCCATCGTTTTACCTGTAGAAGCTAATATCCGGCTGCGCAGCCGTCTTTGCGTGGATCGGAGCCGCCGTGCAACGTGCCGTTCTTCCAGTCTATGAATATGGCTTGACCGCCGCCGTGCGGTGTATCGGCGGGGACAACAACGTGCCCCATCTTGGCGAGTTGGCTCTTGCTCGCTGCGGGTATCCCGGATTCAACAGACAACTGCCCGCCGTAGAGGAAAAACCTGGCTGCGTCGATGCATTCCTGGACATCCAGCCCGTAGTCGATCCAATTGGACAAGACATAGGTTTGTCCCATCGCCTGATACTGTCCGCCCATGACGCCGAAGCTCAAAACAGGTTGATCATTCTGGTACACCATGGCGGGAATAATGGTGTGTAACGGCCTTTTTGACGGTTCGAGGCGGTTGAAATGCCCGTCTTCAAGGGTGAAGCCGCCGCCGCGATTGTGCAGATTGATGCCGGTACTGCCGGCGACCAGGCCGCTGCCCCAGGAATAATACATGCTGTTGATCAACGAGCAGGCATTTCGGTCCTGGTCGATCACCGTCAGATACACGGTGTCCTGGTGATTGGGCAACGCCGATTCAACTGGTTGGGGATTCGCCCGATCAGGGTTGATTCGCGCATATTGTCCGGCGGCAAATCCGTTCGACAGCAGTGCGTCTAACGGCAGCTCGTTGAATGCCGGGTCGGCGACAAAACGATCGCGCTCCGCCATCGCCAGGGCAAATGATTCGCTCAAGAGATGAATGTGATCAGCGCTCAGATGCGGGTGCCGTGACACCTGGGTTTGCGAAAGAATATTGAGCGCCATCAACGTCGTAATGCCCTGGCCGTTGGGCGGAACTTCGCACACCTGATACCCGCGATAAGACGTGCTGATGGGGCTTACCCATTCCGAGCGATGATTGGCAAAATCATCCAGGGTGAGCAGTCCGTCATGGGTATCGCTGAAGCGTACAATCTCTGCAGCGATAGAACCTTCGTAGAATACCGATCTCCCCGCAGACGCGATCAGCTTCAAGCTGGCTGCAAGATCCGGTTGTCGATGAATCGTTCCTGCGACGGGCGCTGCGCCGTCGACGAGATAGGCGGCGCTCGCCTCCGGGGTTGCCAGGAGCCGCGCTTCGTTCGCTTTCCAATGGCTGGCAATCACCGGGCTGACGGCGTAACCGTGCTCCGCATAGTGAATGGCAGGTTGCAGCAGTTGCGCAAACTCCAGGTTCCCCAGTGCCTTGCTGGCGGTATGCCAAGCATCGACAGCGCCGGGAACCGTGACCGGCAAAATACCCTGATCCGGCATGGCTTGGTAACCTCGGGCCCTGATCGTATCGACGGTCGCTTTAGCCGGTGATCGACCGCTGCCGTTGAGTGCATGCAGTTTGCCACTGGCGGCTTCGTGGTAAAGGATGAAACAGTCGCCACCGATACCGGTCGAATAGCTTTCGACTACGGCCAGGGTTGCGCTGGCTGCGATCGCGGCATCAAGCGCGTTGCCACCATCGCGTAGGATTTGCAGCGCGACCTGTGTCGCCATCGGCTGGCTGGTAGCCACCATCGTTTCGGTGCTCATCACCGGCGAGCGACCAGGAGACTGTAGGTTGCGCACGGTAGACTGATACTCAGTAGCAACCTGCGACGCGCGCACGCTGTTGCACAATGGGCAGAACGGTGTCGATGGTCGGTGTTGCCACTCCGACAATCCGGCCGAGTTCCTGCACCGCGGTAACAAGCGCGTCGATTTCCATGGGCCTGCCCTGCAGCAGGTCCTGCAACATGGAGGTGGTGTGTGCTCCTACCGCTGCCGCGCCGTCGATGCGCTTCTCGACGTCGATACGAAAACGGACGCCGAGTTTTTCACCGATTTCCTTCGCTTCCAGCATCATATTCTTTGCTACCGCACGCGTCCCGGGATCAGTAGCAATCACATCCAGCGTCGCGTGCGTCAGGGCACTCAAGGGGTTGAAACACAGGTTGCCCCACAATTTCACCCAGATTTCGTCGCGAATGTTGCGCACCGGTGCCTTTAGACCGGCGTCGACCAGGGCCTTCGCCAACGCCTGCACGCGCTCGGTTTTTTCTCCTGATGCCTCACCGAGGGTAAAGCGGTCCCCGTAGGTGTGCTGTATCACACCTGGTTCGGAGATTTCACAAGCGGGATAGACTACGCACCCGATCGCTCGCTCGGGGCCGATTCCATGCCATTGCTTACCCCCCGGGTCGACCGTTTCGATAATGCGGTTTTCCCATTGGCCTGCCAAGCGATAGAAGTACCACCAAGGAACGCCATTCACCGCGGTCACAACCGCAGTATCTTTGCCGAGTAACGGCTGCATGACATCGACTATGTGTACCGCGGAATGCGCCTTCAGGGATACGATGACGAAATCCTGCTCACCCAGTTCGGCCGGGTTTTCGGTTGCCGCCGGATGTGTGACGATGCGCTCGCCACCCATTTCCAGGGCCAAGCCATTATTCTGAATAGCAGCAAGATGTGGCCCACGGGCGATCAGCGACACGTCTATGCCGGATTTTTTCAGCAGGGCGCCAAGATAACCCCCGATCGCGCCGGCGCCGTAGATGGCGATCCTCATTTATGCCAGCCCCAACTTTTCCGCCAAGCCGATGCGTTGCAGTTTTCCAGTTGCGCCCTTGGGTATCTCGTCGAGAATCAGCACTTTTCTGGGCACCTTGAAATCCGCCAGATGTTCTGCGGCGAAACTGCGAATGTCGGACTCATCGGCAGTCTTGCCTTCATGCAGGACCACGGCAGCCGCCACTTCTTCGCCCAGCTTTGGGTGCGGCATGGCGAAGGTTACACATTGTTGCACGGCGGGATGATCCATGAGAACTTCGTCGACTTCGCGCGGCGATATCTTTTCTCCGCCGCGGTTTATGATCTCTTTAAGGCGTCCTGTAATCGAAACATAACCGTCCTCGTCGATGACGCCTTGATCGCCGGTACGAAACCAACCGTTGGTGAAGTTCTCGGCGTTGGCCTTCGGGTTGTTTTCGTACCCCGAGGTTACATTATCGCCTCGAATGACGATCTCGCCGACTTGTCCCTGCGGCAGTATTTCGCCCGCCTCATTCATTATTTCAACTTCCGGGCCTGCGGCAACGCCGACCGTGCCAGGTTTCTGCGCGCGTGGCGGCAACGGGTTGCTGGCCATTTGGTGCGCCGCTTCGGTCATTCCGTAAGCTTCAATCACCGGTGCATCGAAAGTTTCCACCAGCGCCGCCATGACCTGTGGCGGCAACGAAGAAGACGAAGAACGAACGAACCGCAGGGGCACTGCCTTTATCGTGTCCATGCTGCGCGAGGCGCGCGTGAGTATGGCTTGATGCATGGTTGGGACCGCCGTGTACCATGTCGGTTTGGCGTCTTCCATCCAGCTGAAGAACTTGAGAGCGTTAAATCCCGGCGAGCAGTAGATTCTTGCTCCCGCTCGCAGCGAGGACAGCACCGCCGCGATCAGGCCGTGAATGTGAAACAAGGGCATGATGTTCAGACACGCGTCGTTAACAGTGAGCGCCAGCGTGTCCGCTATGTTGGTTGCAGATGCGCACACATTGGCGTGACTCAGGGGTACGATCTTGGGTCGCGAGGTGGTGCCTGAGGTATGCAGGATGAGTGCGATATGATCCGGGTTGGCGTCTCCGCTGTCAGCAGCTGCGCCGCTCATCGAGGTTTCAAGGTCGAAATCGCCCGCCGGGCGATCACCCGAGGTGGATAACTCGACGACCCCTATACCAAGTTTTTTGGCCGCCGCGACCGCCGGTGAATCACTGTCTTTCTCGACAACCAGTGCCTTGGAGTTAAGGTCGTCCAGATAGAATTCGAACTCTTCCTGCCGATAGCCCGGGTTCAACGGCGCGGTGGTAGCGGCGCCCGCAATTGTGACAAAAGCCGTCGCCATCTCCGGGCCGTTGGGCAAAACGATCGCAACGCGATCGCCTTGGCCGATGCCCGCTGTATTCAACGTGTCTTTGGTGCGCCTGGCCAACTCGCGCAACGCGGCATAGGATAAATCGGGGCGACTCGGAGCTTGAATCGCGATAGCCTGATCTTGACCGCTTTCTAGAATCTGGTTGGTTGTCTGAATCATAGTCATGGGTGCAATAAGTTACATTACGTTCGACCGTGAAAAACCGGCCGCAAACGCTTTTGAGGGCGCTGTTCGGAGCAAGGCAGCCGGCATTTGGATGCCGATACTAAACCAAAATCCCATTCAATAGTAGCGGTTGTCAACTGGCTTGACGGGTGATCGACGTCGAAAAACTCGATCAGGAAGAATGCCTTGAGTGTGTCTGTTCGTTCAGAATCAGGTGGTCGTCGGGCAGGCAGGTGGCGATTCGTTGCCGTCGTCTACGGGAGCCGGAACGTCGCCTGTAGTGATGCGCGGTCTCGCAGCATTTATAAGGGCGTGCGCGCGGCGGTACGCCGTGCGCAGTTCGCTCGCTCCTTAGAATCTATTTGATCTGAGACATTGGTGCAGGGCGAAGGGGTCATTCGACCGGTTTCTGCCGTTTCGCCGTGTCATCATCGAATAGTCCATAGTGATACGCCCCTTCAATCACACCACTGGTGTAGTATCCACTCAAACCCTTGAAACCGCCCTTTGCAAAGTACACCTTCAGCGCCGGGTTTTGGTCCATCGCTTCTTTTACATTCTCAACCAGTTGGTCATCGGCATTTCGGACCAGAACACCGCAAAAACCGGCTGTAAGGGGGAAGATGTCGTTGCCGCTGTCGCCGCAAAACACAACGTCCTCCTTCGCAGCGCCGAATTCCTCCGCCACATATTCCAATGCGGTCTGTTTCGTTGCACTCGCCGGCAGGAAATCCAGAAGCCCCTTGCCGTTCTGTGAATCGAAGCTGTATACGATGACTTCATCGAATTTTCCCTTGACCAGTCTGTCGACGTTTTTTAACACTTGGTCGTTTTTGTCATGCTCGACATAGTAGCTTTGCTTGAACGGATTCAAATGCTCGCGCTCCTGTTCCCGCATGCCATCCACCTTGGCAACCGCAGCGCGTACCGCGGTCGCATCCCACCTTGGGCTCGCGCGTTTGACATGAGCCACCCATCCGTCATCCAGTTTCCACTCGTCGTTCTCGTAAGTTCTTATCGACGTGCCGACATCACTACATAGAACGTCGGGAAATCTGACTCCGAATTCGCGTATCGCATTTTCCGTCAGCGTCAGATTCCGTCCTGTCACGTAAACGACCAGCACGCCGTGTGTTTCCGTCAACTCGTTGAACAGGCGGATTGCTTTATCGTCACCCTCCCAACTGCCATTCGGAAGTAGCGTTCTGTCCAGGTCGGTAGCGAGTACTTTCATCTGCAAACTCCACATGTAACGGATTTTTGATCTATCAGAACGATATCTGATACTCGCTGCCGGCATCGTCTACATGCGTAACGGTGAAGCTGAGATCACGCAAATCCGCCGCCAACGTTGCCGTGCAATTTCGGTTCTTCCACGTCAAATGTAAACGATGTTCGTCCGTATCAACGATCGTCAAGTCGCCGCCAAAGGCAGGCGAGGTATTCCGCAACCTCATTAGCTGGAGTTGGTCCCGAACGATCTCACGCTGGAGTCCCTGCTCGATATCACTCGCCGTAAGCGTGGTGCGGTTAATCTCCTTGTGCCCCGCGGTGCCTCCGCTATCCGCCGCAGCGTAGTCGTTTTTCCCCGCAAAGAGATCGAGATACCATACCTGCGGGATTCCCGGCATGAACATTTGGATTGCCCGGGCGAGGCGCAATTTTTGCTCATCTTCGCCCAGCGCGCTGAAATATGTTGCGTTAACCTGATAGTAGGAAATCTTATTGCCATCCGGGCCGTAGAGATTTTTGACTCTGCCGCCCCGGGCCAGTATCTTTTCTATGGCTGCGTCGATTTGCTCGTCAGACAACAAACCCGATTTCGAGATGCCAAGCACCTCTTTTCCCCTCAGGTCGAGTACAGGTATCCCGTCATGGCATCCCAGCATATTGACCGTCTTAATCCCCGTTTCGTGCAGCTCGCGGATCCAACGTAACAGGGCCGTCGCGGTGCCGCGATCCAGTGCGTCGATAATCAATCCGGGCAAGAAAAAGTCGTAGATGGGAAAGCCTTTTTCCGCGACTTCCTCGTGGAGCCCATAACCGTATTCAGAATGGATCTCCGGCAGTAGGATGAGGTCATATTTTGCCGCGATTTCCTTCAGTCTATCCAGATACTCCCAGGTTCCGGGTTTGTTGAAGAAATTGGTCATGCCGGGCTCTTTGTGGAGATACGCAAACGCGTCGAGTCTGACGAGCTTCGCGCCGTAGCCGTGCAACTTTTTCAGCGTCTCGTCGTAGAAGTCCCAAACGCCATCCGATCGGGCGTTCAAATCCATCTGGCCCAGGTAGCGTCGTTTGCTTTCGACAACTGCCACGATGTCTTCCTTGAACCGTGAGTTCGAGCCAAAATCCAGTTCCCTGACGTGTATCTTCGCACGGATTGCATCATTCACCGCAGCCGTTACGGTCTCCGCCTGTTGAAACGCGAGCCCGCCGATCGATGCCAGGTCCTCCGGAATGAGTTCCTGGTAGATCACTTCCTGATAAAACGTATTCCAGTAAGGCCTGTCGGTTCCATCTGGAAAACGCACTTTCAGTATCGGAAGACCGGGTTTTCGCATGAACAGCCGCTGCAGATAAGCTTCGTCTGGTATCACCAGTCCGTCATCGTTGGTTTTTCCGTGAGCGTGCCAGAATTCATTCCAGTCGATGAAGAAGTTCCGGTACGGCGACTGGTCACCATTTTGCAACATATCCTGAAACTGTGGAGATCCAACGGAGAGATGGTTTAAGACCAGATCGAACTTCAGCATGATGTCCAGCTTGCTCAGCTCTTCCAGATCCTTCGTTGTGACGAGTGCTTTGTTGAGGTCGTAGTCGATGACAGAGAAGCCGCGATCCAAATCGCTGTTAAAAAACGTCGGAAGGATGTAAAAAAGCGAAAACACATCTTCAAACTCCGGCCGCTTCAGCAACTCAACCGTGTCGGCCAGGGATCCCCCGATGCTGTCCGGATAAGCGTTGAGCATGACGCCTTGCGGGAGGTTTTTGGTTATCGATACAGCATCGGTAGTCATAGCGACCCTTTAATTGATTCTTGACAGTTAGATTTCGTGCTTTTCAGCCCGGCCGGCACCGCTCGGCGGATACCGGGAACGGGGTACGGTTGGGCGCAAGCGGTTGAGCAAAAGCGCGCACTGGTCTTCGGGTACTGCAAACCAATGGTCGTGCGACGCAGATTGAAGCCGTTCCGTCTTTCATCCGGGCCGGCCAGTTTTCATTTTATTTATCAAGCAACTGATCACTCGTCATCCTATAATAGACTCAGTTACATCGGTGACAAGATGCCGGTGTACTATTGTCCGACCAAGCGATGTTGCATCTGCTTCGAATCGCTCCAGATTGCGCGTTGCAGAGGCGCAAAGGGATTGGTGGTTGGGCAAAGTTGTTTTTTTGTATCAATGAGTTACGGTATGCGCCCCGACGCTCAGACAAGCTGGCCAGTTTCTGTTTGAAGATGAAGGCCTGCCCCGCGGACGGGTAACGCTGTTGTTGGTTACCGCAGAAATCATGCACTGCAGCATTGTGACACTCGTCAATTGTGTCCGGAGGCTATGGCAATGATTACGAAAAGTGAACATGCAACCACCGAGAAAAGTGCCAACACGGTGCCGCTGGCGCCGTTTGACGGAGAAAAGCAGACGATATCTCCGGGTGAGCGTTGGCTGCTGATTACCGAGAAGGCGTACAACCGCGTCCAGAGGCGGGGGTTCGTCGGGGGTGATCCCTTTGAAGACTGGTCGGAAGCCGAACGGGAGGTCGATGCGAAGTACGAGACGGAGTTTCCGTGCGTCCTTGCGCAGACAGACGCCGAAATGCTCACCGAACAGCTGAAGCGTGTCTTTGGAGGCTACGGTTTGGGACACCTGTCTCTGGATGCCATTTTGGAAAGGCATCGCGAAGGATTGGAGCGAATGGCGGAGCATCATCGCAAGCTGTTTGATAGCACATCGAAGCTGGCCACCCAACAGACCGCCTTGTTTCAAGACGCAGTCAGCGACGCGATGGATACGCTGCAGTCGTTTGCCCAGGGCAACGTGAGCAAAGATGGCTTTGCTAGGCAGGCGGAAATGTCGGCGCAAGCCATTGAAAACGTGTTGTCCTACTTCAAAACGCTAACGGAGATAGCGACCAATCGTTCGCCACCCCCGAAAAAGGGCGGCGGCGACAAATAGTCTGCCGTTGCGTATGTCCGCGACGGCAAACCGATCGGGTGTCGCTAGTCGCTAACAGCGGGCCGAGGAGTCGTCATGCAGGGAGCCGGCCGCGGTGCTTTTTGGCGTTACCTGAGTACAATCTGCGCGCTGTTCGCGCTGCTCAGTACGGCTTCGTCGGCGACCGCCGCAGATACGGGCGAACGGTCGAACGAGAAAGCGACGGCGCTGACGCTGGGATACTTTCCGCTCATCAGCACGGTAGCCTTGTTCAAGCGCTTTGCACCGTTGCGCGACTATCTGTCCGAGTCCCTGCAGCGGCCCGTAATTCTCAAAACGGCCAAAGACTTTTCGACGTTCGTGCAGCGCACCGACGAACGGGTTTACGACATTGTCGTCACGGCTCCGCACCTGGCGGTGAGGGCGTCGGACAGCGGCAAGTACCGCATCCGGGCAACCGTCATAGAGGACGTACAGCAGTTGATCGTGGTGCGCGAGGACAGCGCAATCACGACGGTCGCGCAGTTGGCCGGGAAACCGGTAGCGACGCCTCCGAGGCGTGCGCTGATGACTATGATGGGCGTGCAGCACATGATCGACTCCGGCCTGGTCGGCGACCGGGCGCCCGTCTATCGCGAGTTTACCAGCCACAACGCGGCGAATGAGGCGGTGTTGGCGAACGAAGTCAGCGCTGCCGTTGCGTCAAGCAACATCTTCAAGAAGGCGATCGCAAGGGGCGAGCCGCTTCGAATCATTGGTCGCGGCCCACGGCTGGCCAATATGGCGACCATGGTCGCAACCGACCTCGATCGGGAAATCGGCGACCGGGTCGCGAATATTCTGGTGGGCATGAAGGACAATCCGAACGGCAGGCGGGCCCTCGGGCAGATGTCGTTTTCCGGGTATCGTCCGGCGAGCGTCGCGGACTATGAAGCGGCTCGGCCTTTTACGCGGCAGGGCGTCGCCGATTTGGGTGTCGCCGATTTGGGTAATAACTGAGGGGATGCAATGACAACAGCGTCCTCTGTCACGAAAGAATCGCGCACGTTCGTACACCCATCGAAACAATATCCTACCCGCCAGTGAAAATCCGGCTTTCCACCCGGCTCGTGCTGAGCGTTATTCTGATCGAAGCGGTCATGTTGACGACACTCGTGTGGAACAGTGTTCGTCTCATCAGTTCCAGTCATGCCGACGTACTCAGGCACCACATCAGTGAAGAGGCAACCTTGCTGGCTAATTTGCTGGCGCCGGGACTTGCGGTAAATGATCGGGCTATTGTGCTGGACGCTTTGTCACTGGTCAGCACGAGCGAGAATATCGTTTACGCTGGCGTGCTGGACGCACTTGGCAACTCGATGGCTGCGATAGGCGAGGTTCCCCCAAATGCGCTGCCCGATGAGACCTACCAGGATGCGAAACGCGACGGGGTATTCGATACTGTAAAACCGATTTCATTGTCGAATCAAAAGCTTGGTGTTCTCAATATCGGGTATTCCATAGCGTATGTGGAATCGCTCATCGGCCAGACCCGTCTCCAAAACACGACCATCGCCTCCTTGGAACTGGTGCTGTCCGTTCTGGCGACCCTCGTCGTAGGCTATTTCATGACTCGCAGTTTGCGCAAGCTGGAAGAAGGCACCCAGGCGCTGGCGAGAGACGAGTTGGACTACCGTATCGATTTGGACAGCCGGGACGAAATGGGGAACCTGGCCAGGTCCTTCAATCATCTTGCCGACCACCTGGCACAGACCCGCGCGGCCCTTGTCGAGGAACGCCACGCGCTTGAGCAGCAGAAAAGCCATCTGCAAACGCTCATGGACGGGATAAACGCGTTAATTGTCGAAGTTGATCCACATACGTACGACTTTCTGTACGTGAGCCAAGAGGCGCAGAATCTTCTCGGTTACCCCACCATTGCCTGGTTTCAGCCGCAGTTCCTGGAGCACCGTATCTACTCGGAAGATCTAGATCTCTTCAGACAGCAGTGGGGTGCGGAAAAGCACGGACTGGGGACGTCGACAATAGATTTCCGAATGTCGCACAAAGATGGACACCTGGTCGATATTCGCAGCATCAACAGTTTTGGCCACGGCGTTTCGGGGAACCCGGTCTGCCGCAGCCTGTTTCTCGACGTCACCGAACAGAAGCGAAACGAGAAGCGCATTGCTTATCTGGCCGAGCACGATGCGCTGACCGGGTTGTTCAATCGCAGCCGTTTCCAGGAGGAACTGGAAAGGGCGTTGGACCATGTGGAGCGCTTCGACCAGCAAGGTGCGTTGATGTTTATCGACCTGGATCAGTTCAAATATATCAATGACACCATGGGGCACCTCGCCGGCGACGAGTACCTGTGTATTATCGCCAAGCGACTGTCAGATAGTCTGCGCAAGGTGGATGTGCTGGGCCGGTTGGGCGGCGACGAGTTTGGCGTGTTGCTGCCCAACACCGGCCGCGAACAGGCGGAGCAGGCGGCGGGGTATTTGCTGCAGAGGTTGTTCGATAGCCAAGAGGGTTTTCCCGATATGGTGACCCCGGTGAGCGCCAGTATCGGCATCGTGATTTTCCCCAGTCATGGAACGGAGCCGAGTGGCCTGCTGGCAATGGCGGACGCCGCCATGTACAGCGCCAAGGACGAGGGGCGAAATACTTATCACGTCTACAGCGAGACAGATAAACAGCTTACCGCGATGCATGCCAAGCTGCAGTGGGAGCAGCGTATTCGAAAGGCGCTGGAAGAAGACTTGTTCATTCTGCATTACCAGCCCGTATTCAGGCTCGACAACCGGCAGGTGGCTCACTATGAAGTGTTGCTGCGTATGCAAGGAGATGACGGCGGTCTGATTTCGTCGGGCGCATTCCTCGGCATCGCAGAACGATTCGGCATGATTCGCGAAATCGATCGCTGGGTGCTGCGTAAGGCAATCCAGGTGCAAGGTGGGAGTTGTGATTGCGGTCAACCGGTCAATCTGGCGATTAACCTGTCGGGCAGGCATTTCGGAAATCCGCAGATCCTCGAATGGATCAGGCATTACGTCGATGAGAGTCGAGCCGATCCCAGTATGCTGATTTTCGAAATCACCGAGACGGCGGCGGTCGAGAACATTGCGCAGGCAAACCAATTCACTGATTCACTGCACAACTTGGGTTGTCGAATCGCCCTAGATGACTTTGGAGTGGGTTTTTCGTCTTTCCACTATCTCAAGCATTTGCCGGTGGACATCATCAAGATTGACGGAAACTTCGTGCGCAATTTGGCGCACGACCGGTTCGACCGCGTTTTCGTGCGAGCCGTGAGCGATATGGCGCGCGGATTGGGCATCATGTCGACCGCGGAGTGCGTCGAGTCCGAAGACGTGATCCCTATTCTGCAGGAACTGGGTGTCGACCTGGGTCAGGGGTTCCACTTGGCGGCGCCGGCCGCGCGTTTCGATCCGCCCTGCTACCTGCCTGTGTCGCGGCGGGACATTCGACCGTAAACCTCGACGCAAACCCGAACGCAGGCGAAAATTCCACCACTGACGTTCTTGGTTCGTTTTCCGGTCGGGCCAGGCTGCACTCGATCAACGCGGCATCACGGAACGGGCATCGGGGACGCTTCGGGTCTCTACCTTGTAACGCCAAGGGTTTTGCCCTATTGAGTACTCCCGAACCTGAACTATCCATATATGAGTAAGAAGCGTGTTTCGCGCTCCGTAACACTGAAGGGAGACCGTACATGGGAACCAGCCGAACCGATGTCGTCATTCATATCGACGAAAATCTGGACGATGGGCACATCCACTCGCTCGAACGTGACCTGGGTGATCTGACGGGCGTATACAGCGCGTGTGTCAACGACAAAGCCAGGCATTTGATGCTGATCGATTACGATCCTGGGGATATCCGCGCCCAGGATTTGTTGCACCACATCCAGGATCGTGGCGTGCATGCCGAACTGATTGGACTCTAGCACCGTCCCGGGCAGGAGGTCTTACTCGAGGCCTCTTGCCGAATTTTGGCGTGGCAGGTCTTTGATATTCAGCGTAAAATCCGCGGAAATCAAACACACCGGTTTTTCATGTCACGCAAACTATTTATCAAGACCTATGGATGCCAGATGAATGAGTACGATTCCGCCAAGATGGCGGACGTACTGCGGTTCTCTGACGGCTATGAAGTGACCGATGTAGCGGAAGATGCCGACGTCCTGTTGCTGAACACCTGCTCGATCCGTGAGAAGGCACAGGAGAAGGTATTTTCGCAACTCGGGCAATGGCGGCCCTGGAAAGCGCGGCGCAAGGGTCTGATCATAGGCGTCGGTGGCTGCGTTGCCAGCCAGGAAGGCGAAGCGATCCGTAAACGCGCGCCGTTCGTGGACCTGGTGTTCGGGCCACAGACACTGCATCGGTTACCTGAAATGCTGGCGACGGTGCGGCGCGACGGTCGCGGCGTGGTGGACGTCAGCTTTCCGGAGATCGAGAAGTTCGACTGCCTGCCGGAACCGCGTGCCGAGGGTCCGACGGCTTATGTCTCCATCATGGAGGGCTGTTCCAAGTATTGCACTTTCTGCGTCGTCCCCTACACCCGCGGTACGGAAATCAGTCGCCCTTTCGATGACGTCCTCGCGGAAGTGGCGCAGTTGGCGGCGCAAGGCGTCCGCGAGATCAATCTGCTGGGACAGAACGTCAACGCCTACCAAGGCCTGACGCACGACGGTGACAGCGCTGATCTCGCCCTGTTGATCCGCTACGTTGCTGCCGTCGATGGTATTGATCGCATCCGTTTCACGACGTCGCATCCGGTTGAGTTTTCGGACAGCCTCATCGAGGCGTACCGGGAAGTGCCTGAACTGGTGAGCTTCCTGCATTTGCCGGTACAGTCCGGTTCCGACCGTATTTTGCTCGCGATGAAGCGCGGTCACAGTGCTTTTGATTACAAACAGAAGATCCGGCGCCTGCGCGAGGCGCGTCCGGGGATCAGTATTTCCTCGGATTTCATTGTTGGATTTCCGGGCGAAACCGACGAGGATTTCGAACACACCATGGCATTGATCGAAGCAATCGATTTCGACCAGTCGTTCAGCTTCATCTACAGCCGGCGCCCCGGCACACCGGCGTCGGACTTGCCGGACGACGTGCCGTACGCGGCCAAGCAGGCACGCCTGCGCCGTCTGCAACAGGCGGTTAACAGCCACGCACAGCGCTTCAGCCGACAGATGGTGGGTACTGTGCAGCGAGTTCTGGTCGATCGCCCCTCGCGGCGCGATCCACGCCAGCTGTCGGGTCGCACCGAAAACAACCGAGTAGTCAATTTCGACGGCTCCGCAGAACTGCTCGGGCGCTTTGTGGACGTGCGCATTACCGAAGCCCTGGCCAATTCGTTGCGCGGCGAACCGGTAACCGACGCGATTGCGCGTTCGGCGTGAGGTAGACACCATTAGCGACATCGTCCTTTCCGAACACCCCGATTCCGTGGACATCATTCTGGAGCCGGAGGATATGGAACGCCTGCGCAACGTGTGCGGCCAACTCGACGAGCACCTGCGTCAGATCGAGCGGCGGCTGGGCATAGAGATCAGCAACCGCGGGAATTTCTTCCGTTTATTCGGTGAGACGCGCGCGATCGCCGCCGGTAAACATGTACTGCAGGAGTTGTACGAAGCCACGGACAAGGAAACGCTGAGTCCGGCACGGGTGCATCTCTACCTCCAGGAATCGGGTGTCGACGCATTGATCGAGCCGACCGACGCCAACGTCCCCGATACGCAGATAAAAACAAGGCGCGGGGTCGTACAACCGCGCGGTCCGAATCAAGCTGAGTACCTGCATCGAATTCTGACCCACGACATCAATTTCGGCGTGGGTCCGGCGGGCACAGGTAAAACCTATCTGGCGGTTGCCTGCGCGGTCGACGCATTGGAGCGCGATCAGGTCAGACGCATCCTGCTGGTTCGACCCGCGGTGGAGGCGGGCGAGCGGTTGGGCTTTCTGCCGGGCGATCTGGCGCAAAAAATCGACCCGTATCTGCGCCCATTGTACGATGCCCTGTACGAAATGCTCGGGTTCGAGCGCGTGCATAAGTTAATCGAACGTAATGTCATAGAGGTCGCGCCGCTGGCGTACATGAGAGGTCGTACGCTCAATGAGGCCTTTATCATCCTCGACGAGGCACAAAACACCACGCCGGAACAAATGAAAATGTTTCTGACGCGCATCGGTTTCGGGTCGACCGCGGTGTGTACCGGCGATGTTACGCAGGTCGACCTGCCGCGGGGCCAGCAGTCGGGCCTGCGTCAGGCAATCGAGGTATTGGGGAGAGTGCAGGGTATCAGCTTCACGATGTTCAGCGCGCGAGATGTGGTGCGGCACGCACTGGTGCAGCGCGTCGTCCGGGCGTACGAGGCGTGGGATAGAAACGACTCCGGGGCCGACCAGTAGTACCCCTGCGGTAGATAAGGTAGTGCTAGGAGCCTCTGTCATGCGGCAGGTCAGGTCGCGTTGCGGCCTGGCACTGACGGCATATCTTGCGTTGCGCTACGGATTGAGTAAACGCTCGCCGCCGCCGGGTTGACAGTCCAGGACGGACTACGTAGCGTGTCACAACCATGCGCTTGGCGGTTGCGGGACTGACAGCGAACGTGCAATGAAAATGATCGGAGATTACCAGCCAGACGAAGTATCCCGCCGTTCGCCTACGCCGGTACGTGCGTGCAGTTAGGCTCTATACTTCGCCTCCGCCGTGGTTGCGCCCTTGAACGTCGATTTGCAGCTAGCGACTGATTCGCCCGGCGTACCGAATGCCGAGTCCTTCAGCGCGTGGGCGGCAGCCGTGTTCGACGAGCCGGATGCCGCTGGCGAGCTGGTCATCCGGGTTGTCGGTGCCGCTGAAAGCCGGACCTTGAATCGACGATATCGCGGCGCGGATAGGCCCACCAACGTATTGTCTTTCCCCTTCGAAGCGCCGCCCGAAGTGCCGCTCAATCTGCTGGGTGATCTGGTCATCTGCGCACCGGTGGTGATCGACGAGGCGGCGAGACAGGGCAAGTGTCCTGAAGCTCACTGGGCGCACATGGTCGTGCACGGTGTACTGCATCTGCTCGGTTATGATCACCAAACCGAGCCCGATGCCGCGCTCATGGAAACCCGCGAGTGCGAGATATTGACAGAGTTGGGATTTCCCGACCCCTACACTACTGAATAGGAAACATGAACAGCGAAGATCGAACTGGTAGTGGCAACCGCGCCCGAGGGTGGTGGCAACGCCTGATGCCCGGAGCGAGCGGTGAGCCGCGCACCAAAGACGAACTGGTAACTTTGTTACAGGATGCCAAGGAGCGGGCCTTGTTCGATTCCGAAGCACTGAACATGCTGGAAGGTGTGTTGCAGGTGTCCGACTTGCAGGTGCGCGACATCATGATTCCGCGCGCGCAGGCCGTCGTCGTGGAGCGCGACGCCCCGCTGGATGCGATACTGCCGGTGGTCATCGCGTCGGCGCACTCGCGTTTCCCGGTCATTGGTGAGGATCGCGCCGAAGTAATCGGGATCATGCTGGCCAAGGATCTGCTGCAATACTGCGGAAAGAATGCTCCCCGATTCAACATACGCGACGTTTTGCGTTCCGCAGTATTCGTTCCCGAAAGCAAGCGCTTGAATGTGTTGTTGAAGGAGTTTCGCGTCAGCCGAAATCACATGGCGATAGTGGTAGACGAATACGGCGCGGCAGCCGGGTTGGTCACCATCGAGGATGTGCTGGAGCAAATTGTCGGCGAGATCGAAGATGAGCACGACTTTGATGAAGACGCATTCATACTGCAGCGAGACCAAAGCCATTTCACGGCGAAAGCGCATACGTCCATCGACGAGTTCAACGAATATTTCGGCACCCACTTCAACGACGATGACTTCGATACCATCGGCGGCCTGGTTACCCACGCCATAGGCCATTTGCCGAAACGCGGTGAGAAAACGGTGCTGGGCGGGTTTCGCTTTACCGTGGTTCGATCCGATAGCCGTAAGATTCGTCTGCTGAACGTGGAGCGGTTGGCAAACGCGGGGCGGATAAGTTGAGAAGCCCCTGGTCGGCTGTGAATGTGCCAGAGGTGCTCCCGTGAAGACGTTGCTCTGAACTGCATTGGGTCCTTGATCTACGCCTTTGAGTCTGTCCAGCTCCAGCTTCGCGATCATGGCAGACAGGTATTAAGAGAATCACTCATGAAGCCTCACGTTTCCAGTGCCTCCTGCCGGGTAAAGCTTTCAGTGACACGCCGTTAATACATCCCCGTAGGCTCGGCTGCTGCTTCCCTGCAGCAAACGGTCACTTAAACCTTTACCCGATATGAGGCTTTACTAACGCATTTCGTGATGACGAGTGTGCCGCGGTTGGTCCACGTGACGCTCGGCCCGTATAAAGACGGCGAAAGCGGCATCTGCACGTGCCCCTGTCCCACTGGCGCGCGTCCCCGATCGGCTGGTGCAACATGCAGGTTAGGGTAAGTTTGGCGGTGGTGGCTCAACTGCTGGTGGGTTTCATGGTCTTGGACCAATTCGGCTGTACGGCCGCTGCGCGCCGCGCACGCGACATGCGGGTCGCCAGGCAGACGCCCAATGGTCGGATCAGTGCAACCCGACCCGACCAGGACGCGGTATTGCAGCGGCTGATCGCCAGCGTGTTGGCGATCAGCAACAACCGATGACACAAGCGGCGGAGATCAGATAGCGCCTGGCGTGAGCGATCTTCAGGTGTTGGTAGAGGTCATTACGCTGCGCGACGACGGCCCGCCCCTCTGAATCACCCCGACAATTCGCTGCTAAGTCGCTATCCGTGAAATTGCGTTCAGTGGATGGGCTATGTTTGTGACCGGGCGCAAAAGAAGCCGATATTACTGTTTGTAAAAGCCGGATGGCTGGGCGTATGTTGGTATATAGACATGGTTTGGTGCCGTTGCAGGACAGGCTGCGTCACAGTCGCAAAAAATAATCATTCAAGTGTTTGGAAGTAGCGTGAATTTTTCAAACCTGCCGGAGGAACATCGATATGAAAGCAAATAAGATTCGGATAGCTGTCATGACTGCCACCCTGATCGTCGCATACACCGGTGCACCTGCGGCGGACGACATCGGAAAAAGAGAGTACGACAACAATTGTGCCGTATGCCACGGTATGACCGGCAAAGGGGACGGCCCATATGCGGGCATTGTTGACACCCGTATTCCCGATATCACTACGCTGCAGAAGGCCAACAACGGAGTATTTCCATACGACCGCGTCTACCAAGTGATAGACGGACGGGTAGAGCTCAAGGCCCACGGTCGTCGCGACATGCCGATTTGGGGCAACGAGTACAACGCCAAAGCAGCGGAGTATTACGCCGATTACATTCGTGAGTACAACGCGGAAGGATTTATACGCGGTCGGATCCTGGCGCTGATCAACCACGTATACTCGCTGCAGGAGAAATAACCGCCACCCACCCTTCGCCGCAACGGATGCGCGTCCAAGCCGGCATCCGTTGCCGGGTAATACTCATGCCGTAACCCATCGGTGTCTGGGTCGATCGCACTACGATACGACGAGGTGGCGTCTTCGGGCTGGTCGTATGTCCTCTACTCGGTTCCTGTGCCGGTGAAATATTAGAGTTTCTGGCTTGTCGGGCGCCTACGCGCTAAAAGTCGGAGGACACATGTGTAGTGGGTGACTGGGCAGGCAACTGCTGAGTTCTCGTAAGGACAGATCCCTATGTGGCATTTTCGAACCGTCATCGCCTGGGTTTGGTTGACTTTCCCGCCGTTCTTCACCGTCATCTCTGCCGCGGACCCCAGTGATCGGCCCAGCAATCGCGACTGTGCCAACGCGGCCGTTAGCGTGAAGGCGGAATCGTCCGCCGATTATGCCGAAATATGCCGCGGTGCCGAAGATGCAATAGCGTTCTTTGGCCGGCTCGCGTTACAGCCCACCTACCCGCTGGTCGTCGAGATCGTCGCCAGTCTCCCGGAAGCGGTAAGCGAGACTGCGGTGGGTTGTTACCTTGAAAATGAGCAAAGAATCCTGGTTTTAGCCTTCTCCGAGTTCGCAAGAAACAAGACATGGTTCAACGTGCCGGTCGACCGGTCCATGTACCGCAGCCTGGTGACACACGAAGTGGCGCACGCAGTCGCGGCTTGCAACATGCCGATGCCCAAACCGACGATTCACGCGAAAGAGTATCTCGCCTACGTGGCAATGTTCGCGGCCATGGAACAGGGTCTGCGCGAACGCGTCTTGAACGCTAACCCCGGCACGGCGTTCGATCGAGAGTCGAAGATAAACGCGACTATCTATCTGTGCGACCCCATGCGATTCGCCGTAAGAGCCTATCGCCATTACCTGAAAGCGGAACATGGTGACGAGTTTCTGCATATGGTCTTGTCGGGCAAAGCGCTGGTGCACTAGCGTGGCCAAAGCCGTTCCACGGCCAAAGCGCATACGTCCATCGACGAGTTCAACGAATATTTCGGCACTCGCTTTAAAGACGATGGCTTCGATACCATCGGCGGCCTGGTTACCCACGCCATAGGCTATTTGCCGAAACGCGGTGAGAAGACGGTGCCGGGCGGGTTTCGCTTTACCGTTGTTCGATCCGATAGCCGTAAAATTCGTCTGCTGAACGTGGAGCGGTTGGCAAACGCGGGACGGATAAGTTGAGAAGACCCTGGTCGGCTGTGAATGTGCCAGAGGCGCTCCCGTGAAGATGTCGATTCTGGACCGTGTCCGGCGCTCCGAGCTGGCGTTCAGGAGATGCCGAAGTCGCTCAGCAAGTCGTTTTCCTCGCCGTCGTCCTTGGGTTCCAGGGACAGTGTGCTGTTAGCCGTCAGGGATTCGATCTTCTTGCCGGCGTTCGAAGTGCGGATCTGTATCTTCACGTTACTGGCCGAGTCGGCGTACTCGCAGGCGACTTCCTCGGTGATTTTTCCTTCGTGATAGAGATGCACCAAGTGCTGGTCGAATGACTGCATGCCGTAATTGCGGCCCCGTTCAATGGCGTCCTTGAGTCCGTCAAGCTCCATCTTCGCGATCATGTCAGATATGTAACCGGTGTTTACCAATACTTCCACTACGGCTACTTTGCCGCCGTTTTTGGCCGGCGCCAAGCGTTGGCAGACGATCGCTCTCAGGTTTTGCGCTATACGCTTGGCTTGCGATTCTTTCGCGCTTTCATCGTAAAACCCGATAATGCGTTCCATGGTGGAGATGGAATTGTTGGCGTGCAAGGTCGACAATGCCAGGTGTCCGGTGTTGGCGAACTTCAATGCGAACTCCATTGTCTCCAGGTCGCGCACTTCGCCCATCAGGATGACATCGGGTGACTCGCGCAGCGCCGCTTTCATGCCGGAGCTGAAAGAGTGCGTGTCCGTACCGACCTCGCGTTGAGCAACAACGGATTGTTTGTGATCGTGCACGAACTCGATCGGGTCTTCCAGGGTGAGGATGTGTCCGCCGGCGTGTGCATTGCGATGGTCGATCATGGCAGCGAGCGTCGTCGATTTCCCCGAGCCGGTTGCACCCACCACGAGAATGAGTCCGTTGCGCTCCATGACCAGCTGATGGAGTACGGGAGGTACGCCAAGCTGCTCGATGGTCGGGATTTCGGTGTTGACGTGCCGCAAAACTACGGACACATCACCGCGTTGGCGAAACGCGTTGCCGCGGAAACGGCCTATACCTT
Source organism: uncultured Chromatiales bacterium (assembly GCA_965368585.1). Classification (GTDB taxonomy): domain Bacteria; phylum Pseudomonadota; class Gammaproteobacteria; order Chromatiales; family Chromatiaceae; genus JARRQB01. The sequence goes on along the minus strand of CBDUNM010000004.1, from coordinate 25,004 downwards.
TCAAAGACAGTGAAAAATCAACTTCGCCGTTGGCGTCGAACTGCTTCATCTTGTCGTCGGTAAGGATTTCGCGCACGGCCTTTTCTGTTTGGCCGGGTTTAAGCTTTTCGCCCATTTGCGCGAAACCGTTCGGCGTTTTCATGGAGATACGCGCACCGGTATAGATAAAGACGTCAGCGGCGTTGTTCTTCACCATGACTTGCAGTATGCGCGGTATGTCGACTTCGACCATCTTAAGGTTCCTCGTGCCTTTAACTCAGACTGTTATTCTGATCAACGGATGTTTTAGTGAGTAGACGTGGAAACTATCGACTTCGCGTGCGGAACCTGAATGAAATGAAGCGTTTTCAGGTTATGTCGGGAATTTCGCTCCTTGCGGCGAGATCGCCGATTCCCGCCATCCGCATGAGTATCGCGAATTTGGCTCTATGCCTTTTGCCCCCCGGCGGCGTTCGACAAGATCGGCTTTCGCCGTTGCCTTATTCGGACTTATAATTCACATCGAGTCGCCCCATCATTTGCGAGGCTCGCCGCCAAGTTTGGTTCCGGAGCATTGGATATGACCGAAGAAAAAAGCTGCTGTGATGACCCGGGTGCGGATGTCGCGCCGGCAAGCATCGCTTCGCACGATCAGCGCGCGCACATTCGCCAAGCCTATGCGCAAGTCGCCCAGGCGAATAACGCCGGTCTCGGCTGCGGGACTGCTTCGAGTTGCTGCGGCGTTGCCGACGATATGGCGATCAATGCGCTGATATCGAACCGCCTCGGCTATACGCAGGAAGATCTCGATCAGGTGCCGGCGGGTGCCGATATGGGGTTGGGTTGCGGCAACCCGAAGGCGATCGCCGACCTGAAACCCGGCGAGGTCGTTGTCGACCTTGGTTGTGGTGGAGGATTTGACTGTTTCTTGGCCGCGCGCGAAGTCGGGCGCACCGGATACGTCATCGGCGTGGATATGACCCCCGATATGTTGGGCAAGGCGCGCAACAACGCGGTCAACGGGAAGTACGATAACGTGGAGTTTCGCTTGGGCGAGATCGAGCATCTGCCGATCGCGGACGGTACTGCGGACGTCATTATCTCTAATTGCGTAATCAACCTGTCACCGGACAAAGCGCAGGTCTTTCGAGATGCCTACCGGGTTCTGAAACCAGGCGGCAGACTGGCGATCTCAGACGTGGTGGCGACCGTGGCGCTGCCAAAAGCCATGCGCGATGATGCGGCCCTGATTGCCAATTGCGTGGGTAATGCCTCTCCGATCGACGCGCTCGAAGGCTTCATGGCCGAAGCGGGCTTTACGCAGATAAGCATTCAACCGAAGCAGGAATCGCGAGAATTTATTCGGGACTGGGTGCCAGGGCGCGGTGTGGAAGACTACGTTCTGTCTGCGACTATCGAAGCGGTTAAACCCACCCCCGTCGTGCGCCGGGGTTGTTGCGGGTGATTTGCGTTTTATTCAAATGGGTTCGTTGTCGTTCGCGTTTGTGACCGTGGGTCCGGCGCGCCATAGCGTCGCCGCGCAATGGGTTGCATTTCGGTGGTAAGCGGTAATCGTACTCTCGGCGAGTTCGGTTTTGTCCGCCGTCGGGCGTGGGTCTTCTTTATCGACGACGCAGTGGATCTACGTTACGCCAACGAGCGGACTTTGAACCTGGCCGGATTCGAAACCGAGTTGTTCGCATGCGCGGAGGAAGCACTCGCGGCGTTCAGTAGACGGCTACCAGCCGGATCGACCGGTGGTGATATTTGAGTACGTCCCTGCAAGCGAATCGAAAGCCATTGTCGCTACTATCGAGGAGCTTTCTATGCGCACCAGCCTCGTGTCACCGACGACCGATCAGCGCACCATCCTGAAGGTCACTTGAAAACATCCATGCCTCAATAAAGGCAATGTTGCAGCCGATGATTTCCTCCAGCAAGCCCGTCGGTCTGACACCGATTTCACGCAGCAACGCGCCTTGCCCCCGAGTGCGCTGGTGCCACTCTTGCTTAGCCTGCGCAAAGGCACCGTGCGCGACGAACTGGACCAGTTTGTCGAGACATTTTGCGAAGACAACGTGCCACCGCACACGGTCTTGCTGGCCGCCTTCTGCCGAGCGCGGCAAAAACTCAAACCCGAAGCGTTAACGTTGCTCAACGATGCCCTGGTGGATACCGCAGCCGAACACCTTGCCCCACAGCGCTGGCATGGACGGCGGGTGCTGGCAGTGGACGGCTCTGCAGCATGCCTACCTGATACCCCTGACATCGATCAACACTTCGGCCGTCCTGCCGGCAACGGTGTTCCGTTGGCGCGTTTTTCCGGCTTTACGCTGTGCTGAATAGGCTGGTGATACAAGCCGACATGAAACCCTATCGTACTGGCGAGCGGGAATTGGCCGCCGGCCATTCACTCAGTCTAGAACCCGATGATCTGGCGCTCTACGATCGCGGTTTTCCGGCGTTCTGGCTATTCGCCTTTCACCCTATTGAGCAACGCCACTTCTGCGCGCGGGTCAAATACGATTTTCATCCCCAGGTGACGGCCTTTCTTGCCGACGGCGTCAAACAGCGCACTGTCATCCTTTCACCGAATCGTGCCGGCGTGCGCCAGTGTCGGGACTATCATCTGCCGCCCGATCCACTACCGTGACGGTTGGTTCGGGTTGAGCTGAACGTAAGCGGGTCAGAGAAACCGGCAGATTCGGTAACTATCCCTTGATCACTGGTCGATTGTTTACTTGCGCACACCGTTCGTTGGGAAGATGTAAAGAGAACCCATGCAGCCGCAGAGGGCATCGACGCGCACGGTCTGCTCCGGCATTGTCTGCGGCATGGGGTACAGGAGAAACGTGCAATACCGATCTTGTCGCGGAACCTTCTGTCGCTTAGGGCAGCACCCGTATCAAAGAACCCGAACTGGCGCGGCGATTTGTGCGGGTCACTTCGCAGACATTGCGTGCGCAGATCACACGGGCTGCAGGCCGGATCGGCGGCCCGGGTGGTCGCATCGAGCGAGTCGATCACATCGATTCGAGCCCTTATTCTCTTGGATATTAACGACGCTCCGCAATCATCATTAACGGGGCGGGCCGTCACGAAATCACCTCTGGCTGCCGGCTTCGCCAGCAACGGCCCAGTAATGGCGTGACGCTGATACCTTGGGCGACGATGGAGAGGTTAACCGCGATCAATGTCGGGTGGTTCAGTTCGAGTGCAGGATCCTCTGGCAGACTGTGCTGGATGGCATACATGAGATAGTAGAGCGAGCCGATGCCGCGTACGCCAAACCATGCGGCCATGGAGCGTAAGCGCCACGATGTGCGCGACACCGTCAAACCGAGCAATACACGCACCGGACGTGCGACTAAAAAACAGGAACAGCGCAAATCCCACCGCCGGCCAACTCCAGGAATCGATGAATAAGGTACCGCCGACCAGTAGTATCAGCACCACCTCGGGTAACCTCTCCAATTGTTCCTTGAAGACCAGTGAGCCTTCGCTGACGGTCGGCAGCGGCGCGTACCGATTATCGGCTTGTACTTTGCGCCGGTGCGATGCATCCTACTGCAGCCGACCCGGCAGGTCCGGGCTGTCTTTAGTGGAGCCGGTGTTCGACCTGCCGCAATGCCACGGCAGCGAACAACACCGCCAGAAATCCCCAGGCCTCCAGCAACCCGCTTACCTCGTAAACGAGCGCAAGCAACCCGAGCCCGAGCAAATCATCCAACAGACCGCGCCGGGAATTCTTCGCGCGTATGCGCCAGGCAAGATGACCGAGTGAAGCGTCGAGCACCACCCCGATTGCGATACCCGCCGACGTCGCCCACACGACACCCTCAAAGGCCCAGCGCAAATGCAGTACCGTCATTCATCCAGGCTTCACAGGTCAGGTTGAAACGCAGACGGTCGCCAAAAGCGGATCGGCAGGCGCGACGATGGCGCCCAGCAGAGCCCCATGACAGGTGAAGCGCATAGTGTGCGAACACGGTCACCATGCCTACGGTCAGCGCCATTGATGCGGTCGCCAGCAGGATCGGCGTACGCTAGCGTGTATACTGAATCGGGACCGGCATTTTCACCCCGGCGGCGAACAACGAAATCAGTACGGCGACTTCGGTGGTGATTTCCAACAGCGCCGATTCCTTCAGCGGGTTGAAGTGAAATGCGTTCAGAACCGTGGGGCCGACAATGACCCCAACCAGGAGATAAACGGTCGCCGGCGTTATCGGCAACCGTTTGATGATCCCGTGGGTAAACCCCATGGCAAACAACAAACTTCCGAGAAGCAGAAACCATTGTGAATCATCCATAGATTTCATCACCCCTGTCGGACTGGTGGCGGCATTCAGTGACGACTGTCAGGTGAAGCGCACGTCCTATCAGTCGGGCGATATCTGAGCCAGTCCGGCGGGATCATCCAGATGATGGTACAAACGGTGCTACTTATTTCGTCTACGATTCAGAGGACGCGTGAGAAATGTTGCCCAACCCGTCTACCCCTATTCTAGACGACCCGCGAGAATCCGCCTCAGACCCCGCCGAAGCGCGAGTGAAGGCGCCGCCCGGGGGCTCGGGAGGGAGCCCCCTGCGAGCGCTGACGATTGGCATCGTCATATTGGCGGTCCTGGGTGTCGCTGTCGCCCTCTATCTCGGCCGGGTGGTGTTGCTGCCATTGGCTACGGCCGTGATGTTGAGCCTGGTGCTGCGACCGATTGTCCGGGCTTTGGCCCGCTGGGGCTTTCCGAACCCGCTCAGTGCGCTGATTCTCGTCGCGCTGATCAGCGGCGGGGTGGTTGGTGTCGTGTTCAGCCTGAGCGGGCCGGCGCAGGAATGGCTGAAAGAGGCGCCGCATGCGTTGCGTCAGCTGCAGTATCGTATCGGCGAACTGAAGCAACCGATCGAGGACGTACGAACGGCGACGAAACAAGTGGAGAAACTCGGCGACATAGGTGACGAGGACGCGACCAAGGTCGTGGTTCAGAACGTCGACTTGCCGGGTCGGATCGCGGTAGAGTTGCGTGAGACCACGATCGGGGTGTTCACGACGCTGATCACATTGTTTTTCGTGCTGGGATGGGGGAGACGCTTGTATCGGAATCTCGTCATTGCACTTCCGCACTTCGGCAATCGACGCACGATCGTGGGTATCGCGCAGGAAATCGAGCAATCGGTCTCGGTTTACCTGTCAACCATTACCGCAATAAACCTGATTCTGGGCGCCGTCGTGGCACTGGTTCTGTACCTGCTCGGCATGCCGAATCCAGCACTGTGGGGGCTGCTGACCGCGATTTTCAACTATGTCCCTTATCTCGGTCCGGCTATGACGGCCCTGGTTCTGAGCTTTGTCGCGTTGACCACTTATCCCACGATCGGTGAGGCAGCAATCGTCCCGCTGGTGTTTCTCATGATCACTTCCATCGAGGGCTATGTGATAACGCCGATGGCCGTAGGCTCAAGGCTCACACTCAATCCGCTGGTGATTTTCGTATCGCTGATTTTCTGGTTTTGGATCTGGGGTATCATCGGCGGTCTGTTGACGGTACCTTTGCTGGTCTGTGGCAAGATCGCCGCCGAACATCTCTTCGGTCGGGAAGTCTCACGCGTGCTCGATTGATCGCGTCACCCGCCGCCAATCGAAAATCGTCCCCCGGCGGCGGCGCTGAAGCCGATGCGGAGTAGCGAAACGCTCGATCAGCTGGTGACCTTCTACTCGAACCCGTTTGACTGTGCGCGATCGATTAACTGCTCATGGTCAGTGCCCGCGGTCTTCCATCTGCCTTCCAGTCCACACGACCTTCGGTCCCGCGCTTGCCGCTGCAACCAACGCCGCGGCGACACGATTTCGTACAGCCAATCATCATGATCCCAAGGCACTGACCAGGCGCCTGATCACGACTGCTCGAACGGCACGGATTATCTGACGCACGGCGAGGTTGTTGGTGATCGGGCGACATCGGCTTCCCGCCGTCTCGCCACGCCCCCCCTGCGGGGACAGCGTGCCGACCAGCAGTCCGCTAATCGCGGCCAGCGCCATCGCGTGCGGCGATGTGATGCTCGACCGCAGCCGCGCAAACGCTGCTTGCCTGTGCACCTGGGCCTCTTGGTTGCGCATTGTCGCCCGGCGGTGCAGAACACGCGCCAGACGACGTTGCGTGGATAGAGCGAAAGGCGACAACTTCATCCGTGTCTTCCTCCAACGGGCTGCGCATCGTTGCGCCCGAGCAGCGCACGCAATTCGCGGAACGTCAGGTTTGGTGCCGTCGCACGTATCCACAACCAGACCGCGTAGGTTGCAACCAGGTTGGCACCGCCCAGCGCCACGAGCGCAAGCGGCCAGCCCGCCGTACCGGCGATCGACGCGGCGATCGCCAGCATAACCAGCAGCCAGGCGGTTACCAACAGCAGCGCCATGGTTACACCTAGCACCAGCAGCAGCACGGCCGAGGAGGCGGCCAACTGCAGTTCGGTTGCGGCCAGATCCGCGGTTGCGCTCGCTGTCGCACGATAAGCGCCCAGCATCTTGATCACCTCGGTGCGCACTGCGGCGACGCCGTCTGGAGGCAGATCGGAAGTCATGGATCAGCGACGCAGCAAGGACGAGATCAGGACGCCGACCCCAAAGGCGGCGCCCAATGCCGCCCACGGGTGCTGCTCGACATAGGATTCGACCGCGCGTTCGGCGTTGTCCGCCGTTTTTCGCACCGATTTTTGTTTCGTCTTAATGGTGACCTGCGCACCGGCCGCAGCGTCTTTGATCCGTTGCTCCGCCTCTGCGGCGTGTTCGGCGAAGCGGTCGATGGCCTCGTGTATAACCTGTGCGATGCGTTCGCTCTCCGAGTCTGCGGTGTCGTTTCCCGACGCCTTACCGGTGGCGGTTTTTGATTCTGCGGCTTTGTTCATGTCAGCTTCCCCGTTGTCTGTTTCGGTGCGTTGAATCAAATGTCGACCTGCGCGATGTTCATGCTGCCTCTGTTCTTTTGACTGCAGACTATGCAGCAAAGTGCATGCCACCGGTTCGGTGTCGGCGGCATTCTTGCCGTTATTCGTTGCGTTGCAGGCCGCCAGGAAGCCGTCCATGGTGAGGAGGGTATCGGTACAGCCGCTGACTCGCACTGTACGAGCACCAGCAATAAGCAACGCGGCGCCTTGTGGGTGCTGGAATCGCGGCAATCGCACCGTTGCCCGGCGCAAGGCGGGCCAATGCCTTGGCGGGACCGTCTGGCCCGAATCGGGCACGAGGGGCGGTAGGGTGCCCGCCGGCTTATTAGGACCAAGTATTGGTCCAGTTCGGCCAATCTGGTGGATATCCACCGCCAGCCGGTCGAACGAGCAGGTCCGACCCGATGAACGATTCGGCTGATATCCATCGAAGGGTGTGTGAAAACCACTGACTGCGCATACGCCCGAGACGTACTGAAGATGGATGTAGTTGCACAAAATCAGAGGCGCAGACAGGAAGGGACAACTGGCCGTCAAATTATTCGGCGTCGGCTTGAGAGGATCGGAGTCGACACTTGGTACGCGCGTCGACGGCATGCTTTCGCACACGCCCTGGTCTGCTCCTTGGCATTGGTTTTACGTCGTTGTCGGGCTTAACCAATCACCGGCGGCCCGAACAAGTGAAAACGATGAAAGGTTGTAGCAAGGTATTGATTGCGATAGCGGTGACGGGTTTACTCGTCGCTTTTTAAGTGGACGCGGTAGGCAAGGGAAAAATGCCGGATGTCCACATTGACGCAAAGAGCGGCCAATTACCCGATTACGAAGTCAAGCAACTGCAAGAGGAGCGCATACCGGATGTCGATATGAAGGTAACGCCCGGTAGACTTCCCGACTTCGATGCAGGCGGTTCGAATATCAACGTCGGAGCAAAGACAAATAGAACTGCCCGACACGCTTATTCCCTAGAGAGCTTTGAAGGATTCCGCAGGAGATCGGGTCCGCTGGCCGCAACGGTTCCCTTTAATCAGTCTTTGGACAGTTAAACAAGGTAGCCGGCCGTGAAAAAACAGTACCCGCATGAATGCAGTGCATTGAAATCGAGTCGTTCAGGATTGACTATCACGATCACTATAAGGGTATAGAATTCTTGATTGACGTGACCGATTTACCGTCATATGCTGGGAAACCGCCGTTCTAGCCGTGAATGAAAGTGCTCATCACTGTATGATTATCGGATGAATCACTAGACGCCGGAAAAAATCCAGGTAGTCGCATTTTTCGAGAAGAGCACGCTTGGTTCAGTTGAGTACCGTAAAACCACTTACGCGGAGATTTTAGATGTTCAGATTTCTGACTAGAACCCTGCTGCTGGCAGCAGCACTCACGATGTACACAAATGCTTTCGCCGCACCCATCGTTATCAAGTTTTCCCATGTGGTAACAGATAACACACCGAAAGGTAAAGGCGCCATCATGTTCAAAAAGCTGGTGGAGGAGAGGCTGGCGGGCAAGGTAGAGGTGCAGGTATTTCCGAGTTCACAACTGTTCGGCGACTCTGACGAGATCATCGCCTTGTTAAAAAACGATACTCAGATAATCGCACCGGCGCTTTCCAAATTCTCGAAGTTCACCGACGTTCTGCAGCTCTACGACCTGCCATTCCTGTTTAACGACCTGGATGCCGTGGCCTGTTTTCAGGATTCACCCGCAGGTAAAGAGATGCTCGACTCCATGAGTAAAAAGGGTATCAAGGGACTGGCGTATTGGCACAACGGCATGAAGCAGCTGTCTGCACCCGTTGCACTGCGCACCCCGGAAGCTGCAGCCGGACTCAAATTCCGAATCATGAGCTCCGATGTGCTGCAGGCGCAGTTTCAGGCAGTGAAAGCCAACCCGCAGAAGCTGGCCTTTTCTGAAGTTTACCTGGCCCTGCAGACGGGACAGATCGACGGTCAGGAAAACACTTGGTCCAATATCTACTCCCAGAAGTTCTTCGAGGTTCAGCCTTACTTCGTGGAATCCAACCATGGTCTGCTGGACTATATGCTGATCACCAGTGAGCGGTTCTGGAAAAGCCTCCCGGACGACGTTCGCGCCGAACTGGACAAGATCGTAGTGGAAGTGACTGCAGCGGTGAACGAGCTTGCTTTCAAGGAGAACGAGGATGCCAAGAAACTGATCGCAGACTCCGGAAAAACCGAGATTATTCAGTTGACAGCGGAAGAGAAGGGAAAATGGCGGGCTGCCATGAAGCCGGTTTGGGACCAGTTCAAGGACGATATCGGTGCCAATTACGTAGAGGCCGCGGCTGCCTGCAGCAAGTAAGACCGATGCGATAAAAGACCATGCCACTGCGGGCACGTGTCGAATCATCGGTTGCTGAGAGCATAGACCAGACCACGGCAAAAAGCGGGGGCGAGCCAGACGGTTGCCCCCGCACCCCGGAAGGTGAATTCCGCCGCGGTTCGATGTGATGACTCCATGCTTGGTTTGTTGTGGTATCTTGAAAAGAATAACAAATACCTCAGAATTGGAGCCTTGGCCAGATGCAAAGAACACACTGGTTTCCACCCCGGTACCACCGGCTCTACATGTTCTGCTCCGACTGCATTAACACCTCTTCCAAGGTGACCTTATGATCGGGAACTTCATCAATCGGTTAGAAGAGGCACTTGTCGCGTTTCTGCTTGCAGCAATGACGATTGTGACCTTTGTTCAGGTTGTTCTGCGCTACGTTTTCAACGCCGGATTCGTATGGGCCCTGGAACTCACCATATTTCTTTTCGCCTGGCTGGTTCTGTTGGGCATGTCCTACGGGGTCCGTGTGGGCTCTCACATCGGCGTGGATCTGTTGGTTAAGAATCTTCCTCACGGCCAGGCCAAAATAGTCGGACTGGCAGCAATAGCCCTGTGCATGTTTTACGCGGGAGTTATGACTGTCGGCGGCTACCAGGATATCGACCTGCTGCTGATGATCGGAATCGAAGCAGAAGATCTGCCGATACCGCTCTGGATTCCCAAGCTTATTCTTCCGGTCGGTTTTGCGCTGTTGTTCTTCCGCTTCGCGCAGGCAGGCTGGAACTTGCTGACAGGCAAGGGTGGGCTCCATCTGGCGGACGAGGCGGATGAAGCCATAGAGAGCCTGAGTGGCAAGACGGAGCTTTCCGAGGGATCAGAAGCGCGCAAAATCAAACAATAATCGACCGCCAAAGAGGACACCTACGCCATGAGCGCCGCCATTCTTTTCATACTGCTGTTCCTGTTCATGCTGATGGGGATTCCAATCGCGGTCTCATTGGGGCTCTCCAGCGTGATAACGATCATGGTGTTCGCCGACGATTCACTGGCCTCGCTGGCAGACAAAGTCTTCCATACCATGCACCACTCGACGCTGATGGCCATCCCGTTCTTTGTGCTGGCCTCGTCATTCCTGACCACCGGCGGTGTGGCCAAAAGAATGATCCGTTTCGCGGTGGATGCGGTAGGCTGGTTGAGAGGCGGGCTCGGCATGGCGTCGGTTCTCGCCTGTATGCTGTTTGCCGCCGTCTCCGGCTCTTCGCCGGCTACCGTGGTTGCCATAGGCTCCATCGTCATCGCCGGCATGGTAAAGCAAGGCTATCCACAGGCATTCGCGGCCGGTTTGATCGCTAATGCCGGCACGCTAGGAATTCTCATTCCGCCCTCGATCGTGATGGTCGTTTACGCTGCTGCTACCGAAGTCTCTGTGGGTCGCATGTTTATGGCAGGCGTGATTCCGGGAATGCTCATGGGGCTGTTGCTTATGGTGGCAATCTATGTCGCTGCCCGCAGACGGAACCTACCTGCAGAACCCTTCGCCGGCTGGACAGCGCTCAGAAAATCGGCTACGACCGCATCCTGGGGACTGTTTCTCATAATCATCATCATGGGCGGCATCTACGGTGGTATCTTCACGCCCACTGAGGCCGCGGCGGTTTCTGCGGTATACGCCGGTTTCATTGCGGTCTTCGTTTATCGTGATATCAAGATCAAAGAGATTCCCAAGGTACTGGTGGACGCCGCCAAGGTAACCACCATGCTGATGTTCATCATCGCCAACGCCTTCCTGTTCGCGCACGTGCTGACCACAGAGCGTATACCCCAGTTGATCGCGGAGACAATTATCGGCTGGGGGCTGGCGCCCTGGGCGTTCCTGATTGTGGTAAACATTCTGCTGTTGATTGCGGGGAACTTCATGGAGCCGTCGGCCATTCTGCTGATCATGGCGCCGATTCTGTTTCCGATCGCCATGGAGTTGGGAATCGATCCCATCCATCTGGGGATTATCATGGTGGTAAATATGGAGATCGGCATGATCACACCGCCAGTGGGTCTGAACTTGTTTGTGACAGCGGGCGTCACAGGGATGTCGCTCACGGAAGTGATCAGGGCGGCACTTCCCTGGTTGAGTATTCTGTTGGTTTTCCTGATTATTATTACCTACATACCCGCGATCTCCACCTTCCTTCCCAATCTTTTCTTTGGGCCTGAGTTCGTGCGACGTTGATGATGTGCCTGCGGGAAGCCCTCTTCGAAGGAGGGCTTCCCGCAGGGCGCGGCGAATGCTCCTAGTCTTGGCCCCTGGGTGGGGCTCTGAGAGTGAACGAACTTGCCAAGCAACCCACTAGTGTACCTTGTCACCAATCCTGTACGCTCGGAGAGTCAGGAGGCAGTTAGCCGTAAGGCATGCTTCGCAGAGAATGGCAGCATTTCCAACCAATGGACTTCGATTTAAGTGCCATTCGAGTCTGCACCGCCCCATCGATTTACTTTCGTTGTCCCGGCACCACTAGTGCCAGTACCGGCCGCTTGCTGATATGGGTAGTTTTGCGTGCGGTGGATCCGAGCACGCCATGCCCGCAGCTAATACGCGGTATGGGTCCCCATCACGATCAGATCCACATCCAGGGGTTAAGCATGGCTGTTGACTTGTTCCGCGCAACCACCGCTGACGGCGTAGACATCCGATACAATTCCGGCCTCTTAATCCTGGTAGCTCAATTCCTGCTGGTAAAACTCCTCGACCCGTTTCTTCATCTTTCTCATCATTTCTTTAGCCTGCATGTTGCACCAGTATCCGGGATGATCGCGCCGGACAGGTGCGGCTGGACGCCGCTGTGGAGCGAACGGCATAGCCGTCGCTACGACTTGAGTGAACAGCCAGTGCAGGCATGCCTGGACAAGCGAGGGCCCGGATAGATCATGGGCCGGTCACCAACCGTACCCTGCAGAAAACCCCGGAAAAAGAGGATTCGAAGCTGCTGCATCGGGTTTCGGTGTTTGGCCCATGATCGGCTGGTGCAACATGCAGGTTAGGTTGTCTTTAGCGAATGAATCCGCCCCCTTCGGCATGTGGGCGCGAAGTACCCACTCTCCGGTGGGACCAAGGGATTCGACCATATGGGACAGAATGATAATGCCTCATATTGCCGTGTAAGACTGAGCGCAAGCGCGATGCCACGCCGAGCGTGTATCGGCAATGACACCTGAAAACATCAGGCTATGGGGCTCGAAGTGCAAAATGGCGCGATATTTCCGGATGTTACGGATACTTTATGGGTAGAATTCCGCCGGTTTGTTTCGCGTGGCGTTCGGCTGCCCGCCGGAAGTGGGTGGTGAACCGGCATCGTCGGTTCCGCGAATGATTAAGGAAATCATCAATAAAGCCTCACCTTTCCAATGCCACCTGCCGGGTAAAGCTTTCAGTGACACGCCGTGGATACATCCCTGTAGGCTCGGCTGCTGCTTCCTTGCAGCAAACGGTCACTCAAACCTTCACCCGACACAAGGCTTTACTAGCGCGTTTCTTAATATACTGCTGCACGTCCTCCGAGCCGCTTTGGTCATTGACCAAGCGGCGTCCCACTGCTTAGTCTGCACGGCGATTTCCAGCGCTGCGCGCGCGCAGCCGGAGCAGGGCGTGGCGAGCGACCGACGGCCCGTTGGTGGCCTTGCGAAACCGGCGATATTCGTCCGACGGATAATCAAGGAGTACGTTTTTTGCGCACTGTCGAATTGATCGACGGAACACCGCTACGCCGCGGCCTTTCGGCGTTCGCCGCCGGCGCACTGACAGTATTGGCGTTTGCTCCGTTCGGCTTCGGAGTGGCGGCGATTCTGGGTCCCGCGCTGCTTCTCACCGTGTTGCGGGCCACGCGACCGCGGGAAGCATTTTGGCTCGGTTGGTTGTGGGGGCTGGGTCTGCTGGGGTTCGGGGTATTCTGGTTGCGGGTCAGTATTATTCAATTCGGCGGCGTCAACCTGCCGTTGGCGCTGTTCATCACTCTGGGGTTCGCTGCACTGATGGCCCTGTACTACGGACTGGCCGCGTGGTCGGTCGCACGGCTGGGGGCCTCGGAGCACGCCTGGATTACCTTCGTCGCGTTTCCCTCGGCATGGGTTTTGGGCGAGTGGCTCAGGGGATGGGTGTTGAGCGGCTTTCCGTGGCTCGCGCTGGGTTACAGTCAGCTCGACACGCCGCTCAGCGGCTTGGCGCCGGTGCTGGGCGTTTACGGCGTCAGTCTGGTCGTGGTGGTGAGCGCTTCGCTGGTGGTTGCGTGGCGTAGCGGCTGGCCCTTGGCGGTGTTGGCTGTGTTGTGGCTGGGGGCCGGCGCGCTCAAGCCGGTCGCTTGGAGCGAACCAGCCGGCGCAAGGTTCGAAGTCAGCGTGATTCAGGGCAATATCGCGCAAGCGCTGAAGTGGCGCCCCGATCAGTTCGTACCCACGCTGCGCCTGTACAACGATCTCACCGAGCAGGCCGGCGACAGCCGCCTGATTGTCTGGCCCGAGACCGCCGTGCCCGCTTACGCACATCAGGTCGAGGCGCAGGTACTGGCGCCGCTCGCCGACGCTGCCTCCGCCAGGGGCCAGGATCTCCTGTTCGGTATTCCGGTGCTCGAAGCAGACGACCGTTATTACAACGCGGTAATGAATCTGGGCCTTTCGGGCAAAGGGGTGTACTACAAACGTCACCTGGTCCCGTTTGGCGAGTTTATGCCGCTCAACGCGGTGCTTGCGCCGTTGATCGAAATCCTGGCTATTCCCATGTCCGAGTTCAGTTCCGGGTCGCAGCCGGCGCCCCTGTTGACGACCGCCGGTTATCCCGCCGCCATGTCGGTGTGTTACGAGGATGCCTTCGGCAACGAAACCGTCCAGGCCTTGCCCGATGCGGCATTTCTCGTCAATGTGAGTAACGACGCTTGGTTCGGTGATTCGCTGGCACCTCATCAACATCTGGAAATCGCGCGCATGCGCGCGCTGGAAACCCGTCGATACATGGTGCGGGCAACAAATACGGGCATTTCCGCCATCATTGCCCCGTCGGGGGAACTACAGCGCGTTGCGCCGCAATTTCAGCAGACGGTGCTCACCGGCGAGATCGAGCCGCGACAAGGCGCCACGCCCTTTGTCCGCGTGGGAAACTATGCGGTGATACTGATCTGCGCGGCGCTACTCGCACTCGTCTATTGGCGACGACGCCGTTTCTGACCGGCGCCATTGGTCAGGGCGTGTCGCGAGTATCGACAACGGAGTACCGGGGGCTGGCGCGCCGCGGACACGGCATGGCACCATGGCACGGACGCAAGATGAGGTACCGTCCGCGGTGCTGAATATCAACAACGGAGCAAATGTGTGACAGGAGCTGCTATGCCCAGAGAGATTATCCGGACTGATCAGGCGCCGCAGGCGATTGGTACCTATTCGCAGGCGGTCAAGGTTGGCAAGACGGTGTACATGTCGGGTCAGATCCCCTTGGTGCCCAAGACCATGGTTTTGGTCGAGGGCGATATCGACGCGCAGATCCGTCGGGTGTTTGACAACCTGCAGGCGGTTGCCAGCGCCGCCGGCGGCAGTTTGGCGCACGTAGCGAAGTTGAACGTATTCCTGACCGACCTCGGCCATTTCCCGCGGGTCAATCAGGTCATGGCCGAATACTTCCAGGAACCCTATCCGGCGCGTGCGGCGATCGGGGTGGCGGCGCTGCCCAAAGGTGCGGCCGTGGAAATGGATGCCGTGCTGGAACTGGAATGAGGCGCGCGCCTGACTCGCCAGGCGGGATGTGCGGAATACCGATACGTAACTATGTGAAAACACTGGCCTTGGCGGTTGCGTCATCCTTTGCCAACGTGCTGGCCGGCGTAGCCGATGGCGATGCCTTTGGCGATTGGCAGGCCGGCTGCGAAACGCAGCCGGGCGGCGAACAGGTTTGCCATATCTATCAGCGCATCACACTGAAGGATTCCGGTAAGACGCTGCTCAATGTGGCGGTGGGTTACCCGCCGCAACAAGCACAGGCGGTCGCACTGTTCACCCTGCCGCTGGGTGTCGCTTTAGTACCTGGAGTTGAGTTCAGGATCGAACGAGGTGAACCGGCGCGCATCCCCTTTGCCGTCTGCACGACCGAAGGCTGCCGTGCGGCTCTGAAGCTCACCGGCGAGATGGTGCAGGCGATGAAAAAGGGTAATCAGGCGACGTTGACGTTCGCCACGATCGAACCCAAGTCCTTTAACGTGCCGATCTCGTTGCAGGGCTTCACCAAGGGTATTAACGGACTGCGGCAGTAGCGTCGGTAGGCAGGAGCGTGACGGAGGGCGGTACAATCGCAGGCGATAAAACCATGCTATATGTAAGTTAACACTCCAATTCCCGTGTTGCTCTTGTGTGAGCGCAGATCACAATGCGACGATCACTCCCGGCAACGCTTGCGCTTCAGCCGTGGACGGTGACCGTAATGCGGCGTCGATGCGCGCGGGTGCGGTGCTCGTAGAGGTATATGCCCTGCCAGGTCCCCAGCGCACACCGACCGTCGGTGACCGGCAGCGTCAGATCGTTACCGGTCAGAATTGAACGGATGTGCGCCGGCATGTCGTCGGGCCCTTCCGCGTCGTGCCTGAATGCGGGGTCCCCGTCTTTCACCAGCCTTGCCAAAAATCCTTCGAGATCGCTGCGTACACTCGGGTCCGCGTTTTCACATAGGACCAATGACGCGCTGGTGTGATGGACAAATATGTGGCAGAGGCCGGTCTCGATTTTTGCGGCGGTCACGATTTCACCGATCTGGCGGCTGATTTGGTAGGTACCCCGACCGTGTGTCGCGACGGTCACGACGTCTTGATGGATCATGCGTTGATATCGTCCTGTTCGAAAATTTGTTGGAAGCATTGTTGATTCTTATCAACCGCTCGTTCCGGCAGGATATTAACCTAAGGGGCGTGATCATTAGGGGGGAGCGTTGGCGCAATCCGACTTGTACGATTATCGATGCGATCCGGGGTTTCTTGCCAGTGATGACTTTCAGCAGTTGCTCGAGGCCGTGGCCGCCGCCGGGTATGAATGTCTTGGCCCGGTGGCGCACGACGAAACCATCCACTACCGGCGCATTTCCCATGTGCGCGAGTTGCCGTGGGGCTTCCGCGACGACCAGGCACCGGGTCGTTACCGTCTGACGCGTACCGACCAGCCGGGCTGCTTTCGCTGGGCCAACGGGCCGCAGGCGCTCAAGCCGCTGACCTTCAGGCCCGCCGAGACCCTGTGGCGCGCGGTACAGAACGCGGGGAGTTTGACCTTCGCGCCGGTCGACCAGGAGATACAGCCCACGGCGGTATTGGGGGTGCGCGCCTGTGACTTGGCCGCGCTGCGTCTGCAGGAAACACATTTCCTTGACGGTGCGGTCGCCGACCACGCCTTTCGGGCGCGACGCGAGGCTTTACTGCTGATCGGGGTGGACTGCAGTGATCCCGCGGCCACCTGTTTTTGCGCCAGCACGGGTGATGGCCCTGCGGTATCGATCGGGTACGACATCAGACTCGCCGAACTGGACGCTGGGTTTCTGGTCTGGTCCGGTTCCGCGCGGGGCGCGGGCCTGCTCGACCAATTGACGTTGGCGCCGGCGACCGCGGTACAGACCCGGGCCGCCCGGGACCGATCTAACGTCGCGGCGATGCGCCAGAGCCGCGAGCTGCCAAGTCGGAATCTGCGCCGGGAATTGTTCGATCAGCTCGATCACAGGTACTGGGACGAGGTCGCGCAACGCTGTCTGGCGTGCGGAAACTGCACCGCCGTATGCCCGACCTGCTTTTGTTCGTCATACGAGTCGCGCCCGAGCCTGGACGGTGCGGCCGCGGATCACCTGCGCCTGTGGGATTCGTGTTTCAGTCACGGACACAGCGCGCTGCACGGTCGGCCGGTGCGTACCGAGATCTGTCAGCGCTATCGTCAGTGGGTGACGCACAAGCTGGCCGGCTGGCACGATCAGTTCGGGCGCAGCGGTTGCGTGGGTTGTGGCCGCTGCGTGACCTGGTGTCCGGTCGGTATCGATCTCACCGAGACTGCCGCCGCTGTGGTTACTCTCGGGGACGATGCATGAGTCTGCACGCGCCGCGCACGACACGGATCGTCGAACGCATACAGGAGACCTCCGACATCTTCACGCTGCGCCTGGAGTACTTGGATGCGCTCGAGCAACAGGAGTTCGAGTTCGAGCCCGGTCAGTTCAATATGCTTTATCTGCATGGCGTCGGTGAGGTGCCGATCTCGATTATCTCGGACCCGCGCGACAGTCATTATATCGCGCATACCATTCGCGATGTCGGTCGGGTTACGCACGGTTTCGCAGCGCTGGAGGTCGGGGATCAGATCGGTATTCGCGGGCCGTTCGGCCGGGGTTGGCCGTTGGCCGAAGTGCAAGGCAAGGATCTGATCATCGTGACCGGCGGTCTGGGATGCGCCCCGGTGCTGTCGGTTATTCACTACGTGCTGCGCCGTCGCGAGCGGTTTGGCCGTCTCACCATCCTGCAGGGCGTCAAGCACGTGAACGACCTGATTTGGCGCGAGAGGTATGAGCAATGGCGTCAGGAACGGGATACGACGGTCCTGCTGGCCGCCGATATACCGGGTCCTGACCAATCCCTGTTTCGCGGCACCGTGGTGGATCTGTTCAACCGCCTGGACCGCGACGGCAGCAACGGCGTGGCCTTGTTGTGCGGCCCGGAGATCATGATGTTGACGGCCATCGGCGAACTCAGGGCCCAGGGCTACGCCGACCAGAGCATATGGGTGAGTTTGGAGCGCAATATGCAATGTGCGAACGGCTTTTGCGGGCATTGCCAGATGGGCCCGTTGTTCGTGTGCCGCGACGGGCCGGTGTTCCGTTACGACCGAATCGCCGACTGGCTCGGCAAGCGAGGCTTTTGACATGCCGGTTCGACCCAGACTTGCGGTCCACAAATTCAGCAGCTGCGACGGTTGTCAGCTTTCCTTGCTCAATCTCGGCGAGGCGCTGCTCGAACTGACCGGCTTGGTGGACATCGTGCACTTTGCCGAAGCCGGTCCGCTGGCCGACGCCTGTCCGGTGGATGTGGCGTTGATAGAAGGCAGTGTATCCACGCAACACGACGTGGCGCGGATCAAGCGCATTCGTGAGCAGTCGCGGGTTCTGGTCGCGGTTGGTGCCTGCGCCACCGCGGGCGGTTTGCAGGCGCTGCGCAATTTCGCCGACGCCGAGGCGTGGGCTCGCGCGGTGTACCCACACCCGGAATACCTGGACATGCTGAGCACGGCGACGGGGATCGCGGAGCACGTCAAGGTCGATTTCGAGCTGTGGGGCTGTCCGGCCAACTCCAAACAGGTACTGAGTTTGCTGCGTGATCTACTGTTCGGTGTCAGGCCGGTCGTCGAACAACAGCCGGTGTGCATGGAATGCAAACGTGCCGGTTACGTATGCACGCTGGTGGCACGGGGTGGGCCTTGTATGGGGCCGGTGACCCGGGCCGGCTGCGGCGCATTGTGCCCGAGTTTCAACCGGTCCTGTTATGCCTGCTACGGGCCAGCCGAACAGGTCAACCTTCGGTCTTTCGGCAACTGCATGCAGGGTCTGGGGTTGCTGACCGAGGATGTGATGCGCCGTTTTCGCGGCATCAACGGTGCCGCGCCCAAGTTCCAGGTCGCCTTGACCGATCTGGAAGCCGGCGGCCGGGCGGCGACGGGTTCCCCCGACGGAGGTTGCCGTGGCGACTGAGCGCGGCATCCGCATCAATGTCCCGGTTCTGGCGCGCGTCGAAGGCGAAGGCGCGCTGGAACTCGCCATCGAGGCCGGCCGTATTACCGAACTTCGGCTGCGTATCTACGAACCGCCGCGCTTTTTCGAAAAATTTCTCGAAGGCAATACGCCGGACGAGGTGATCGATCACGTCGCGCGTATCTGCGGAATCTGTCCGGCGGCCTACCAGATGAGCGCGGTACAGGCATTCGAGCATCTGTTCGAGGTCGAGCCGGGCCCCTGGGTGCGGGCCATGCGCCGCGCGATGTATTGCGGTGAATGGCTGCAGAGTCATGCGTTGCACATCCATTTGCTGGCGGCGCCGGATTTTTTCGGCTTCGACAGCGCGATAGCGATGGCCCGGGATCACCCCGAGGTGGTGCGTCGCGGGCTGCGTCTGCAAAACCTTGGCAACGACCTACTGACCTTGTTCGGCGCGCGTTCGGTGCACCCGGTCGGGGTGCGGGTCGGCGGGTTTTACCGGGCACCGGCGATCGGCGACGTAGACGCCGTGCGCGGCCGCGTCGAGGGGGCCGTCGCCGAGGCGGAGGCGCTGGTCAAGTGGGTCGCGACCCTGGACCTGCCCGACGACGAACAGAGCTTTGTCAGCGTGGGACTGCGTCATCCCGAACGTTATGCCATCGGGGAAGGGCGCATCGTCTCCGATCAGGGCCTGGATATCGATGCGCTTGATTGGGGCGAGCATTTCCGCGAATACCAAATACCGCATTCCACCGCCTTGTACGCCGCGCACCGTGGTCAACCCTATCTGGTCGGTCCACTGGCCCGGCTGAATCTCAATTCGGACCGGTTACCCGCCGGTGTCGCCAGCGTGCTGGCCGAAACGGGGATCGGCTTCCCGAGCCGCAATATGTTTCACAGCATACTCGCGCGTGCCGTCGAATTGTTGCTGGTGCTCAGCGAAGCCCGTGACCTGCTGCACGCCTACTCGGTGCCGGACGCCCCGGCCGTTGGCTGGCAGCCCAGGGCGGGCGTCGCGATTGCCGCGACCGAGGCGCCCCGTGGATTGTTGTGGCATCGCTACGAGGTCGATGCAAAAGGTCAGATTCAAGCGGCCCGCATCGTACCGCCGACCAGCCAGAATCAAGCCCGCTGTGAGGAAGACATGCGGCAATCACTCGAGGCATTCGGCCTGGAACAGGCCGACGATGTGTTGCGCCTGCGGGCGGAAACGGTGATCCGCAATTACGATCCCTGTATCTCCTGCGCAACACATTTTCTCAAGCTCAAAACCCGCCGCACGTGACCCGTTTGTGCGTGGTCGGTATCGGCTCGCCGTTCGGCCAGGATACCTTGGGCTGGGAAGCCATCACCGTACTCGAGCAACAGCAATGGGCGGACGCTCATTGCGAGGTCGTATTCGCGCAAGCTGATCGCCCCGGCCCGAAACTGCTCGAAATCATGGCGGGCGAAACCGCCGTCGTGGTCATCGACGCCATGCGTGCCGGGTCGCCGCCCGGGACGATATGCCTGATCGACGGCGACCAGCTGGAGCGTTACGGCGAGCGAATATCCAGCCACGGTCTGGGCGTGGCCGACGTGCTTGCGATCGGCGCACAACTCGGCGATCTTCCCGATCAACTATGGCTGATCGGAATAGAGGTCGGGCGTGCGCCTCACTGGGAGCAACTGGTCGAACTGGTGCAAGCGTCGCGCGATCAGTTGCAGCTGCGTGGGGCGTAGCTTCGGGTGCCCTCAGCGCGGAATACTGACCGTGAACTCATGGCCGCCGTCGCCGTGGACCGAGTCGTAGGCACGCACCACCACCTCGGTCACCCCCTGCGGTATCTCGACCCCGCCGAGTGATCGGGTAAAGGGCTGCTCGTCGACGTGTGGGTGATGCAGCGTGCGCGTCCCCAGTACCTCACCGTTCGGTGCGACAACCTCCCACGCGTTGGCGTAGTGATCCCACCCGCCGTCAGCGTGTTTCACGGTCACGTCGAAACGGCAGGTGGCGTTGCAGCTTACGACGACATCGAGCACATCCGCTTCGCCCGCCAGCGCGGCGCCGGGCAGGGCAAACAACAGGTACAGTCGCTTCGCACAGGTCTTGAGCATGAGGTCCTCAGTTGATCACGGTCGTTACAGCCACTGTAGCAGGGTTGGCTTGGAAGTTTCGAATCAACCCCGTATTCTCGGCAGCCATGAATGATTGGTCCAGATGATTGAATCCGCCGTCCGCAACAATCGATACCGCGGCGGTGCCGGTGACCGCGCTGAAGGGGGTGGGACCCAAGGTGGCCGAGCGTCTCGAGCGCCTCGGGATCCGCCGGGTCCAGGACGTCCTGTTTCATCTGCCGCTGCGCTACCAGGATCGTACGCGTATCGTGCCCATCGGGACTTTGCGCAGCGGCGATCAGGCGGTGATCGAAGGGGAAGTTGATCACGCGGAAATTCGCTACGGCCGGCGTCGTTCGTTGCTGGTCCAGATCGCCGATGGCACGGGTGCCATCGTGCTGCGTTTTTTTCACTTCAGTGCGGCACAAAAAGAAGCCTTGAGCCGCGGTGCGCGGGTGCGCTGTTTCGGAGAAGTGCGCAACGGACCGCACAGCTACGAACTGATCCACCCGGAATATCAACGGATCGATGCTGACAGCGTGGTTGCGGTCGAAGAGAGTTTGACTCCCATCTATCCCACGACCGAGGGTATGCACCAATTGACCTGGCGTGATTTGACCGACAAGGCGTTGGCGTTGCTCGATACCGGCCGGGCCGGGCTGCAGGAATTGCTGCCGCGGGGACTACGCGACAAAGAACGGTTGCCCGAACTGGCGCAGGCGCTCAGATTCGTCCACCGGCCGTCGCCCGACGTCGCTCAGGCGGCGCTGCTCGAAGGTCGCCATCCGGCGCAACGGCGTCTGGCGTTCGAGGAACTTCTGGCTCATCAGATCGGGCTGAGGCGTTTGCGCGAGAGTCAACGCTCGGTGGCGGCGCCCCCGCTGACCGCCACCGGGGGCTTGCGTCGGGCAATGCTCGATAGCCTGCCTTTTTCGTTGACGGCGGCGCAACAGCGGGTTCTGCAGGAGATCGCGGCCGACCTCAGCGGCTCGCGTCCGATGCTGCGCCTGGTTCAGGGTGATGTCGGGTCGGGCAAGACCGTGGTCGCCGCGACCGCGGCCCTGCAGGCGGTCGAAGCCGCGCATCAGGTCGCGCTGATGGCGCCGACGGAGTTGCTGGCCGAACAGCATTTGCGGAATTTTCAGGCGTGGTTCGAAGGTCTGGGTCTGCACGTCGATTGGCTGACCGGCCGCACCAAAGGGCAGTCGCGCCGGCAGATACTCGAACGTATCGCTGGTGGCGAGGCGCATGTCGTGATCGGTACGCACGCCTTGTTTCAGGACGACGTGCTGTTCCATGCATTGGGGCTGGTGATCGTGGACGAGCAACACCGGTTCGGTGTGCATCAGCGCCTGGCGTTGCGCGAGAAGGGTGGGGAAGGCGGTCGCGTGCCGCACCAATTGATCATGACCGCCACGCCGATACCGCGCACGCTGGCGATGACCGCCTATGCCGATCTCGATCTGTCGGTTATCGACGAACTGCCGCCGGGCCGCTCGCCGGTCACCACGGTGGTGATCTCTGACAAGCGGCGTGGCGAAGTGGTGGAAAGGGTTGACAAGGCGTGCCGCGAGGGCCGTCAGGCGTACTGGGTGTGCACCCTCATCGAAGAGTCCGAGGCATTGCAGTGTCAGGCGGCGGAAGACACCGCGGCGAGTTTGACCGAGGCCCTGCCGGAACGGCGTATCGGACTGGTACACGGTCGCCTCAAAGCGGGTGACAAGGAACAGGTCATGATCGATTTCAAGGCCGGTGAGGTCGACTTGCTGGTGGCGACCACGGTGGTCGAAGTCGGTGTCGACGTGCCCAACGCAAGCCTGATGATCATCGAGAATCCGGAGCGGCTGGGCCTGGCGCAACTGCATCAGCTGCGCGGTCGCGTCGGACGCGGCGTCGTGCAGAGCCATTGCGTGTTGATGTACCACCCGCCGTTGAACACGCAGGCCAAGCAGCGGCTGTCGGTGTTGCGCGACACCAACGACGGATTTCTGGTGGCGCAGAAGGATTTGGAGCTGCGTGGCCCGGGCGAGGTGCTGGGCACCCGCCAGACCGGTGAACTGCAGTTCCGTGTGGCGGATCTGGTGCGGGATGCCGATCTGGCTGCCCGCGTCCAGGCGGCGGCCGACGAAATGCTGGCGGGCTATCCCGCGCAGGCGGCCGCTCTGGAGCGGCGCTGGATCGGTGATCGCCTGCAGTACGCCGGAGTTTGACCGTGGTAGCCCGATCCACACCTCCAGTGGTGGCATTGTCGCCAAATTCGGTTTAGGTTGCATCGCAGCATCAATTCGATCAGGAGACGCACACATGGCATTTCTTTCCGGTAAAACCGCGCTGGTGACCGGCTCCACATCGGGCATCGGTTTGGGCTGCGCCCGGGCCTATGCACGCGAAGGCGCCAATATCGTGCTGAACGGCTTCGGTGACGCCGCCGAAATAGAGGCCATCCGCCGTAGGATCGAGACCGAGTTTTCGGTACGGGCGATCTATTCCGATGCCGATCTCACTGAGCCGGACAAAATCGAAACCATGATCGAAGCGGCCAACGACGCGTTCGGTACCGTCGATATCCTGCACAACAATGCCGGCACGCAACACGTCGCGCCGATCGAAGCGTTCCCGGTGGCACGCTGGGACCTGATCATCGCCTTGAACCTGTCCGCCGCCTTCCATACCACGCGCCTGGTGATGGGTTCGATGAAGCGCCAGGGTTGGGGAAGAATCATCAATACGGCATCGGCGCATGCGCTGGTCGCCTCGCCGTTCAAGGCAGCTTACGTGGCTGCCAAGCACGGGATCGCGGGTTTGACCAAGGTGGTTGCGTTGGAAGGGGCCGAGCACGGGGTCACGGTGAATGCGATCTGCCCCGGCTATGTCTGGACGCCGTTGGTTGAACAGCAGATTCCGGACACGGCCAGGACCCGCAATATTTCCGAGGAGGCGGTCAAGCGTGATGTGTTGCTGGCGGCGCAACCGACCAAGCAGTTTATCACGGTGGAGCAGGTGGCCGCGTTGGCGGTGTTTCTTTGCACCGATGCGGCCGCCGCGATTACCGGCTCGCTGCAGCAGATCGACGGCGGTTGGGTGGCGCAGTAGTTGGTAGAGCTATCGCCAACGCTAGCCCGGGTCAGTATTGGGTTTTCTTCCCGGACCTTTCCCGGACGGCAATCACGCCCGATTTGGGCACGACGGTCCCGTCGGTCGGCCAGCGCCGGCCGAACACCCTGCCTTCGTGCGGGTGCTCGATGGCGCAGAAGAATGTCTTTTTGTCGCCCGAGAACTCGGGGCCGCAGATTACCGCGCCCGGCAGCAACGGATAGCCCCAGCGCAGCAGCGCATCGACCGCGTAATTCGGCGGCACCACAACATCCGGGTGATTGCCCGGCAGCACCGCTTTGAACCGAAGCCGCGTCCCCGGGTTGCCCGATTCCACCGGCGCCCCTGACGCGCGGGTCATACCGATCCGGGTGGCAAGCAGCACCGCCGGCACGACGCTTGACGGAGTGTTGCAGCATCGATTGGAAAGGTTCGGCCGCGACCGGTCGCTGTGCGCTGCGCGGCACGATCGCGACCGGGTGATCCCTGGGTCTGGCGTGTGTTACTCAACGCTCGGCATGATTGGTGTCGCCCTGTTGCGCCAAGGCTTTCAATTTGTCCACGTCGTGCATGCGGATCTTACGCCGGTCGATGCTGATCAACCCGTCGCGGGCGAGTTGGTGCAATTCGCGGGAGAAGGTTTCCGCGGACAGATTCAACGTCGACGCGACAATGGCCTTGCTGGCTGGCAGTTGCAGGATCTCCGTCGGCTCCGCGCCGTCATGGGCGCGGCATACCAGGTAGTGCGCGAGGCGTTGCCGGGCATTCTGCATGCAGCAGGACTCGAGATCGCTGATCATTTCAAGGAGCATGTGACTCAGCGACTTAACCATGGCAATGGTAAACTTCGGCC